>CAZWCV010000046.1:4131-25801 GCA_964632725.1 uncultured Anaerolineaceae bacterium
GGAAGATGTGCGCCACAGGCAGCGTCACGCGGATGGCGAGGCCGAGGCGGCGCGTGTCGGACGTATTTCTGCTGGACCTATGCAGCAGGCGCTCGCTGAACAAAAAGAACTCGCCGGCGTTTAATTCCATGTTGACCGCCTGGCTGACATCGCAGGCGTCTGGGTCGGCCATTTCGTGGATGGCCATATCTGCTGTGGCGCGCAGGTGGCGCACGGTCTGGCGATGCGAGCCGGGGATGATCTGCAGGCAGGAATTCTCCACAGTCACGTCGTCAATTGCGATCCAGGCGGAGATGTTCACAGGCGGCTCGATAGGCCAGAAGTTAATGTCCTGATGCCAGGGGATTTCGGCGCCGCCGGGATCCTTCAGCCAGAAGTTGGTGGTCCAGACGATCAGGTCGGGCCCGAGCAAGCCGGCGATGCGGTCTATGATGGCGGGATGCGCAGCCAGGTCATAGACGGCGGGATTGTCCATGTGCCGCGATTGCATGGGGCGGCGCGGGTTGGGACCCGGGGTATTGAGCACCTTGCTTGCGATCGCCTGGCGAATGGGCGACATCTCGGCCGGGGTCATAGCGGCGAAGGGGCCGAGGTAGCCGTTTTCGACGTAGAAGTCGACTTGGGCGCGGGACAGTTGGTAGTTGTTTGCGTTCATGTTTTTTCATGCGGGCGACCAGATAGGTCGCCCCTACATTGTCGTTTTGCTGGTGCAATTACGGTCGGCCGGCGTAGCGGTTGAAGCCCATGACATCATTTCCCTTGGCGAGAATGGCGGTGTGGCCTTGATGCAGCGGCGAGCTGTCCTGAAAGACATGCACGACGGGCAGGGTCACGCGCACGGACATGCCGAGGCGCCGCTTGTCCGATGTATTTTTGCTTGACCGGTGCAGGGTGCGCTCGCTGAAGATGAAGAACTCGCCCGGCTTCAACTCCATGTTGACCACATTTGAGGCGTCAAAGGAATCGGGGTCAGCCATTTTGCCGAAGGCCACGCCTTCCGGCGCACGAGTATGCGGAAGCGACTGGCGATGCGAGCCGGGGATGATTTGCACACAGGAATTCTCGATCGTGGCCTCGTCGATGGCGATCCAGGCGGAGGTGTTAAGCGGCGGCTCGAGGGGCCAGAAGTTGATGTCCTGGTGCCAGGGGATTTCGGCGCCGCCTGGCGCTTTGTTCCAGAAGTTGGTGGCCCAAACGACGAGGTCGGGCCCGAGCAAGCCGGCGATGCGGTCTATGATGGCGGGATGCGTCGCCAGGTCGTAGACACTGGGCTGATCCATGTGGCGCGATTGGCCGCGGGAGCGCGGGTTGGGGCCGTCGCTGGTCAGAACCTCAGCTTCGATTTGGCGGCGGACTTCGGCCATTTCGGCTGGCGCCATGGCGGCGTAGGGCCCGAGGTAGCCGTTTTCGACGAAGAAGTCGACCTCGGCGCGGGACAGCTTGTAGCTATTATCGTTCGAGTTCATGTTTGCCCTTTTCGGGCGACACACAGAGTCGCCCCTACAAATTCGCGGACGAACCAAGGATCGCCCCTCCTGCACTCGAATAGAGTTTAGCGTATCGTCACCTGGCTGCCAGCGGCGGTTTTGGTCACCAGCAGGCGCAGCGGGAAGCTGTCCCGCAGTTCGTCGATGTGGGTAATGACCAGGATCAGGTCGAAGTCGCTTTTGACGGCCTTGATGGCGTCGAGCATTTTGGCCCGGCCGGCTTCGTCCTGGGAGCCGAAACCTTCGTCGATGAAGAGCGCGCGCAGCTGGGCGCCGGCGCGGCGAGCCAGCAGTTTCGAAAGCGCGATGCGAATGGCGAAGTTGATGCGGAAGGCCTCGCCCCCGCTATAAAGTTCGTAGGGACGGGCGCCCAGTTCGTCGGCGATTACGATATCGAGAGTCTCGTCCAGGTTGCCGTCGATCCGCTCGCGCTGCGAATGAAAGCGCAGATTCATGCGCCCGTCGGTCATGCGCGCGAGCAGGTCATTGGCTTGCGACTCGAGCTCGGGAATAATCGTTTCGATGATCATCGCCGGCGCGCCCTGTTTGCCGAAGGCTGTACGCAGCTCGCTGGTCAGGCTGATTTGGGCTTCCAGGTCCGCCAGTTTCTCATGTAAGCGCGATTTGCTTTCGCGGCCGGCGGCGATGGCGTTTAACTCCTGATTATTGATGGCGATGCTTTCGCGCAGCCGCTGCGCTTCGCCTCGGCAATTGTCAAGCGCCTGGCGATTTTCGCTTTCATGCGTCAGTGTTTCCGCCAGCGCCTTGATCTCGTCGGCGAGCGCGCCCAGATGCGCTTCGTCGGCGGCCAGCGAATCGCGCAACTTTAACAGACGCTGCGCGGATTGGTCGCGGCTGCGCCGGGCGTCGGGCAAGTTGGCTTGGGCGAATTCCAGTTGACTGTGCTGGCGATCGAAGGCGGCGTAGTTGTCGAGTTGCGACTTGATATCGGCGTAGGAGGCGGAATTTTCGTCAGCTTGCTGCTTGAGCGCGTCCAATTGCGCGCGCAGTTCACGACCGAAATCTTTTTGCGCCAGTCGCGCTTCTACTTGCGCGAGTTTGTCGGCCGCCAGCCCCAATGCCTCGGCGGCTTCTTTGGCGCGACGCTCTTGTTCGCCGGCCGCGCCCAACTGCCGGTGCAGCGCGGGCAAGTTTTTCAATTGCAGCGCCCATGCTTCCAGCTCTTCATCCAGTGACCGGCGATTCGCGTCAATGGCGCGGATCTGGCCGGCGCAATCGCGGTAGGTCTGGCGCAGGGCGTCGCGCTCGGCGCGCAATTGCGTCAGTGTCTGATCGCGATGCGCTTCCGTCAGCGCTTGCCCGCAGAGCGGACAAGTCGGCCCGTCGATCTGATCCAACTGTTCGAGCCGCCGGTTTAGCGCCCGGCCCTCGGTCTCGAGGCTATCCATGCGCTCAGCCAGCCTGGCGCGCCGCGCGACCTGCTTCTGCCGGGATCTGTTGGCTGCGTCGCGCTGGGCAGCAAGCGCTTCCAGGGACTGCAGTTGGCTTTGCAGCGCCGCCACATCAGTCGCGGCGGCGTCATTCCGCCTGGCCTCCAGGCTCTTGATTCGCTCGCGAATGACTTCGGCATCGCGCGTCAGTTCGGCGCGCTGGTCGGCCAGCAGCTGCTCAAGCCGCTGGATCTGCCGGTCCAGTTCTTGGCGGCGCGCCAAATGCCGCATGACCTGGTCTTGATTTTCGCGGGCGGCGACCAGCCGCTGATAACCGGCCTGAATGGATTCGCCCTGCTCAATGATCCGCTGATACTCGGCGACGATCTTGTCTTGTCGCTCAATGTCGGCTTGCGCGATTTCCATGTCGCCGCGGCGGCCGGCGATGCGGCGCTCGGTGTCGGCTTGGCTCGCGCGCGCCAGTCGCAGCTGTTCGGCCGCCTTGGCTACCTTCTGGTAACGCTGGCTGGCTTGTTCCAGTCGAGCTTCCGCCGCCTGGAGCGATTTGGTCAGCCTGTAAGATTCAGTTCGCAGCTGCGGCTCGCGTTTGATTTCCTCCTTGACCCGGCTGATATCGTGCCGCAGGACGTCGGCCTGCGAGTTGAGGGCATTCAGCCGCTGCTTGCACTCAGTTTCGTACTGCGTCCAGCGCTCCAGGCCCAGGATTTCGGACAAGATACGTTTGCGCTCGGCGGCGGTCTTGAGCGCGAAGGCATCGGCGCGGCCTTGCTGCAAGAATGCGGAATGCGCGAAGGTTTCATAATCGAGGCGCAGCAGGTCGTTGATTTGCTCTTGCGTGCGGCGGATGCCGCCCTGGTTGATACGGCGCGGGGCAGCCTGCGCGCCCCAGGCCAGCAGATCCAGCGCGCCGCGGCTGCCGCGTCCGGATCGCGCGCGCCGCCGAATCACGCGGTAACGCGCGCCGTCTTGCTCGAAGTCGAGCTGCACCTGCATGCCGTCCTGGCCAAGGTGGATCAATTCGTCGTCGCGTTTGGCGCGGGCTCGGCCCCAAAGCGCCCAGGTGATGGCGTCCAGTATGGACGATTTGCCGACGCCGTTGTCGCCGGAAAGGCAAGCCAGATCGACGCCCGCGAAGCTGATGGGCTGTGGCGCGCGGTAGGCCAGGAAGTTGCGCATTTCCAGTCGGGTCGGCAGCATATCTCGCCTGTGTATCGGGCTGCGCATTGGCGCATAGCTGAGTGTAGCACAAGCCGCGAAAACGAGAATCTGTAGGGGCTAGCCGGTGGCTCGCCCTTTGACTTCCAGGCTTTTGAGCGCGGGCGACTCAGCGCGTCGCCCCTACCGACGTCTTCAAGGATAGAGTTTCACGAAAATGCGACACAGAAGTCAGCGAGATATTGACGCGCCACTGTGATAACGCGAAGTCGATGCAATACACCGCCCCGGCAACTTTGGTAAGGCGTTTCGTTTATTGCGCCTGTTATAATGAAGGCCGTCGGAAGACGAGACCCACAAGATGCTGACAGCCTTATACGACGGCAAATGCTTGATTTGCGCATCCACCTGCGAAACCATGCGAGCTATTGACTGGCTGAATCGGATCGAATTCGTCGATCTGCATGCCGACGATGTCGCGTGGCGGGACCGCTACCCGTCGCTCACGGACGAGCGCCTGATGGCCGAGATTCACGTAATGGACGCTGTCGGAAACGTGTACGCCGGCTTCGCGGGCTCGCGCCGCATGCTGCGGGAAGTGCCACTGGGCTGGCCGCTGTGGCTGCTGCTGCAATTGCCGGGAGCAGCAGCGATCGGACGGCGCGCTTACCGATACATCGCCCGGCGGCGCTATCGCATCAACGCGCTGCTAGGCAACGAGCTGCCCGATTGCGTCGACTGCGGCTGCAAGATGCTGACTTGAATGCGCCTCAATCGCCGGACCGAATCCAGTAACGGCGCGTCAAGACCGCGCGGCCATTGTCGATTTTGTCCTGCAATTGACCGCCATTGGCTTCGATTATCTTGCAGGAGCCGATATTGTCGTCGTCGCAGGTAATGAGAATGTCGCCGATGCCCAGCTTGCGGGCTTCTTCGATACCCAGCCGACAGATCAATCTGCCGTAGCCCTTGCGGCGTTCGGAGGGGCGGATTTTGTAGCCGATATGCCCGCCGAAGCGGCCCAGCGCCTCGTTCAAGTGATGGCGAACATCAACATCGCCGAGGTAATGGTTACCGTCGCCGATCAGCCAGAAGCGCGTGGCCGGGACCATGCCCGCCAGCGGATCGCTTTCGGCTTGCCGCAGGACACGCAGATATTCGTCGAAACGCCGCCGCAGAATCTCGGGATGCCAGGATACCGTCTGTTTTTCGCGGATGTATTCCCAAACCCCTTCAATGTAGCTGGCTTTGAAGCGCTCTTGCGGGCGCGCGAGGCGGGCGCAGGGCTGGGGACTTGGCATTTCGGACCGGGGTCTGACGGGCGAGCCACCGCCTCGCGCTTAAAGCAATTGGCGGGCGGGCGCCAATCGAACATTGAATCAAGACTGGAGTCTAGGCGGCGCCGTCGGATGTTGGCGCCGGCTCCGCCGCTTCGTTAGCCGATGCTTCGGCAGCGCTGACTTCGGCCTCGTCGGCGGGGTCGTCCTTGTCTTCCCAACTGATAATCCAGATACAAGCGCCGGCGACCAGGACAGTGGCGACGATCAGCGCCAGCCACTGCGACGGGATGAGGCCGACGTTGCGCGCTTCGTGCACCAGCAGAGCCACCATGCCGCCGGCCAGCACGACCCAGGCGCTGATGCGCGGATGCCGCAGCACCCATTTCACTGCGGGGTTATTGTCCATAATTCCGGATTCCTGACTTGTCATCGCTGCGTCAAGTATAGCGCCGCCGTCGCCGATTGGACAAGTGGAATTCAGCAGGCGGCGGATGCGCGCCGATCGGTCGCGCGCTACGTATATATTAGCAGGCAACGAGTTGAGGAGCCGGAGCGCATGAGCGGAGAGCGCAGAAAAGTAGAGTGGTCGCTGGACTTGGAGCACTTGAGAGTGCGGGCCGGGCAACTGGTCAGCGACGCGATGGGCGGCGCGGCAGAAGCAAAACGGGCGTCGCTTGGCGAGCCGCTTGACAAGGCGGCATCCGCACAGATAAAGATCGCCTTTCCAGTGGGCCCGGCCAGCATCAAGGCGCTTGAGCCGGGGTCGCCAAACTTGTTTGAAGCGGAACTGACTTACGTTGGCGAGATAGAATTCGACGTCAGCGGCGGCGCCGAGCGCGTCATCTCGCTGCGGCGGAAAGGCAGCTCAGTCGGTGAATTCGGCCCCGTAGCGCGGGACTTGCGCTGGGACATCGCCCTGGCGCGGAACCTGCCCATACAGCTGGGCATCACCGCTGGCGTGGGCGAGGCGGATATTGACCTGGACGGCTTGCAAATCGACGCCCTGCAGTTAGAGACGGGTGTTGGCAAGGCCTTGGTGACGCTGCCGGCGCAGGAAAGTCCGCTACGAGCGAAATTCCGCGGCGGCGTCGGCCTTACCGAGCTAAGGATCCCGAAGGGCGCTTACGGAGAGCTTGACATTACCGGCGGTTTGGGCAGTGTAAACATTGCCGTCTCGCCCGGTACGGCGGCGCGCGTCGAAGCGAAACCAGGATTGGGCGTCATTGATCTTCCCGAGCGCTTCATGCGCGTTTCCGGCGAGAAGAGTGCCAAGTCGCGCCGGAACTGGCAGACCGCAGATTATGCGAACGCCGACCGCAAGCTAACCATTCGCTACACGGGCGGCATGGGTCGCTTTCAATTGGACACCGCGGACTGAGTGTCAGGAAACGGCGGGCTCTTTGCGATTTGCAGGCGCCTATGCCGACTCGGCGTCGTCGCTCGGGGCGTCTGGTTCACCTGTCTGAATCATGCGATGCAACATACCCATCAATTGACTGTTGGCTTTTTCCACGGTTGTTTCGGCGCAGATCACCGCGATTTCGTGGCTGAGCATTTTGATCAGGCTGCTTTTCATCTTGAGTTCAACTGATGTCAGCTTGTCATTTTGCTCGCGCCAGTAGAGGTCGCGCAACGCTTTGGCCAGGGCTTCCGGTTCGCGGGTTTGGATCTGCTTCTGGATCTTGGCTTGCCGCGACCGATAGTCGTCCGACAATTGTGCCGGAGGCAGCGCGAATACTTCTTCAATAATGGTCAAGTCTTCGATGGCCGGGCGTATGTTCATGTCAACCGCGGCTTCGACCGGGATCATCACTTCGCCGCGGTTGCCCACCAGCTCCACCACGTGATAAGAACGAGTCTTGCCTTTGAAGGTCAATTTCTTTTTGCCGACTATCGTTCCGGCGCCATAGCGGGGGTGGATGATCTGGTCGCCACTGGAATACATAAGAATTCTCCGCTCTCTAGTTACTGTCAGTATTACGCGCCCACGCTAGCGCACGCAACTATGTACAGCGCCGGCCAGGCATTTGTCTTAACTCGCCGGGCGCAAGCGCTAAAGGCAAAACGCCGGGCGCTGTCGCCGGCGCGCGCGGACCAGGCGCCGCCAAGCTGACGCGCCTGCTCAAACTCAGATCTTTGATGCCAGAAATGAAAGGGGGGTTTGGCGTCTTATGAAGAAATGATCGGCCGCTAAATCGCTTTGCGTTTGTATCCACCGGGCGAACATAGCACAAAGCGCGCCGAAATTCAAGACCCGCGCGGCGCCGGCGTCAGCTCGAATAATAAGCGTCGGGGCGTCTATCTTCAAAGACTGGAATCTGCCGCCGCACGCGATCTACTTCCTCAAGGTCGATTACGGCGGAAAGCAGGCATTCGTCCTCGCCGGCTTCCACGATTATCTTGCCCCAGGGGTCGATGATCATCGAGTGCCCGCCGAAGACGGTCCCGCCGGTATCGCCGCAGGAGTTGGTCGCCACGACGAAACACTGATTCTCGATGGCGCGGGCTATCAGCAGGGCGCGCCAATGTTCGACGCGCGCCAGCGGCCATTCGGCGCAGAGCAGCATCAGTTTGGCGCCCTGGGCCACAGCATAACGCCGGAATAGCTCGGGAAAGCGCAAATCGTAGCAGATGCTCAAGCCGGCGGCGCCCCAGGGAAAGGCGAGCGTGGCCGGCGCTTCGCCCTCGCCCAGCCACTTGTGTTCGTCGAAGAGGCGGAAGAGATGGATCTTGCGATAGACGGCGCCCAGGCTGCCGTTCGCATCATAATACGCGGCGCAGTTCATGATCTGTCCGTCGCGCCGCTCAAGCACGGAACCGAAGATGGCTGTCGCGTTTGCCCGCGCGGTCTGGGATAGCTGGGCGAACATGCCCGCGCCCAACTCGTCCGCGTAGTCAGCGGCGTTTTCCAGGTCGTAGCCGCTGGACCACAATTCGGGCAGCACGACCAGGTCGGCCTTGGCGGCGGCTGCCTCGCCGATCATGCGCTCCGCCGTGGCCAGATTGTCTTCCACGCGCGCCAGCTTGATCCGCATTTGCCCCAGGCTGATGGAAAGTTTGCTCATGCGCTGCCCTCGCGTGCACAGTTGATGACGTGAGTGTAATTGAAGCGCCTGCGCGCCGCAATTGCGAAAGCCAACGGGCCCGAGGCGCTTCAGTCGCGCGTCGCACAGCTAGCGCGATGGATGTCAAAAGAATAGAGCTTGGTTCACGCGGTCCCAGTTCTCCTGATTCATGATGCGACACGTCCGGGCGGCATTTGTCCAGGAATCACGGCTTCGTTTTACTTTCGGCGCAGGGGATTGGGGGCAATCATGATTATACGCGCAGGTGTGAACAAGTTCGCTTTTCGCATACATGTTTTGTAGCGGGCCGGCGGCGGCCGCGGACGACTATGAGAGTTTGCGGGCCAGAATCTCTGTCGCCAACAGTGGCGGCGGCGCGATTACGCTCAGCGGGAACATCGTATTGAGCGCCGCGCTGCCGCCGATCACGGGTAGCGTCGCGATCGACGGCGGCGGGCACAGCATCAGCGGGAATGACGCCTACCGCATATTTGACGTGAATGGCGGGGCGCTAACACTATCGAACCTGACCTTGACCGGCGGCAATGCAACTGACGACGAAGGCGGCGCGATAAGAATGCGGAATGGCGCCGACGTGACTATCGAGCGCTCGACCGTCAGCGCCAATCGGGCGACGCATGGCGGCGCCATTGCGACATCCAGCAGCGGCGACCGGCTGACCATCCGCGACAGCAGTTTCACGGGCAATATCGCCGAAAAAAGCGCGGGCGCGATATCAGCCAAGGGCGGCGCGATCCGGCTGATGAATGGCGCGCGAATCAGTATCGAGCATTCTACCTTCAGCGAAAACTCGGCGACGTACGGCGGCGCTGTATCCACAGCCAGCAAAGATGTCCGGCTGAGCGTCACTGGTAGCAGTTTTTCCAGCAACCGCGCCAGCTGGAGCGGCGGGGCCATCGGGGCCAGCTGGTTGGGCGGCGGCCGCATCTTCGTCAGCGGCAGCAGCTTTGTCAAGAATTCCTCCGGGTATAGCGCCGTGGTCGCCGTGGACAATCCCTTCACGCGCCTCAAAATTGACAACAGCAGCTTCATCAACAATTCGGTCAGCGCCATGCGGGTAGAGAACGGCGCAACAGCCACCCTCACTCACCTGACCATCAAGAACTACACCACTTACCCGCTAAGAATGCGCGAAGACTCATTCGCAACGGCGGGCCGCGTTTCTCTGCGCAACAGTATTGTAGTGGGCAATTTGTCTGATGAGATATGCGCCAATGTGAAGCAGAACATCGGCAATTTGATCAAGGACGGCTCCTGCTCGCCGATGCTGAGCGGCGACCCGATGCTGGCGGAGGCGATCGACTCGTCCGCCTATCTGGCGCCCTTGCCCGGCAGCCCGGCCATCAATGCGGCTGACCCGCGCTTCTGCCCCGATACTGACCAGCTGGGCCGGGCGCGTTCGATATTCGGCCGCTGCGATATCGGCGCGATTGAAGCTGTGCCGGTCAGCCGGACTTTGTCGGACTGCGCCGTGACCACCACGCACCTGCTCAACTTCCGAGATGGACCCGGCGGCAGCATCATCGGCGGCGTTCCTCAAAATGCGACGCTGCCGGTTATAGCGAGGACGCCGCGCTGGTACAAGGTGGAGCATGACGGCCAGACCGGCTGGATCAGCGCGGATTATGTGGCTGTGCAGGGCGATTGCGATTAGGTTTGTTGAGTGTATTGAGTCCTGTAATCTCAGTTAGGAGAAGAGGAAGACATGTTAACCGAGCGAATTGGCCGACTGTCGGTATTCCTTTTCATTTTGCTGGCGGCGCTTTTTAATGTTGGTGGACAAAGCGATTGCCGTCGACGACTTTGAAAGCCTGTACAGGCAAATCGAAGCGGCCAATCGCAATGGCGCTGGCAGAATTGCTTTGAATGGCGATGTCACGCTTGGTGGAACTCTCCCAGCTATCACGGGCGAGGTCAGCTTCGAAGGCAAAGGTTTCAGCATAAGCGGCGACAATGCATATCGCATCTTTGATGTGGCAGGCGGAAAGCTCACTGTGAAGGACTTGACGCTTATCGCGGGCAAAGCGCCGGAGGGAGAGTTCGGCGGGGCGATTCGGTTGAGCGGCAGCGCGCAGTTCAGCGCAGAAGGCCTGATTTTCAGCGATAATTCGGCGGCGAACGGGGGAGCAATCGCTGCCAACGGCGCCGGGACCGACCGGAAGATCGCGCAGAGTGTTTTTGTCCGCAACCATTCCAGCAGTCTTGGCGGCGCGCTTTTCCTCAAAAGCGGAATGACCGACATCACGCAGAGCAGCTTTCAGAGGAATGGGTCCGATTCATATGCTGGCGCGATCGCGGCGCACGATGGCAAGCTGACCGTGAGCAACAGCACCTTTAGCGGCAACTCCGCTTACATCGGCGGGGTGAGCCAAGTCTTCTTTGCCGAGGCCACGTTCAAACACGTCACTATGATAAGTAATAGGGTGTCTAGCGGTACCGGGGCGGCGATTCACCGCACTGCCGGCGTCGTCAATCTCTATAACAGTATCGTAGACGGCGACGCGATTTCGAAAGCTTGCACAAAATGGCTTAACCCGCGCGAGCGGCAATTTGAGCCATGACGGTTCATGTACTTTGCTGGGCGCGCGAACAAAGGCTATGGTCGGCGACTTGACCGGCTCGCCCGGTTATTTTCCGCTGCTCGATGGCAGCCCGGCCCTGGACGCGGCCGATCCCGAGCACTGCCTGCCGACCGACCAGCTCGGCGCTGCGCGTCCGCTCGGCGACGTCTGCGATATCGGCGCAATTGAATCGACGACGGCGGAATTAGCGCCTACACCTATAGTACCGCCGCCTGGTTGCCCTTTGCATGACGCGATTATCGCGGCGAATCGAGACGCGCCTTCAGGAGCATGCAAGGCCGGCAGCGGTCACGATACGATTACCTTGGATCGGGATGTTGTCTTGCGCGAGCCACTGCCCTCGATCACCAGCCAGATCACAATCGAAGGCAAGGGCTTTGCCATAAGCGGCGACCGAAAGTTTCGCGTCTTCGACATCGTCGGCGGCAATCTTATTTTGAATAATTTGACGCTGCGTAGTGGCAAAGCCATACAAGGCGGAGCGATACGCTTGCGGTAAAACGCGCGGCTTACCGCTGATGGCGTGACCTTCGACGGTAACAACGCCGAGTCGGGCGCGGCTATATCGACCAATGCCCATAGCTCAAACGCTACGATACGCAACAGCCAATTTGAAAACAACCGGGCCGACGACTACGCCGGCGCGTTTTATGCTCTTCGGGGCTCAATCTCGATCACCGGCAGCAGCTTCGTCAAAAACCGAGCGGCAGCCGTCGGCGGCGCGATATATATGGGTGGCCGGCGCCTCACAATTTCCAACAGCACATTCAGTGAAAATTACGCGGGAGGGTTCGGCGGCGCAATCGATATGATTTCCGGCGACGTCGTCCTGACTCATGTCACGATGTTTCGCAATCGCACGGGCAGCGCCGGCGGGCATGCGATTGCACGAAACGGTGGCCGTCTCAGTCTGCGCAATAGTCTGATTGTTGGTTTCGGACAAGGCGACTGCGAAGGCGGGCTGAACGAGAGTCGCGGCAATTTCAGCGCGGACGGTACTTGCGGCGCCAAGCCCGACGACAATGCTCTACTTGAAGATCTGTCTGGCTCGCCAGGTTATCATGCTTTGAAAGATCGCAGCCCGGCGATTGGCGCAGCGGACCCGGCATTCTGTCTCGATACCGACCAATTGGGCGCCGCCCGGCCGCAAGTCGGCGGCTGCGATATCGGGGCGATTGAGATGCCGCCGATCGTGGCAAGAGTGGCCGATTGCCTCGTCACGACGACGCACGCGCTCAACTTCCGCGCTGGCCCTGCGGGCAACCGCATCGGCTTGATCCCCGAAGGCGCGGCGCTGACCGCGACAGCGCGGACGCCGGCCTGGATCCAGGTCGAGTATCGCGGCGCGGCGGGCTGGATCAGCGCCGACTTCGTGGTAGAACAGGGCGACTGCGCTTAGGGTCACAATCGAGCTGCAATTTCTTTGGGGGATCGAAATGACAGCATTGCGCACGCCTGGTTTCCTTATTTGGCTAATCGTTCTTGCCGCGACTTTTGCACTGATACCAACAGCGAAGGCCGCTGATGATTTTGACAGCTTGTTCGCCAAAGTCGAAGCGGCCAACCGCGCGGGCAACGGCGCGATACGGCTTGGCGCCGACATCATCCTCGCCGCTCCGCTGCCGCCGATTACGGGCGAGCTCATCATTGAGGGCGGCGGCCATACGATCAGCGGCGGTGGCAAGTATCGCGTATTTGACGTTTACGGCGGGGCGCTGACGATTAGAAACTTGACGCTGCGCAACGGTCGGGCAAGGGATGGAAGCGGGGGCGCCATCACGATGAGAAGCGACTACTCTCGACTTACTGTCGAGAGCAGCAGCTTCGTCGGCAACGCAACCGATGAAGATGGCGGCGCGATCAATGTCCGTGGCGATGCCTTAATCACCAGAAGCAGCTTCCTCGATAATTTCGCCGCCGATGGATATGGCGGGGCCGTATACGCGCATTCGGGCTTGAGCCGAATAGCAAACAGCACTTTCCACAATAATCTGGCTATTGGCGGCGGCGTAATGGCAGTATGGCGCGCGGAAGTCACCATGACGCATGTTACCATGGTGAACAATCTGTCGACGTTACGCAACAGCGATGCGATCGACAAGCTGGATGGAATCGTCAAGCTCCGCAACAGTATCGTTGTCAATACAGGCGAGGCGAATGACTGCGACGGAGGCTTAGATCAAAATATCGGCAATCTCAGTCTGGACGGGCGTTGCGGCGTCAAATTTAGCGATCATGCCTTGATCGGCGACTTGTCTGGCGCGCCAGCGTACTTTCCCTTACGAGATTACAGCCCGGCCATTGACACCGCCCACCCCAGCTTCTGTTTGGAGGCCGATCAAAACGGTACCCCGAGGCCGCAAGGCGACGGTTGCGATGTCGGCGCGATAGAATCAACCACCGCCCTACCGCCGGAATTGCCCATAGTACCGCCGCCGGGTTGTACGCTGGCTGAGCAGATTACTGCCGCCAATACGGATGCGCCGGCCGGAGGCTGCCCGGCGGGCCGCGGCCACGATGTAATAACTCTGGCGCGCGACATCGCCTTGACGAGGAAACTACCAGCGATTACCAGCAACATCACCATAGAGGGCAATGGATTCTCGATAAGCGGGAATACCCGTTTTCAAATATTCGCTGTCAATGCGGGAAAGCTGACGATTCAGAATTTGACGCTGTCCGACGCCAACCATTTGCAAGGGAATGGCGGCGCTATCTTTGTGCGAAGCAACGGCGCGGCGGTAGTCCGCGACTCCCTGTTCGTCGACAACATAGCAATAAGGGGCGGAGCAATTGGAATCGAGCGCGGCGGCAAATTGACTGTCGACAACAGCCGCCTCGCTTCCAACCGCGCTGTCGCAGGCGGCGCGATATATGTGTCTACGACTTATGCCAAAGTTACCATCTCGAATAGCAGCTTCGTCGCCAATAGCGCCGTGGGCAGTGACGGAATAGGCAGTGGCGGATTGGGCGGCGCCATTTTCGCAGAACATAGCGCTGCGGTCGATATAAGCAACAGCACATTTATCAACAATCGGGCGAGACTGGGCAAGGTGGTTGGGTCTCTCTATTCCTCAGTTACGCTCACTCACGTTACAGCCTTGGACAGCACGGACGACGGCAACGCGCTGCAAAACGAAAATGGCGCGATCAACTTGCGCAATAGCATCATCGCCGGCAATGACTCGACAGCTTCGGTACTATGTCCGGGCCGGCTCGCGCAAAATGTCGGGAATCTGATCAGCGATGGCAGCTGCGACCCGGCATATCGCGGCGACCCGCTACTTGGCGAAAGCACAGAAGACCCGGTTTATCTACCGCTGCAAGCCGGCAGCCCGGCGATAGACGCTGCGGATGCTCGCTACTGCCCTGACGCGGACCAAGTCGGCAGGTCGCGTCCGCAGGGCGGCGGCTGTGATATCGGCGCCATCGAGTGGTCCGCGGCCGGCCCGGCGCCATCCGAAAGCAGCGCATCGCCGCAGGATGCGTCTGCCTGCAGGGTGACGACGACTCACGTTCTCAAATTCCGCGATGGCCCCGGCGGCAATCGCATCGGCCTGGTGGCGCAGCGCGCAACTTTGACCGTCCAGTCGCGGTCAGCGGGCTGGTTCCAGGTCGAGTATCGCGGCGCGGCGGGCTGGATCAGCGCGGATTATGTGGAAACACAGGGCGACTGCGGCTGAGGTCGCGCGGCGCCGAGCAAAGTGGATATTCCCAAGGAGATGCGAATGACTGTTGCGCGCGCGCTATGCTTGCTCGTTCTCGCCTGTCTTGCGCTGACGCCGCCGACATGGGCGAGCGCCGCGACCGATTATGACAGCCTGCGCGCTGACATCGAGGCGGCCAACCGCGCGGGCAACGGCGCGATACGGCTTGGCGCCGACATCATCCTCGCCGCTCCGCTGCCGCCGATTACGGGCGAGCTCATCATTGAGGGCGGCGGCCATACGATCAGCGGCGGTGGCAAGTATCGCATCTTCGACGTGAATGGCGGTCGGCTCGCCATCCACAATCTGACATTGACTGATGGCCGCGCGCCAGACCAAGAAGAAGGCGGCGCGGTACGAGCGCTCGCTGAAGCCACGCTCGAAATCGCGCGAAGCTCATTCATCAATAACACGGCGTTTCTGGGCGGCGCGATCTTCAGTGACGGCAGCCTGGTTGAAATTGAATCAAGCAGCTTTCAGCAGAACCGGGCGCGCGCCGAGGGCGGGGCAGTCGCCGCGCATGAAGAGACACGCATGTCCGTCAACAACAGCACCGTCGCCGGCAACTCGGCGCATGTCGGTGGCGCCATGGAAGTGTTTGCCTCGGTAGTACGCATGACTCATGTGACAATGATGAATAATGCGGCGGAGTCCGTCGGCGGCGCCGCGATTCATCGAACTGCCGGCGAGATAAGTCTTTACAACAGCATTGTCGGCGGGCAGCCCGGCGGAATGTCCTGCGCAAACGGCCTTACCGATGCGCGCGGCAATCTGAGCCAGGACGGAACTTGCAGCTTGCTGGAAACTAGAACCGTCCCGCTCGTAGGCGAATTGACGGGCGCGCCGGCCTGGTTTCCGCTGCTCGATGGCAGCCCGGCCCTGGATGCGGCCGATCCCGAGTATTGCCCGGCGACCGATCAAGTCGGGACCGCGCGCCCACAAGGGGGCGGCTGCGATATCGGCGCGATTGAGTCTACGACTGCAAAGCTGGCGCCGACGCCCATTGTTCCGCCACCGCCCTGCCCCTTGGCCAATCAGATCATTGCCGCCAACACCGATGCGCCCTCCGGCGGTTGCCCGGCCGGCAGCGGCGTTGACACGATTACATTGTTCGCGGATGTTACGTTGAAAGAAGGTCTGCCCACGGTAACCAGCGAGATTATCATTGAAGGCAACGATTTCACCGTCAGCGGCGGCGGCAAGAATCGCATCTTTGATATCGCGCGCGGGAATCTTACGCTTAAGAATATGACACTCAAACACGGGCGGGCCACATTAGGCGGCGCGATTCGACTGCGCGAGGGCGCCCGGCTGCGGGCCGACCAAGTTACATTCAGCAGCAACAGAGCCGATAGAGGCGCCGCTATCGCGACTACGAGCGCGAGCGCCCGCGCGACGGTGAACCGAAGCAGTTTCTTGCTAAATATATCGGAGCAGGACGGCGGCGCAATCCACGTACAGCACGGCGAGGTCGCCGTCAACAGCAGCAGCTTTGTAAGCAATCGCGCGGGATGGTTTGGCGGAGCGCTGCATACTGAATATGGCAGCCTGGCCGTGAGCAACAGCACCTTGGACGACAATTCGGCCGTCGGCGGCGGCGCCTTAAACGCCCATTTCGGCAGAGCCACACTGACGCATGTGACCATGCTGCACAATATCGCCAGGCAGTCGAACGGCGACGCCATTAACAACCTGAGCGGCGCGATTCATTTGCGCAACAGCATCGTCGGCCGCGGCGGCGACGCCGACGATTGCAGCGGCGGACTGACGCAGGCGATCGGCAATCTAAGCGAGGACGGTACCTGCGTTACGACCGGGCGCTTCGGCGAGCCCATGCTGGGCGACTTGACCGGCTCGCCCGCCCGGCGCGCGCCGCTGGACGGCAGCCCGGCTGTGGACGCGGCCGATGCGAGCTATTGCCTTGAGACCGACCAAATCGGAACGCCGCGGCCGCAAGGCGGGGCTTGCGATATCGGCGCGATTGAGTCGACGTCCGCTGCCGCGGCCGCGACGCAGCCGGCGCCGGTCTGCGGATTGTACGACCAGATTATAGCGGCCAACACCGACCGACCCTCCGGCGCTTGCCCGGCGGGAAATGGCGCTGACACCATTTCGCTGACCGAAGACATCGTTCTCATGCGTCCGCTGCCTGTGATTACCAGCGGCCTTTCAATCGAAGGCAAGGGCCATGCCATCAGCGGCGACGGTCGCTTTCGCATCTTTGTCGTCAAGGGGACCTGGTTCAAGCTCAGCGACTTGACCTTGCGCGACGGCAGCAGTCCGCGCGGCAACGGCGGCGCCATCAGCATGTTGGATGACGTGTCGGTCGTCGTTCAGAACAGCCGGCTGATCAACAATCGCGCGAATAACGGCGGCGCGATTACCATGTTCGGCCGCAACAGCAAGCTGACGGTGATCAACAGCAGTTTCACGCATAACAGCACCACCGATGACTATGGAGGGACTGGCGGCGCCATCGACATGCGCGCAGGCCAGCTCACTATTAGCGGCAGCAGCTTTGTCAGCAATCAAGCGAATACTGGCGGCGCCATCGCCACCGGGGGCAACGGCGTAGTTCGTATCTCAAATACGACCTTCAGCGACAATAGCGCCAGAAGATATGGTGGCGTAATGCAGGCAGGATGGCCGCCGACCACCTTGACGCAAGTGACCATGCTCAACAATCGCGGCGGAGAATATCAACAGTAAGGCGCGGGCCACGCGATCTGGGTGCACCGCAACAATAGCGGCTTCTACCTGCGCAACAGCATCATCGCCGGCGACATGCCTGAGGAAAACTGCGTCGGCAGCATTGGGCAGAGCATCGGCAATTTGGCCGCGGACGCCTCGTGTAATCCCCGGCTGGGCGGCGACGCGCTGCTGGGCGAATTGACCGGCGAACCCGCTTGGCATCCGCCAGGCGCCGACAGCCCGGCGATAGACGCGGCGGAGGCCAGATTCTGCCCCGCTGCCGACCAAGCGGGCAACCCGCGTCCAATGGGCGCCGGCTACGATATCGGCGCGATTGAAGCTGCGCCGGTCGTTCATGAGTTGTCCGATCGCAGCCTGACCACGACGCACGCGCTCAACTTTCGCGCCGGGCCCGGCGGCAATCGCATCGGTCTGGTGGCGCAGCATGCGACTGTGAACGCACGGTCGCGCACGGTGGGCTGGTTCCAGGTCGAGTATATGGGCCGGTCCGGCTGGATCAGCGCCGATTATGTGGTGACCGAGGGCGAGTGCGTCTAGCGCTGTCGCGCATTGCTGCCGCCCATCTGAATCATCCCCCGTGCGGCTAAACCGACGCTTCTCCGCCGCTGGCGGGCGACTGACTTGCCGCCTGTCGCGCGCTGCTTTATCGTGAGTGGTAGCTTCCTGCAGAAGGGTCGCAACCATGAGACGATTTTCAGCAACAGCGCAATGGCTTCCGCTTGCATTATTACTGATCTGCCTGTTTAGCTTGCCCAACCTACGGGTCTCGGCGGCGGTGATTCGCGTGGACGAGGCTTGCAGCCTGCACGATGCCATCACGGCGGCGAATACGGATGAGGCGAGCGGCGGCTGCCCGGCCGGCGCTGGGGCGGATACCATTTACCTGAGCGGGGACATCACGCTCAGCGCCGAGCTGCCGGCGATCGAGTCGGTGATTGCTATAGACGGCGGGGGTTTTGCGATCAGCGGGGACAAGCGCTACAGGATATTCCGAGTCGGCGAGTGGCCTTACGGCAACTGTAATCCCAATGCGGCGAGCAGGCTAACGATCAATCAGCTTTTGCTCAAAAGGGCGCGCGGATATCATGGTTCGGCACTCTATATTGCATCATGCGCGGAAGTCACCATTTATCTGAGTCAGCTTGCGGACAGTTACGCCAATGAGGGCGGCGCAATCTTCAACTGGGGCGATCTCAAAATCGAGGAGAGCAGGCTGTCAGGCAACCTGGCTGTGGTGGCTGGCAACTGGAATCCAGACCTATAACCGAAGACAATACCTTCAGAATTGTCGACAGCACGATCAGCCACAACAGCGCTACGCATAATGGCGGCGCCATCAACAGCTCAGCCATGTTACTGGCGGTTTCGGGCAGTACCTTCAGCAACAACCAGGCCGGCGCAGCGGGCGGCGCGCTCATCATTGTTCACGGAACCCTGATCGCCGAGAGTAGCAGTTTCGTTGAAAACACAGCTGAGGACAATGGCGGCGCGATTTATTCAGAAAGCTCCGAATACCTGGAAATAATGAACGGTACATTCAGCGGCAACTCGGCCGATGAAGGCGGCGCGCTCATGATTGATGAAAGTACGCTAACTAATGTCACGATTTTGGACAATTCAGCCAGCGAGACCGGCGGTATCTCAACGTTTGGCGGGGTAACTTTGCAAAACAGCATTGTTTCCGGCAATAGCGGCGGCGACTGCGCCTTCATGTATCAGCCAAATGAAGTGTCCACCAGCATGATCGGAGACGGCAGTTGCGATGCCGAGTTGACGGGCGATCCCATCCTTGGCGACTTCTCGGCTGAACGCGGCTACCATCCGCTCCAAGCGGACAGCCCGGCCATCGACGCCGCGGACCCGGCGCATTGCCCGCCGACCGACCAGATCGGAACTGCGCGTCCCCAAGGAGGAGGTTGCGATCTGGGCGCAATCGAGTTCGCGGGCGAGTAGAATCGCTGGCTAAAGATCCAGCCCGATCGAGACAAACTTCTGATCCATGTACTCGTACAAACCCTCCTGCGAGCCTTCGCGTCCGAAGCCGCTGGTTTTGCTGCCGCCGAAGGGCGCCTCGGCTGTGGCCGGCACCATGTCATTGACGCCCACGATGCCGAATTCCAGTCCCTCGTAGACGCGCGTCGCTATCGAAAGGTCCTTGGTCATGACGTAGCCGGCCAGGCCGTAGGGCGTATCATTGGCCAGATGCAGGGCTTCATCGACTGTGTCAAAGGTGCTGACCGCCATGACCGGCCCGAAGACTTCATCGCAGCCGATCTGCATATCGGACGTAACATCGGTCAGGACGGTCGGCTGATAGAAGTAGCCCTTTTCGATATTGGGGCGTCCGCCGCCGGCCACCACGGCCGCGCGCTTGGAGACAGCGTCAGCCACAAATTGCTCGACTTTGTCGCGCCCGGCTCGGCTGACCATCGGCCCGTTGGTGACGTTTTCGTTCATGCCATCGCCGACTACCAGCTTCTCCGTCTCGGTTTTGACGGCGTCGAGGAAGTCTTCCAGCGCCGGCTGCTCGACGTAGAAGCGCGTGGGCGAGATGCAAACCTGGCCGTTGTTGCGGAATTTCGCCATGACGCCCTGGGCCGCCGCCCGCTCTATATCGGCATCGGCGAAGACCAGCACAGGCGCGCTGCCGCCCAGCTCCATGCCCAGCTTCTTGATGCCGTCGGCGGCCTGCCGCATCAAGATCTGGCCGACGCGCTGCGAGCCGGTGAAGCTGACCTTGCGCACGCGCGGGTCGCGCATGATGGCCTCGCCCATAAGCTGCGGGTCGCCGTTGATAAGATTGACCACACCGGCCGGGATGCCCGCTTCCCGCATCACGTTAACCAGGGCCATGGCGCTCATCGGGGTCAGCTCGCTGGGCCGGCCGACGATTGCGCAGCCGGCGGCCAGCGCGCCCGCCCATTTGCGCGCCAGCAGATAGGCCGGGAAGTTCCAGGCGGTGATCGTGGCGACGACCCCCAGAGGCTGCGGCAGCGAGAGCAGGCGCTTGCCGGCTTTGCGCGCCGGGATGGTGCGGCCGTAGGCGCGTTTGCCCTCTTCGGCGAACCAGTCAAAGAGATCGGCGCAGGCGCCCCACTCGCCCCGCGCCTCGCCGATGGGTTTGCCGCATTCCGCGGTCATAATCGGCGCCAGCTCGTCAGCTCTGGCGCGCAGGGCGTCAGCGATATCGCGCAAGATGGCGCAGCGGTCGTAGGCGGTCAGCGCTTGCCAGCCCGGCAGCGCGTCATGTGCGGCCGAGATCGCCCGCGTCGCGTCTTCGGCGCCGCCGTAAGGCACGTCCGCCACTACCGTTTCGTTGGCCGGGTTGACCACTTGCCATTCTCCGCCGCCGGCTGCGTCAGCCCACTGATCGCCAATTAGCATTTTGTATTGCATGAGCGTCTTGCCGCCTTTCCGGTATCGAACGCCATTGTGATTTTTAGCTTCCGCTTCGTCTTGAAGCTTGACTTGGATGCCGCCAAGCCTGATTGACGCCGGCCGCTCGCGGGTTGCGAACAACGCAACTTTGTTGAAACCAACGCATTGCCCTTGCGCATCCTCGCTGGGTCAAGCGGTATGGCGGACGCAGCGACCCGCGCCGCCCGGCGCAGGTCCGCGGTCAATCGCTTTCTTGCGAACGCCGCAGCCTGGCGTCGAAACCGAGCCGGGTCGCCAAAGCGTCCGCGGTATCTTTGACGACCGAGCCGAAGTCATCGATGCGCTCGAGTGTGACGCGACCGGCGGGCCCGCTGATGCCAATCGCGCCGACCAGCGCGCCGCGGTGGTCGTAGACAGGCGCCGCTACACAGCGCACGCCGTAATTGTATTCTTCATCATCGATGGCGTAGCCGCGCCTGCCAGTCTGCGTCAGTTGCGCTTCCAGAGTCGAGCGGTCTGTAACCGTGCGGTGCGTGAAGGGCTTCAGCTCATCGGGCATGCAAATGTCGCCAAAAGCGAGCATCACCTTGCCCAGCGCCGTGCAATGAAGCGGCGAGAGCGTGCCGATTTCGGACTCCACGCGCAAGGCGGCTGTCGATTCGACCTGATCGATGTAGAGCGCCTGACGCTGCGCCAGGATCGCCAGATGAGCGCACTCGCCGGTTTTGTCGACCAGTTCATGCAAGTAGGGCCGGGCGTGGTCGCGCAGGGTGATGCGATTCAGCAGATGCTGGCCGAGCGTCAGAAGCTGCGGGCCCAGCGAGTAGCGCGACGTGTGCTGGTCTTGCTCGACGAAGCCGTAATTGGCCAG
>CAZWCV010000047.1:0-1362 GCA_964632725.1 uncultured Anaerolineaceae bacterium
GGTACTGCATTGGAGACGATGTGGGAGAGTATGCCGCCGCCAACGCTTCTCTGCCCTGCTCGCGCTCTTTTGTTATTTGGCGCAAGCGATCCACATCAGGCGCAAGCTCCGTCCGTGATTTCGGCAATCTTCCTCCGGCAGAGGGGACGCCTGCCGCCACCCCCTGCCCCCACCACACTTCCAATGATTTACAGATAGTTTACAGGACCACTGTAGCTACGAAACACATTTCCATTAGTCTTAGCCAATCGTGCCCTCAGAATGCGCTTGCAATGGAGACTATATGGATGTGATATTCGACTATTGGCTCCGCTTCGGCATCAACCTGATCGTAATCACCTTGCTGATAGCCGCGCTCTACTGGAGGCGCAAACCCAGCCGCAATTACGCCCTGGCCATGATAGTTGGCGGCTCATTAGTCTACGTTGTCATTCGGCTTCTGGTTCAAGCTGAAATCGGCCTTGGCGTCGGCTTTGGCATTTTCGCCGTTTTTTCTTTGCTGCGTTTTCGAACGGTGGCAATCTCACTGCGGGATATGACCTATCTCTTCGCCACCATCACCCTTTCTCTTGTCAACGCGATGTTGATGAGCTTCGGTACCTGGGAAGAGGTCGCCGCCGCGAACCTCGCCATTCTGGCGACCATGTCCCTGCTCGAATTTAGCCGCGTGATGCAGACCCGCGTCAGTTTCAGGCTGGCCTACGACAACCTTGACCTGCTGCATCCCGGCAGACGCGGCGAACTGTTTGACGACATCCACGCACGCACCGGCATCAGGCCAGTGCGCGTATCCATCAGCCGTATAAGCATCAAGAGCCAAAACGCCCGCTTGCGCGTCTGGCATATTGAAGAGGACGAATAAGATGTCGAAAAATCATACCGGACTGTCAGCGAAGGCATTTGTCTTGGCGCTACTGGCGTGGCTGCTGCTGATCGCGGCCGCACTGCCCTCATCAGGTCAGACAGTGGAGCGCCCGGCTGGCTGGACGGACGAATCGCACGGCAACCGAGTGCCTGCCAACTACGACATCGTCTTACCCGACGACCGCATCAGTGAAATCTACATCACATTCTCGCCGGAAGCCTGGGCCGCTGAAGAAGCCGACATGGTCGAGATCTACGGCGAGCGCGGAACCAGCGGGCGCAGCGGCTTTGGCGGCGCGGGCAATCCTCGACAGCTGCGAGAGATGATGACGCAGATTGCTGAACAGCTCGACCGCAGCGAAGAGAAACTGATGGCAGCCATGCAGCTAATGCCTGATATCGACGCTGTGGCTCATGAGCTTCATGTGGAAGTCAGCGAGTTGTTCGCGGCGCTGCCCATGCCCGGCGGTTCCGACGTCCCGGCTGACGGGGGCTTTC
>CAZWCV010000047.1:1462-19114 GCA_964632725.1 uncultured Anaerolineaceae bacterium
GGCAGCGAGTATTGGGGCATCTACACCGCTATTGAGTTGCCCGATGACACGCTCATAGAAACGCAATTTGCCGACGACAGCGGCAACATGTACAAACCTGGCGGGTACGGCGCCTCATTCGCCCAAGGCAGCTTCGACGAAGCCAGCTTCGACAGAGAGACCAATCGCAGCAGCGACTATTCGGATATCCTGGCGCTATTCGACGCCCTGCATGCCGAGACACGTTTCAGTGACGCCGCAGCCTGGCGCCTTGGCCTGGAAGCCGTTTTTGATGTGGAGCGTTTCCTGCGCTGGCTGGCAGCCAATACCCTGCTGCAAAACTTCGACACCTATGGCATTCTCGCCCACAACTATTATCTCTACGCCGACGAGACCGCCGGGCAGCTGGTCTGGATTCCCTGGGACAACAATATAGCGCTTCTGCCTTCCATCCCGATGATTGACTCTATCCGCGCCATGCGCCAGATGGTGTCAAATTTCGGCACGGCGCTGACGCTCGACCTCGACATCGACCCCGATCGCTGGCCCCTCATCGGTTTTCTCATGGAAGACGAACAATACCGGCAGCGCTATCTGGAGCTGGTCGCGGAGATCAGCTCCGAGGTCTTCACGCCGGAGCGCATGATTCCGGTTTACGAGCACAACTTTGAGATGCTGGCGGACTACCTCGAAGAATCTGAAGGTTCGGAAGCGATAGGCGCATTGCGAGTTGCTACCGACGATTTGATCGCGCACGTCAACAAAAGGGCGGCTGAAGCGGTGGCCTTCCTGAGCGGAGGCTGAACGGCGGGCGAACCAATCCCAAGGCGCGTCGACCGCTTGCCCGCTCAAGTTGCGCTCTGGGTTGGCAGCGTCTGTCATGCACCCAACTGCCGCCAATGTCAGAGAAGACAGGAGCAAGAAAAGACATGTCGAACACAGAGCGTTTGTCGCCCATGCGAGCCATCGGAGTGCTGTTTGCCGCTTTATGCCTATTGGCGCCCACCGCTGCCAGCGCCTTCGCCCAAGATCTCGCGCGCCCGGCCGGCTGGACCGATGAATCACACGGCAATCGAATCCCGGCCAATTATGAGGTCGTCTTGCCCGACGACCGCATCAGTGAGATCTACATCACATTCTCGCCGGAGGCTTGGGCGGCCGAAGAAGCCGACATGGTCGAGATCTATGGCGAGCGCGGTAGCGGCAGTGGGCGCGGTGGCCCCGGCGGACGCGGAAACGGCCTACCGCCGCGGCCCGACACCGAGGAGCTGGCTAGCCGTCTTGAACGTGGCGAAGCAGAGGTGGTTGCCGCGCTTGAATACCTGCCCGATCTGGCAGCGGTGGCCGCGGCGCTGGACATCGCCCTGGATGACTTGACTTCAGCGCTCGGCCTGCCAGAAGAATTTGTCCCGCCACAAGGTTTTGGCGGATCGGGCGCCGGGCCAGGGCGCCAGGGCGGAGCGCAGCCTTCAATTCGCAACCCCATTTGGGTTCCGGTTACCGTTGAATTCGAAAACCAAACCTGGCTTCAAGTCGGCTTTCGCTATAAAGGCAACACGGCCTTGAGCATGAGCTGGGGCAACAATGCGACTGCCCTGCCATTCAAATTGGACTTCGACGAATTCGAGGACGATCACCCCGAGCTTGATAATCAGCGCTTCTACGGCTTTAAGCAACTGGGTTTCGGCAACAACTTTGACGACCCGTCGTTGCAGCGGGAAAAGGTGGCGGCCGATGTCTTTCGCGCAGCCGGCGTACCAGCGGCGCAGACTGCATTCTACGCGGTGTATGTCGATACGGGCGACGGCCAAGGCTTCCAAGCGTGGGGATTCTATACCGCCGTTGAATTACCTGACGATACCTTGATTGAATCCCAGTTCGCTGATGACGATGGAAATATGTACAAGCCCTCCGGTGGCGGCGCAACCTTTGCCGCCGGCAGCTTTACCGAAGCGAGCTTTCCCAAGCGCACAAACCGCGATTCCGACTTTGCTGACGTGCTGGCGGTTTTCGACGCCCTGCACGCCGAAACGCGCTTAAGCAACCCTGAAGCCTGGCGCGAGAATCTGGAAGCAGTATTTGATGTAGAGCGCTTCCTGCGCTGGCTTGCCACAAATCGCTTCGTTCAGAAGCGAGACACATATGGCACGATGGCGAAGGACTTCTACCTTTACGCCGATAGCGCCAGCGGACAATTGGTCTGGATCCCCTGGGACAACAATGAAGCGATGGACGATGGCAGCCGCGGTCCCGGTCCAGCAGGCGGCAGCAATCCCAGCGCCACGCCCGGGCGTGGGGGTCAGTCGGCTTGGACATTCTCGCTGGACGAGATCACAGCCGAAATCTGGCCGCTGATCGGCTTCCTGCTTGAGGACGCGGTATATCATGCGCGCTATATTGAAATTCTGACGCAAGTCAGCGTCGACGTATTTACGCCCGCGCGGATGATCCCCATCTATGAGGCTAACTTTCGGATGCTGGCGGACTACCTCGGAAGCGTTGACGACTCGGGAGCGATAGACGCGTTGCGAGTTGCTACCGACGATTTGATCGCGCACGTCAACGAACGCGCGGCCGCCGCCGATGCCTTCCTGCGGGAGCATGGCGCGGACTGATCGGCTGCTGTTTTGCAACCGGCCCGCGAGCGCAGATGGTACTGCATTGGAGACGATGCCGGAGAGTATGCCGCCGTCGCTTCTCCGCCATGCCGCGGCCTCACTTGCTGCGACGCGGAAGCCGCCGGCGTCGGTTTTAGGGCAGGTAGGTTTTTCCGAGAAATCACAGATAGGCAATGCGCTAATCCTTCTCCAGCGAGCCGATCCGCGCCGCCGAGTCGCTGGCGCTGTACTGCGCGGTCAGTATATCATGCATTGAAACGGGAGACTGACATATCCTGCCGGTGCTCTCAGCGCTGACCGGACCATATGACTCGAAAAGCGCATAGTCATATGTAAAACGTACGCGGGGTCATGCGGGAATCTCGCTGACGACGGTCGTTGATAGCACTGGGCCGCAGGAGTACACTTGCCGCATATGGTTGCGAGCCAACTCCCTGAAAGGGCATCAATGCTTCGTCGCGTATTCCAATGGTGGATTATCTGCCTGGGTCTGGCCTTCTTATTCGTAATTGCATTTGTGCTCTGGTATAGCAACCCCGCCCCGAACACGAGACATTCTACTTTCGCGGATACTACTGTGGATCTGACAGTCAGCCGCAATGATATCCTCTTTCCGGGCGAGTGTCTCGTCATGCGCTGGGAGGTGATGAACACACGGCGCGTGCTGGCAAACGACGAGCTCTCGCCGGCCTCTGGCGATATGACCTTGTGCATCGACGCCGCTACCCAGCCGACGCTTCAAGTTATGCTCCTGGATGGCAGCGAGGTCACGATCACGCAGCCGGTCACTATTTTGGCGACGCATTCGAGCTTTGTGACGCTTGCTCTCTTTACGCTTGCGCTGACGGTCGCGGGAGTGACCGGTCTGTTTCTGAGCGCGCATCGGCATGTGGCCGCGTCTGAACGCGTCCGCGCAACGGCGCGTATCGTTGCCTGGACGGGCATCAGCATTGGAATAACGCTGCTGCTTATTGAAGTTCTGCTGCGCGCTTACCTTTACGCCGCCGGCAGCCGCGATCAGAAAATCATGTATCTCTACTCGCTGGCGGAAATACGCGCGCTTCAGACCAATATCATGCCCATGCCATACATCGGCTATGCGCCCGATCCGGCCTATGAAGGGCACAACGATCTCGGCTATCGAGGGTCGGAGATTGCGATTCCCAAACCCCGGGGAACGTACCGCATCGTTTCTCTCGGCGGCTCAACGACCTACAGCACCGGCACCTCGCATGAAGAAGCCTACCCGGCCTTGCTGCAGTCAATCTTGCGCGCTGACTACGGCTACAGTCAGGTTGAAGTTGTAAACGCGGGCGTGAGCGGCTACACGTCCTGGGAGATTCTCGCCAATTTCGCCTTCCGCATATTGGAGCTTGAGCCGGACATGTTGATCTATTACGGCGCCGTCAACGATCTAGTCGTGCGCGAGCGGCTAAGCAACGATTGTTATCGCGGCTTGAATCCGCAGCGGGGCCTCAATGGCAATCGAGGCTTGTTTGTCGAGCGCAATGCCGAGTTGCCGGCCTCAGCGCTATATCGCGTGGCCGCCATTCTCCTGGGCTGGATGAGCAATCCCCTGTCGCTTGACGCCGCGTTCGAGCCGTCCAGGGTGAACTGCGACCCCGATCCAGGCGCCACCAAACTGGCAGACCGTCTAGAGCTGAATACGCCAATCTATTATGAGCGCAATATTCGCAATCTGATGACCCTGGCGCTGGCGAACAATGTACAGCCGGTAATCTCGTCCTGGGTATACAATGGTGAAGCCGATCGTCCGCAGTTGTGGCGCCAGTCAATCGCTGAGCACAACGACGTCACCCGCCGGATCGCTGCGGACATGGACATTCCCTACATTGATCTGGCCGCGGAGTTTCCGGTCAACAGCAGCTATTGGGAACTTGACGGCATTCATCTCGTAGCTGCGGGCGCGTATGAGCAAGCGAGCCGTTATGCGGCCGCGCTTTACGACTTTGGACTGCTGCCGAATTAACACGACAATTGAAGCGCAGCGGGATAGATTCGGTACTCCGTAGAAACCTGGAAGTAGATGACGAGGAGACATGGTGGCCGGAACGAGCATTCGCGGGGCGCGTATTCTCCTCGTTGCAGCATGCCTGCTTGCGGTTTACACGGTAAGCATAACCAATCTCAAAGCGAATCCCATTTCCCACAGCGAATGGAATACGCAGCAGCACCTGTTCAAGACTTATCTCGATCCTGCTTACTCAGTGGCTGAGACGCTGGCGAGCGTTAAATCGCGCAGTTATCAGCACGGGCCGCTTTACTTCATACTGCTAAATGTTTGGCGGAACATCGCCGGGCGCGATCTGTTTTCGCTTCGTCTGTTTTCCGTATTCTGCGGCATCCTCTCAATTGCCTTCGCGTGGCGGCTGGCCGCCATATCGGGCAAGGGCAGCATCGCGACAATCGCCGCCATTTTGACAGCCTCAGTCGCATATCTAATCTTCTATCACCAACTGGTGCGGATGTACTCGCTGCTGCCGCTGCTGGTTGCGGTGGTCGTATGGGCCTATTGGCGGGTGATTTCCGCATTCGAAGCGCCGCCTGCCTGGCGCTGGGCCGCGCTTGTCCTTGCATCAGCCGCACTTATCCTGGTCCATTATTATGGGATGATCGTGCTGCTCGCAATTGGAGTGTATCATTTGCTCGTGGCGCCAAAAAACAGGAAGTGGCTCCAGACGTGCCTGGCGATGCTCGCCGCCGGTCTGCTTTTTGTCCCCTGGTTGCCCGTAGCGCTTCAAGGATTTTCCGACCCGGAAATCCCCACGCAGAACCTTGCATTCATCGAGTCGGTCGCGGCGATCGCCGAGATTTACACCAACGGGACCCAGGCCATCCTGATTCTGGCGGCGGGGACGATAATCTGGAAGTTCAGACTGCTAAACAGATCACAGCGGTACATCGTTTATGTGACGCTGCTGATCGCTCTATTGATGATCTTGCCGAACGAGATTATGCCCTTATTGGTTGCGCGGCGCTTGCGCTATACGACAATTCTGGCGATTCCACTCTGTTGTACCATTGCCACAGGGCTTAACCTGCTGCCCTGGCGCAGATTCACTGCGCCGGCGATCATGTGCATTTGGATAATCGCTTCCTTTCGCTACGCTGGTTCCGAGAATCTGGCTCTGTTTTCCAACCGCACGCACCAGAACAGCGATGCCGTTCCGTTGTACCAGGACTTTCACTACAATGGTGATAGTTTGCCCAGCCGGAACGCGCTCATACTGAGCTTTCATCCGGATACCAGGGTCGACAATCACAAGGTACTGGCCTATTACCGTTGGGTGCTTTCGGACTGGGCTCACGTTGCCCATGTCACGACCGACGACTCGGGCGACCTCGTGATACAAAGCGGTCTCTCGACCTACGCCACGCTGGACGCCATCGTCCAGAACAGCAATAGCGTCTGGGTGATTCATAATCCGAAGCAGACTGACCTGAATTCGCTTGAGGTATACAGAAACTGGTTCAGGCGGAATTTCCAATTGTGCCGCCGATTCATTGACACTGAGCGAAGCGTTATCGAATACTATCTCAAGATTCCAATACCCTGCAGCTTGGTCGCTGATGAACGCGGACTCAAGATTGTATACGATAATGGCGCTCGGCTGGGCGGCGCGGCGCTGGAGCGGAAGCCAGATCAGCTCGACGTATACCTCTGGTGGCTGCATAGCGCAGAGGCCGTATATGCCTATTCGCTGCAAGTATTTGACAGTCGCGGGGACAAGATCCGGCAGCTTGATTATGTCATTAGCGGCGACCCCGTTGACTCGCGCTCGCTAGACCTGACTGGATTGCCGGCAGGCGCCTATTCTGTCGATCTCATCGTGTATGACCGTCAAACCGGGGCTAGCCAAACTGGCGCCATCGTCAGCGAGGGACGATCATTTGAACGCGCGGTCGATCTCTACCGATTTGAAATCGACGCCAGCGCATGAGAACGCTTGACCAAAGGCACGCCGCGCTAGCGATAGCAGTCCTATGCCTGCTGGCCTTTTTTAGCGCAACGGTCGCCAACTTGAAGCGCATTCCCATTGGCAACGACGAATACAACTCCTGGAACCGCATACTCGACAGCGCTACCGGCGCGCCTTATAGCCTGGGACAGACGGTTGACGACGTCATCGCGGAAAGCGCGCAACACGGGCCGGCCTATTTTCTCCTGCTCAATGTCTGGAGCTCGCTCGCCGGCTCGGATCTGTTTACGCTGCGTCTGCTGTCAGCCTATTTCGGTCTGCTGACGCTGGCGGTCACCTACCGCCTGGCCGCGTCTGCGGGGGATCGAGAGCTAGGTTATACGGCATTCTTCATCGCAGCGTTCCTCGCTTATATTCTCTACTACAGCCACCTGGCCAGAATGTACACCCTGCTGCCCATGACGACGGGCTGGTTGCTCTGGTCTTACGGGCGTGTCATGCAGCCCGGGCGGAGTTCGTCACGCGCAGCTCGGTTCACGCTTTTTTCATCGGCGGCGTTGCTGCTTTACATCCACTACTTCGGCATCATGCTGCTGGCGGCGCTCGGGCTCTATCATCTTTTACTTGCCGATAAAAACCGGCGCTGGCTCAAGGTTTCGCTATATATGGCGAAAGCAGGTCTGCTGTTCCTGCCCTGGTTGCCGATCGCAATTGACGGCTTCCCGGGGCGGCCTGATGTATCCGACACGCGCTTGCCGCTAGTTGAATCGCTGTTGCATATCCTGCGCGTCTTTTCGAACGGCCTGTTTGTTATGCCTGTGGTCGCTTTTGTCGCGGCTGCCAAAAGATATCGGCGGCTGAAGCCGGGCGAAATCTTATTGTGCCTGGTGGCTGCCCTTACGCTGCTGCTGGTATTGGCGGCAAATGAACTGGCCGCCATATTCAGCGACTGGCAGATGCGCTACATGAGCGTATTTGTAGTGCCCTTCTGTTGCGCGATGGCCATCGGCTTGCGACAGTTGCCGGGCTGGAAGCTGCTGCGGCTGCCCCTGGCGGCGCTGTGGATCGCCGCATTTGCACTCTTCTACAACTCAGACGATCTGCTCGTCGCCACCGGCATACGCAAACAGGATCTCCACCATGTGCCGCGCTATCAGGACTTCATTTACGAGTCAGACAGCTTGCCGGGCTACAACGAACTGATACTCAGCGTTCATCCTGACACGCCGATTTCCGTCAGAAAGACGCTTGATTATTACCGCAAGACGCTGTCGCGCTGGGCGCATGTCGCGCATATATCCGTGAACGAAGCCGACGAAACCGTGATTCAAAGCGGGCTGTCCACCTATGCGACGCTGGACGCCATCGCCGCCAACGCCAATGGCGTCTGGCTGATCTACGATCCGCGCCAGACCGACTTGAGCGCGCTGCCCTGGTTCACGGACGAGTTTGCCCGGAACTTTGCGCTTTGCAAGCGTTATCTGGATAACCCTGCGAGCAGAATCGAGTATTATGTGAATCGCGCCATACCCTGCGAGCTGATCACCGACGCCAGCCCCTTTGTCATTCACTACGAGGGCGGCACGCAGCTGGCCAACTATGAAGTGGCGCGGTCAGCCGAGTCGCTGGACTTCTACTTTTGGTGGGGGCGGACAATCGGCAAGGAGTTTTCGCTGTCGCTGCAGGTGTTTGATGCGCAGAACAACAAGGCGCTGGCGCTCGACGCTGTGATCTCGGGCGAGCCCCTGGACCACTTCGCTTTTGACATTTCCGAATTGGAAGCCGGCGAGTACCGCGTCAAGTTAATCGTCTATGACTTTGTCACGAAAGCCAGCCAGAGCGGTATCGTAGTCGCCGAGCAAGGGCGATTTGATCGCGACATCGAGCTCTTCCGCTTCAAAGGTGACTGAGCTCGCTTTATGGCGCGTCTTCAAGCGCGCGGCGCGCGTGGCAAACCGCCTTGCCCCAGCCGATGGTCTACCGTATCCTACTGGGTAGCCGTATTGACATGTGTTGGCGCTGGCGCTGGCGCCTGAACCCGGAGACAAAAATATGCTACGCAAACTGCTATCGCGCCTGGCCATCGCCAGCTTGCTGATTACATTGGCCTGGTCCGCGTTCGCGATCGGTGAAAAAGACGAAGACGATACGCCCGCCGGCAACGTCATGCGGTCGGGCGCAGCCCCGATTGTTAATGCTGAGGGCGGGCCGAGTAGCGTCACCGGCAACCTCCACTACACCAACCCATTCTTCACTAATGGCGTGGCCGAACCGCTGATTATCCTGGAAGAGCAGACGGGCTTCGTCGATCGCAATCAGTACTTTATCATCCCGCTGGAGTCTCAGGCGCCGGGTCAGATCACCTCCGACTTCTACACTTCGCCCTTTTCCTACAGCTTGTCGCTTCCAGCGGCGCCTGCGGGCAGCCTGCGCGATGTGGACAATGACGGCGAAGAGGACAGCGGGGTCATGGTATTCGCCGTGGCCTACTGGAGCAATCTCTTTGGCGGGCCATTGCTGGAGAAATGCGATCAGCACGGCGGCGGCTGGTCGACGGGTTATGCTTCCACCCGCGCCAGCGTCGACCCCGAAACGCGCGGGGAAATCATAGGCGGTAAATTCATAATCTACGCGCCCGAGCCCGGGCAGGGCTTCCCCTCCGGCTTTGGCGCTGACGGTCTGCTCTTCACGCCTGACGATCCGATAGTCACTGTGCCCCAGGGATATTCAGTGGTCGACCTTGACGAAGACCCTTTCGTCTTCGACCGCGCCGCCCGCCAAATCCTGGATTTGCACGAGCCAGAAGCCGCGGCGATAAACGACTTCTCCGCGCTTACGTACAGCGAAGCCTTCACGGCGATGGTCGATCTGTTCCGGCGGGAATACGCCTTTACCGAACTCTACGAGCTGGATTGGGAGGCGCTGGAAGCGACATACGCGCCTCGTTTCGCCGAGGCTGAAGCGGAGGAAGATACCGACGCCTACGCGCTGGCCATGCGCGATTTCTTGTGGGAAATACCCGATGGGCATGTGCAAATGCCTTTGGCGCCGCTGAGCGACCTCTTCCGCGAAGAGACGGACGGCGGCCTGGGCATTTCGCTTTCGGAGCTGGACGACGGGCGCATCGTCGTCAGCTTCCTGCTGGACGGCAGCCCGGCCGCCAACGCCGGCATTGAGCTGGGCGCGGAAATCCTGGCCTGGGACGGCGGCACAGTCCAAGAAGCCATGGAGCGTGAGTTCGTCTGGGCGCATCAAGCGCTGAGCACCGAGCACACCCTGCGTTTGCAGCAGCTGCGTTATATCACCCGTTTCCCGCTTGGGACAGATGTCCAAGTCAGCTTCCGTAATCCCGAAAGCGAGGAAGAGCAGTTGGCAACGCTGACCACCATCAGCGAACGCGCCAGCTTCACCAATTCGTCGTTTTTCTCCGGCCTGGAGCACACGGAGCCGGTCGAATACGAGATTCTGCCCAGCGGCTACGGCTACGTCACCATCTATTCTTTCAGCGATGACGAGCGGCTGACGGTGATACTTTGGGAGCGAATGCTCAAGAAGTTCATCGACGAAGAGGTCCCGGGCATCATCATCGACATGCGCCATAATGGCGGCGGCAGCGGCTATCTGGCCGATCAACTCGGCGCCTATTTCTATCAGGAAGAACATGTGCTGGGATATACCAGCTCCTACAACGAAGCGACCGGCGCCTTCTACCTTGATCCGCGTTCGGAAGAGCGTTTCTGCTTGCCGGACGAAGACTTGCGTTACGACGGCGAATTGGCGGTCATTATCGCGCCGGGATGCTTCAGCGCCTGCGAGTTTTTCTCGCACAACCTGACCATCGACGACCGCGCCGCCATCGTCGGCCACTTCCCGACCGGCGGATTGGGCGGCGCCGTGGACGAAATGCTCATGCCCGACGATTTGAGCATCCGTTACACAGTCGCGCGCGGGCTCAACGCTGACAAAGAAATCCACATTGAAGCACAGGGCGTCGCGCCGACGGTCGTCGTTCCCGTCACTCTGGAGAGCTTGACCAGCGAAGGCGATCACTTGCTGGAAGCGGCCGAGAACCACTTGACCGATGTTATCCTGGGCGAGCTCATCGACGGCGGCGAATTGTCGCTGGGCATCGGCAGCACCGAGGTGCGCGCCAACGGGGCGGTTGGGCCGGATCAGCGCGTGCGCTACCGCGTCACACTGCCGGCGAATCGCACCGTCAGCGTCTTCCTGGCCGGCGAGGACGACACCGTCGATACCGTGCTGGGCATTTACGACCGCGAAGGTCAGCAGCTTCTGGGCGAGAACGATGACGCCGATGACGACACCCGCAGCTCGGCCTGGGAAGACCTGGCGGTCGGTGAACAGTCGGGCGTATTCGTGTTCGAAGCGCGGGTCAAGAATACCAGCGAGCGCCAAGCATTTACGCTGAAGGTAGTCGGCGTCGATGCCGAGCAGGAAAGCGCGGATGAAGCCGACGCGGAACAGGATGACGCCGGCGAAGACGAGACGGAAGAAGAGGACGATTCCGGCGACGAGTAGGGCGGGGGCCGCGCCCGGCTGGGACGGCGTAATTCGTGGAGAGCGGCGACTTAGTCCCAGTCGCGCTTGTCTATGATTGCGCGTTCGCCGGGATCTATACTTCCGGCGGGAACAATGTTCACCGCGTCGATTCGCAGGCGCGCCGCCTGCTGCGCCAGGGCGCTGACTTTCTGGGCCAGGCCGGCGGGTGACTGACCCTCTTGCAATTCCAGATTCACTGTGACTTCATCGCGGTTTTCGGGGCGCGTGATGACCGCCTGAATCGCCTTGATCTGCGGGAACTGCGCCGCGGCGTATTGCAGCTGATTGGGATGCAGAAACATGCCCCTCACTTTGATGGCGTCGCCGCTGCGCCCGAAGAGACCCAGGAGCTGCTGCCCCTCGCAGGGCGGAGCCGGCTGCGGCGAGAGCGCGCCCAGGTCGCCGGTGCCGAAGCGAATCAGCGGATAGGCTTTGTTAAAGGTGGTGGCGATAATCTCGCCGGTTTCGCCGTCGGGCAGGGGCGCGCCCGTCTCGGGATCGCAGATCTGCAAGTAGATGTTGGGCATGACGCAGAAGCCTTGTACACCGGCTCGACTGTAGCCGATGAAGCCGAGATCGGCCGTGCCGTAGGCCGATGTGGTGGTCATGCCATACTCGCCTTCGAAGCGTTCGCGCTGGCTGTCGGTATAAGGTTCTGCCGAAAACAGCGCCTTCTTCAGTGGTACAGCGCCGGCGCCCATGCCCATCTCCGCGGCTTTGTCCAGCAGGGTCAGCAGATAGCTGGGTTGGCCGACGAAGCCGGTCGCGCCCAGGGCCATCATCATCATGATCTGCAAGTCGGTATTGCCGGGTCCGGTTGGGATCACCGTAGCGCCGCAAGCGCGGATCGCTTCGTCCAGCAAGATGCCGGCGGGCGTCAAGTGGTACATGAAGGTGTTGAGGACGCGGTCGCCGCGTCCCAGGCCGATGTAACGGAAAGGCGCCAGCTGCGCGCCCGGATCGTCAAGCGGCGGCTGCGGGTCGTAGATGGGTCCCGGCGAAATGTAAATTCGCGGCAAGTCGTCGGGATCGATAGTCAGAAAGCCGCCAAAGGGAGGATTGTCGCGGTGGATCTCCACCAGCGAATCTTTGCTCAATATCGGGATCCTGGCGAGGTCGTCGGCGCCCTTAATCTCGGACGGCTTGACCCCGGCCTCGTCCAGCAAATTCCGTATGGCCGGGGCGTGCTCACAGGCGTATTGAACAAGGTCGCGGATACGCGCGTCGACATCAGTCACAGGTCTTCTCCAGTTTAGTCAGTCGCTCATGCGTCAGACCTGGGCGGTGGACGTTTGCATTGGCTAGCCCAGCCAGCGCTTGCGGCGTTTGTAGTGCTTGACCTCGCGATAATTCTTGCGCCCGCCGGCCTGGTTCAGCCCCAGGTAGAATTCCTTGATATCTTCGTTTTCGCGCATCTGCTCGGCCGGGCCATCAAGGACGATACGGCCGTCTTCCATGACATAAGCGTAGTCCGCCAGCTCCAGGGCCGCGCGCGCGTTCTGCTCAACGATCAAGACCGACATGCCTTCCTGATGGTTAATATCGCGGATAATATCGAAAATCTCATGCACCAGCATGGGCGCCAGGCCCAGCGACGGCTCGTCCAGCATCAGCAGCTGCGGATGGGCCATCATGGCGCGGCCAATGACCAGCATCTGGCCTTCGCCGCCGGACAAATATCCGCTGACGCGCCGCGACAGTTTGGCCAGCGCCGGAAAGTAATGATATACGCGTTCCAGGTCCTCGCGAATATGCCGGCCGCCCTGATAGACCATACCGCCGACGCGCAAGTTTTCTTCCACGGTCAGATGGCGGAAGAGCAGCCGCCCCTCGATTACCTGCACCAAACCCTTGCGCACGACATCTTCGGCGCTCAAGCCGTCCAGCCGCTCGCCGCCCCAATGGATCTGGCCGCGGGTCACTTCGCCGAGTTCGGCCTTCAGCAAGCCGCTGATCGCCTTGAGCGTGGTCGACTTGCCCGCGCCGTTTGGGCCGAGCAGGGACACGACCTTGCCCGGCTCAACCTCCAGCGAGATGCCGCGCAGCACCAGAATCACGCTGTTGTAGACCACCTCGATATTGTTGACGGACAGCGTCTGCGTCGTGGTGGATACGGCTGGTTTGGCGGTATCTGTCAGAATCATAAGCGCGCTCTTTCAATCGCCGGGTTGCCGCCAAATGATGAAGAATGCGCTCCCTCCCATTTGGCGGGGAGGGAGCGTCTGATGGCGCAAGCGCGACATTAGCCGCGCAGTTGCGGCACCGGCATGAAGTCAGTTAGAGGGACCACGATCGGTAAAAACATCTTGCCGCTGGGGCCGTCCACCAGCAGCGCGTCTTCCGGCCCGCTGGCGGGCCCGGTCATGGTCGCGTTTGCATATTTGAATACGGCAATGCGATTCTCGGTCGCGTCGCGCATGCCATCTTCAAAGTGGAAACGAAGCAAGCCGCCGAGCACCTGGTAATCCATGCTTTCGACAGTCGCGCGTATGTCGGCGCCGGTCACCGCGTCGAGACTGCCGACTTCGTTCACTGTCTGGATATAGGTTTCGATGACGCTGTCTGCCAGGCCCCAGCTCAAGAGATAGGCGATGTTCTGCTCGGCGAGCGAGCGCTCGTTAAGGCTGTGCTGCTGGGTGACGAATTGCACCGCCGGGCTGCTGGTCTCCGTCCACCAGAGGAAGGGCATGGAGCCAAACATGCCGTCCACCGACGGCAAGCCGTTGGACTTCAGCACGCGCTGCCCGAGGATGCCCACGCTGGTGTCCATCACCCAGTTGACGCCGGCCAGCTTGACGTCGTCTTCCATGCCCAGGTCAACCAGCGTGCCGGCGATCAATGCCGGTCCGCTCGCTAGCGTATTGGTGTAGATGATATTGGCGCCGCCATCAATGGCGTTCTGCACTTGCGTCAAGATATCGGTGTCGGTCGGCAGGAAGAATTGCGGTTCTTCCAGAACGTTTACGCCCACGCTGGCGCAATGTTCCCGGGCCGCCGGCTCGGTACCCGCTCGGCCAAAGGCGTTGGGCCAGGTGACGAAGCCGATCATCGGGTCGGGGAAGACCTCGGGGCTGGCCGCGACGAACTGGCAGAAGGAGCCGAACTGGTTGATGTAGAGTGGATTGCTGGCATAGAGCCATCCGGGCGTCTGACCATCTTCGCCGTAGAGACTTTCGATCGAGCCGGCCGAAATGAATGATACGACTTCGTCAGCCGCCAATTGCTCGCGCAGCAACTCGCCGTCATCCGAGCTGTAGAGCAGCAGCAAGTCGAGCTCATCGCCATAGTTGCCGGTGAAGCGATCGTAGGCGCTCTGCGCTGCTTCGCGACTGCCGCCGGTGTCCTCGTATACTTGTTCCAGCTGCGCGCCGCAGACGCCGCCCTGTTCGTTCCAGTAATTCACGGCGTCGGTCAAGGCCGAGACGACCGGCTGCGTAATGAAAGCGTAGGGACCGCTCAGATCGCCAAAGTGGAAGATGCGCAGGGTTTCGCCGGTCAGATCAACTTCGCACTCGGTCAAGTCCGAAGGGTAAGCCATCATCTCCTGCGCCAGGCTCGGCAGCGCGCCGGCAAGCAGCAGCAGGAGGACAAGCAGGGTAGAAAGCCTCTTCATGATTTTCGCTCCTCTATCCAAATTCGTGCATCGATTGTAAAGATAGCGTCAGCGCTCACTTCATTTAGCTTATGCCAAAGCGCTGCTTTAATCAACCAGGCGGAATCGCTAATAAGAATAGGGACGGATCTTCCAGGCTACCTTGAAGACTTCCCAGCGGTGGGCGATGCCGCGCGGCTCCAGCACCAGGAAGATGATCAGCGCGCCCCCGAAGACGATGGGATTGATGGCGCTGGTGATGTTCACGGCATCAACGAAGGGAAAGAGCGCCGGCAGCAGATCCGTGAGCCAGGGTCGCAGGAACGGAATGAAGGCTTCCTGCAACAGGCGAATGAAGGTGACGCCGAAGAGCGCCCCCAACGGGAAGCCGGCGCCGCCGATAATCAGCATGGCCAGCATCTCGATTGATGTGTCCAGCTCAAAGGCGTTGAGCGACAAGCTGTTGCGCTCAAAAGCCAGCAGGCAGCCGGCGATCCCGGCGTAGACGGCGCTCAGGAAGAAGGCGCGCAATTTGTAAGTGAATACGTTGATGCCAAGCAGCTCGGCGGCCAGGTCGTTGTCGCGCACGGAGATAAAGGCGCGGCCGGTCCGCGTGCGTATGATATTGCGGGCCAGGAACATTAGCAGCACCGACAAGGGCACGATGATGTAATACATGGCGGTATCGCTGGCGAAGCTCAGCGCCTTGCTGCGGTGGACACGTGCTTCATATCCCGCGGTGTCCGGCTCGGCAACTATCGCGACTTGATACTCGCCCGGCTTGCTGGCGATATACGACCAGCCGGTGACAGCGCCTTCGCTATCGCGGTCCACGCTCATGTTGACATCGCCGTAAGGCACGACATCTCCGCTGGAGTTCGTCAGCTTGATGGCGGGGTAGGCGCCTTCGACCGCGGCGAAGCTGACTGAGATCACATCGACAAAGTAGAGATCACCGGCGCTGAAGCTCAGCGGCGCTGTGTCGCTGAGGGAATCGTCGGCATAAGCGGCGAAGGGTCCGATCATAGGCGCGGGCACATTCAGCGGTCGGGCGCCGCCGGTCAGATCTTCCAGCGGATAGCGCAGCACCCAGGGGATGATGAATTGCGCCGCCAGCGTGGCCATGGCCAGGTAGAAGCCTTTGACGCGCAAGGACGGCAGCCCGAAAAGCAAGCCGACCAAGCCCGTCAGCAGGGCGCTGGCCGGCAGGGCGATCCAGAAGCTGAAGCCCAGCTCGCGCGCCATGATGGCCGAGCCGTACGCGCCGACCGCCATAAAGGCCGCGTGCCCCAGCGATATCTGGCCAGTGTAGCCCACCAGGATATTCAAGCCCTGCACTGCGATGACGAATACCGCGATCCGGCTGATCAGGCTGACGTACTGGTCGCTGATCCAGCCCAGCTCCAGCGGGCCAGACGCGGCGACGAGCGGAACCAACAGCAGCAGGACAAAGGCGGCGTTCTTCAGTAATTTGTCGCGCCGGGTGCGGTCGATCGACATATCTTCCTGGTAGGTCGTATCAAATATACCGGCCGGATTGATATTCGCCATAGACGCTCCGTCCTAGATGCGCTCGATGCGTTTCTCGCCGAACAAGCCGTCGGGCCTGATGACCAGGACCACCATCAAGACCACGTAAGGCGCCAGATTGGTGCCCATCTGCTCGGACGAGTTGATCAGCGTGCCAAATTGCTCGACGATGCCGATGATGATGCCGCCCACCAGGGCGCCGCTGATGGACTCCAGCCCGCCCAGCAGCACGGCGGGAAACACGCGCAGCGCCACAAAGCTGATATTCAACGAGAGCCCGACAGCGCCGCCCTGCAGGACGCCGGCAATGCTGGCCAGGAAGGCGGCCACAGCCCAGGTGATGGCCAGGATAACGCGGACGCGCAATCCAACCGACTGCGCCAACTGCTGGTCTTCCGAGGTCGCGCGCATGGCCAGGCCCACACTGGTATAGCGGAAGAAGAGCAGGAAACCGACGAATGCCACGATGGCCAGCACAAAGGCGATCACCAACTCGACGCGGACGATGGCGATACCGTCCAGCGCATCTTTGAAGGCGTCCAGTCGAATCGGCTTGAAGCGGCTGTTGGTCTGCGGATCGACGAAGACCGGCAGGTTCAGCTCGACCGTGCCCCAGACGATTTGCGTCACGCCATGCAGCACTTCCGCCACCGCCAGGGTCATGAGAACAGCGGTGAACAGCGGCTGGCCGATCAGCGGGCGGATGGTAAAGCGCTCCACCGCCAGCCCGGTCAGAATCGCGCCTGCGAATGTCCCGGTCAGCGCGTGCAGCCAGCGCCAATCGCCGCCGCCGACGGTCATCAGCAGAGTCAATATCGCGATGCCGGCGACGGTTATCTTGATATTGCGCGCTTCGCGCAGGGCGCGCCAACTTACGGTGGACATCATCATCAGCATGGTGGCGGTCGCCAGCAAGCCGGCCCCGATCAGCGAGATCTCGCTGACAGTGAAGAAGCTCCAGAAGACCATGCCGCCGACCACCATCATCCAGCCGTGCGCGAAGTTAAAGACGCCCGAGGCCTTGTTGATGACGACGATGCCCAGGGCCACCAAGCCGTAAACGCCGCCGACCAGTACGCCCGAGATCAGCGTTTGCAGGATGCGCGCCGCCTTCTTGCCGGCGAGTTGGTCGCCGATGATGAGGACGATGACCAGCGCCGTGATCGCGTAGAGCGTCCAGGTCAGGTGCTGTTTATTTTTGTGGAAGAAATCTGTCACTGTCGGAGTCCTGTTCAGTTTGCTTATGCTTGCGGCGGGCGACTCACAGAGTCGCCCCTACCAATCTGCGTGAAAGCGGGCGACAAGATAGGTCGCCCTTACCAACTTGCGTGTTAGCGGTCGGCCCAGCGGGTCGCCCCTACGATTCGCCGCGAGTTGCGGGCGATCCTTGCCAAAGCCGACAGATTCATACAGATTTCGCCAAGGTTGCTCC
>CAZWCV010000047.1:19159-25584 GCA_964632725.1 uncultured Anaerolineaceae bacterium
GCGACCTGATAGGTCGCCCCTACAAGTACGTTGGTTAGACATCGGCCACCCGCAGCTCGGTCTCAATTGTCCCGGTCCTGCCGTCGCGGTATTTGACTTCCGCGCTGACATGCACCTCGCGTTTGCCGCCGTAGATCGCATCCAACAGGTCATGATACTTCTCTTGCAGCGCGCCGCGCCGCAGTTTGCGCGTCCGCGTCAATTCCGCTTCATCGGCGTCGAATTCCTTGTGCATGATGACGAAGCGCTTGACCTGCGAGTAGGGCGGCAGCGACTCGTTGACCGCACGCAGCTCCCGCCGGATGATGTCGTAGACTTCGTCCCGCTGCGACAGGTCGACATAGGTGGTGAAGGCGATGCCGAGTTTCTCGGCCCAGCGTGAGACATTCTGAAAATCGATGACGATGATTGCCGAGACGAACGCCATGTCGACGCCGCCGATGGTCATCATATCTTGCACGTAGGGGCTGAACTTCGTGCGACCCTCGATGTATTGCGGACTAAACTTTTCGCCCGTCGCCAGCTCAATCAGGTCCTTGACGCGCTCAAGGTAGATCAGGTGTCCGGTCTTCTCGTCCATGTGGCCGGCATCGCCCGTGTAATACCAGCCCTCGACATCCAGGGCTTCGCCGGTTTTCTCAGGCTGCTTGTAATAGCCTTTGAAGCGCGCCTCGGTGCGAATCAAAATCTCCTGGTTCTCGGCGATCTTGATCTCTACGCCGGGCACAATCACGCCGACGGTCTCGAAGCGTACATCGCCGCGCAGGTGGACGGTGCCGAATGTCTCGGTCGAGCCGTAGAACTGCCGCAGCTCAATGCCGATGGCGCGGAAAAATCGGATGATATCCGAGCTGAGCATGGCGCCGGCGGTCAAGACGTTGCGAGCCCTCGTCAAGCCCAGTTTGTCGCGCAGGGGCTCGAAAATGGCGAATTCGCCCAACCAGCGCAGGAAACGCAGTGGCGGCGGGATCGGTCGATGCTCGTCTTCCAGGTCAATGGCGCGATAGGCGATCGGCATAAAGACGCGAAAAAGAACGCGATTGGCCAGACTGCTGTCGTTGATGCGGAATTGCACCACGCGCGCCAGATTCTCCCATACGCGGCTGGGGAATAGCAAACCGGCCGGCGCAATCTCGCGCATGTCGGTGGGGACGGTCTCCGGCCCTTCGGGGAAGTTCACCTGTACGCCATTCAGGAGGTGCGCGGCAAAGCCGAAGGCCTGCTCGGCCAGCCAGGCCATGGGGCTGAAGGACAGCCAGTTGTCGCTCTGCAAGGTATCGACGTAGCGCTCATTCAGGGCGTGGCCGTATACCAGTTGAAAGTGTGTGACCTCGGCGAACTTGGGCAGGCTGGTCGTGCCCGAGGTCATGCTCAGGATGATGGTGTCCATGGGGCGGGTGGCGCGCGCCATCTGGTCGAATTTGTCAGGCAGGTCTTGACGATGCGCGGCCCCGATGGTTTGCAGGTCGCGCAGGCTCATCAGCCAGGGATCGTCGTAGCCCCACATGCCGCGTTCGTTCCAGTAGACGACCCGCAGCACCTGTGGATTCCCGTCCTTGAGTTCGAGCAGCTTGTCCGCTTGCTCCTGATCGTGCGCGAAGGCGAAGGTGACATCGGTCGAGTTGATGACGTAGTGGATATCTTGCGGGCTGGCGTCGCTGAATACGCAACAGGTTTTGCAGTGCAAGGCGTGCGCGGCGATTTGCGCCCAGTACATTTCCGGGTCATTTTCGCCAATGATCAGGAGCGTGTCGCCGGCTTTCAGGCCCAGCTTGTCCAGCCCCATCGCCAGATTGACCGCTTCGTCGTAGATCGCCTTCCAGCTGTATTCCTGCCAGATGCCGAAGCGTTTCTTGCGCTGCGCCACCGTATCGCCCAACTCGCTGACGCGGCGAAGGAAGCCTTTGGACAAGGTATCCTCTTCGGGCGGCGTCGGTTGGATGCGATGCTGCAAGCGTGAAGTGAAAACCGTACCGGGCGTTGCCGCGCGGAAGGGGATGGTCTGCGGGTCGGCGAGCGCCATTTTAGTGCTCCCCTTCGCCCAGGTAGGCGTCGATGACCGCTTCGTCGCGGCTGATTTGCTCGGGCGCGCCTTCGCCGATCTTCACGCCGAAGTCGATCACCGCGATGTGATGCGAGATGTCCATGACCAGGCCGATATCGTGCTCGATCAGCATGATGGTCGTGCCTTGCAGCTCGTGAATATCGAGGATGAAGCGCGCCATGTCTTCTTTCTCTTCAATGTTCATGCCCGCCATCGGCTCGTCCAGCAGCAGCAAGCTGGGCTCAAGCGCCAGGGCGCGGCCCAGCTCCACGCGCTTGCGCAAGCCGTAACTCAGCGTGCCCACGATTGACTTGCGGATATGCTCCAATTCGAGGAAGTCGATGATCTCTTCCACGCGTTGACGATGGGCGATTTCTTCACGTTGCGCCGGCCCCCAAAACAGCGCGCCAGTCAGCATGTTGGTCTTCATGTGGATATGCCGCGCCGCCATCAGATTGTCCAGCACGGTGGCGTTGGTATAGAGGGCGATATTCTGAAAGGTGCGCGAGATGCCCAGTTTGGCGCGCTCCCAGGGCGGCAGGTGGCTGATGTCGCGCTCGTCGAAGATGATGCGTCCCGCTTGCGGCGTGTAAAAGCCGTTGATGCTGTTGATCAAGCTGGTCTTGCCCGCGCCGTTGGGGCCAATAACCGCGAAGATCTCACCCGCGGATATCTTGAATTCGACCTCTTGCAAGGCCTTGATACCGCCGAAACTCAGGGAGATATTATCGACATGCAGCTTGACCGGCATAAACAGCCTCGGTTTTCGCGTGGTAAAGCGCGCGCGTCGCGCGTCGACGTATGACGCGCCCAATACTAAAGATACCAGAGGGCGATATTCCGGGCAAACGGGGGCTTAAAGGCGCTGAGTCATCCAGTCGCGGACTTCCGCGATAATTTCGTCGCGGCTGACTTCGTTGACCAGTTCGTGACGCAGGCCCGGGTAGAGCTTGAGCGTGACATCGTCCGAGCCGACTGACGCAGCCAGAAACTCCGAGCCCGAGGCGGGAACCAGTTGGTCGGCCGTGCCATGCAGGATGAGCAGGGAAACTTCGATAGCCGGGGCGTCGCGGCTAATCTCGCGGCAAAGGCGAATCAGCGCGGCGGAGGTGCCGACTCGCCACATGCCGCGGTCTACCAGGGGGTCGGCCAGCCATTCGCGCAGCATGTCGGCGTCGGCTGTGAGTACGCTGGGCGCGCCCGGCGGCGACAGGCGCAGCTTGGGAATATACCGAGCCGCCTTCAAGCACAAGGCGATCAGCCAGGCTGGCCGAGCCAATTCGCCATGCAGCGGGGCGCCGCATGCGACCAGCCCCTGTAGCCGCCCGGGATAGCGCAGAACGAAGCCCATGCCGATCAAGGAACCAAGACTGTGTCCAAATGCGAAAGCCGGTAAACCCGCGTATTGCGCGCTCGCGATACGATGAAGCCGGCCCAGATCTTCGACAGCCAGCTGAGGCTGCGGCAGGTGGATGCGCGTACCGGCGCTTTTTCCGTGCCCGCGATGATCGATGCCGTAACAGGTGAAACCGCTGGCGGTCAGCGCTTCGGCGACGTGGCGATAGCGCCCGCTATGCTCGCAGAGCCCGTGCAGGATGAATACGATGCCGCGCGGTTCGCCGGCGTCCGGCAGCCACTCGCGATAGAAAATCTGGAGGCCCTCGGCGCCGTCAAATTTGTGTTCACGCTCTATCATGCACCCCGCCTTTAATTTCGCCGCAGCGGTCCCGTTAGCGCCGCAGCGATTCGAGCCGTTCGCGCAGCGCCAGCGCAATCCGGTTCATTTCCCCTTCATCACAGCGTTCAGACAAGGGTACACCAAGCCGGCGCATAACCCTATAAGCGAGGTCCTCCGGGCTCTGGTCGGCCCAGCGCGGCACAATGTGAAAGTGAACGTGCGGGTGATCTTTGGATTCGGCGAATTGCATGATATAGGTCTTTTGGCAGCCGGTCTGTTGCTTCAGCGCTAGCGAGACTTCGCGCAGCAGCTCGCCGAGTTCAGTCGCTTCGGCGGACGTCGTCTCGTCCAACGCCTTGATGTGCCGGCGCGCAATCAGCACCAGCCAGCCCAGATATGACGTATTGTAGGCATGCGCCAGATCCCAGTGCTCGCTACGATAAATGCTGTCCCAAGGCGGCGCTTCGCCCTTGTCCCGACGGCGTATCAACTGGCAGCTCTCGCATGCGGACATGCCCACACTCCTCAACAGTTACACCAATTACGCGCGCCTTAAGTTTCCAGCCCCCGGCTCGATTCTCGACATCACAATGGCGAGCATCCCCATAAAGAGGGAAAGGGAGATCAGCCGCCAGTTCGCGGGGTTAAAACCACCTCCCTCATTTTGCTGACGACAGGACAGGTTTTGAAAGTCGCCGCCGACTGATTTTACCCCACCCCCCGGCCCCTGTCCCGCCATCTCTATGGCGGGCATCCGACGAGTCAGGGAGGGGGAGCGCGTTGAAAGAATTTGATTATATTTTATGTTTTCTGTGACTGTGCGGGATAAATTCTGGTCTTCTTTGTAAAGTCACCTTTCCCTTATGCATTAGAGAGGGGTCGGGAATGGGGTAGAAAAACCTTTCCTGTCCTCAGCTCATTTTGGGGGTGGGGGCCTGGGGTGGGGGCCTGGCGCGATATTTTATCAAGTTCTTGCATAATGATACTCCCGTCGCCTGCCAATTGTACAATTCACCGACCGCCATTTCTCGCTGGCAATCCCGGCTACTGGACCGCTCGCGCAGGCTGTATAATCCCGTGGGGCGGAAAAGACAGGGCGAGCGAAATACATGGGAGAAGCAAAGGCAGGGCGTGGCGCGCTGGCGCTGGTGGGTATGCCCGGGGCCGGCAAGACGGTTTGCGCCGAGCATCTGCAAGCCAAGGGCTACTTTTCGCTGCGCTTTGGCGGCGTAGTTGTGGACGAAGTGCGGCGGCGCGGCCTGGCGGTCAATCCGCAGAATGAGCGCGAGGTGCGCGAGGCGCTGCGCGCGAAGCACGGTATGGCGGCGATGGCGATTATCTCGCTGCCGCGTTTGCAGCAAGCGCTGCAGGCCCATCGCCACATCGTCATCGACGGACTCTACAGCTTCAGCGAATACAAGCTGCTCAACGACGAGTTGGTCGCGCCGCTGGTGCTGGCGGCGATTGCGGCGCCGCGTCATCTGCGTTATCAGCGGCTGGCGGCGCGGGGAGTGCGTCCGCTGACGCCGAGTGAAGCGCGCGAGCGCGACTTGCTGGAAATCGAGCGCCTGGAAAAAGGCGGCCCCATCGCCATAGCCGATTACACGCTGCTCAACGAAGGCGCGCCCGCGGACTTGCTGCGGAAGCTGGATGAGTTGCTTGATGACTTGGGCTTCTCGCCTTAAGCGAAGCGTTGGCGATAATTGGCAAAATGTACTATCTTGCGCTATCTTGGCGCTTGCGTCCGGCGCTAATCCTCGCGTATAGTTAAGAGCGATGTCTGAAATGCCGTTGCGGTAAACGAAGGATTCCATGGCCGCGACCGACTCCATGCAAGAATACTTGGCGGAAGCCTTCCGCATCGCCCATTATCAGCCGGACGACAATTTCGTATCCACCTCGGCGCTGGCCGAGGAAATGCACGTATCGGCGCCGGCCGTCACGCGCATGGTGCAGCGCCTTAAGCACGCCGGTTTCCTCGATCACGAACCCTACCGCGGCATCCGCCTGACGGAAGCCGGCGAGCGAGAAGCGCTGGCCAACATCCGGCGTCATCGCCTGGTTGAGCGCTTCCTGGTCGATGTAATGGGCTTCGGCTGGCACGAAGTGCATGACGACGCCGATGACCTGGGACTGGTCGTCAGCGACGTCCTGGTCGACAAGATCGATGAAATGACTGGCTATCCCAAGCGCTGCCCGCATGGGGAGCCGATTCCGCATGCCGATGGCTATCTGCCGCCGGTGGTTGACTACCCGCTTTCCGACGTAGAAGACAAACAGGAATATGTTATCAGCCGGGTACACACCCACAACGCAGACAAATTGCGCTATTTTAGCGAACTGAGACTGGAACCCGGCAAGCGTTTCCGTCTGGTCAAAAGCGAACGACGCTTCAAAGAACCGCTGCAGCTGCAGGTTGACGGGCAGACGCACTTCCTCGGGCATGAGCTGGCTGGCGCCCTGCGCGTTTGCAGCGAAGGCGAGTATCAGCTGGTTTAGCCCCCCCCTCCGCATTTAATAGTCTGCGAGCTAATCTGACCTGCCCGCCGAGCGCGCCGCTGCTTTGCCCGGGGCGGGACAGTTAACTGCGCCATTGGCCTTTGCGAGCCGAATTGCCAGCGGGATGTGCAGGAGGGCGGCAACTGCGGTGAACTTGCCCCGATTTTGTGGACAGCCAAGTTGTCCAATACAATCAGGTGAGGA
>CAZWCV010000048.1:0-322 GCA_964632725.1 uncultured Anaerolineaceae bacterium
TAAATCGCCGTCGCCAGTCCATGCGCCAGGCGGATGAGCAGCAACTGCTCCGGACTATGAATGAAGCGGTAGAGGAAGGGCCTCCCGGCGAAGAAAGCCGTCCCGATCAAGAGCCAAGCTCGCCGCCCCCAGCGGTCGGAGAGGATGCCGAATAGCGGCTTGAGGAATAAGCCGGTCACGGTGGAGACGGAGACGATCAAGCCGAGGAAAGCGCCCGATGCGCCCAGGGCGGCCGCGAAGACCGGCAGCAAGGGCGTCTTGCCCATCTGATAGGCGGAGCGCGCCAGGAAGTCCGCCAGCATGAGGAGGAGGAAAGGTTTAG
>CAZWCV010000048.1:332-4743 GCA_964632725.1 uncultured Anaerolineaceae bacterium
CAACCCCCATCCCCCGGCCCCTTCCCCCCTCCGGTGGTATGGGGTGTAAATAATTGGTTTGCAATACGACATACGCCCCCTCCCTCTTTTTGGGGGTGGGGGTTTGGGGGTGGGGGTAATGCATCTACTCCACCTTCAGCACAATCTTGCCGAAGCCGGCGTTGCCCAGCATGGTATTGAACTCGGCCAGGTCGCCCTCCACGATGTCGCTGAACTTGTCGCCGACCGCATCAATCTCGCCCGCGATTTCGACGCATGCTTCGCCTTCGTAGTCGGTCGGCTTGTAATCGCCCAGGTTGACATTTAAGCTCAAGCTGCTCAGTTGCGCCGCCAGCCGGTCGCCATGGTTCATGGCATCGGGCCAGCCAGGCCGCGTATCGGGGATCATGAGTTCCTTCTCAACCTCGAGCACACGCTCTTCCAGCGCTTTGGCCGCCTCGATGATGCCCGCCGCCGCCTCCATTCCCGCCAGCCGCTCGCGCCAGCCCTTGAGTTGCGCCCGCGCGTCCCGCATCTGGTTGACCAGCTTGTGCGTCGCCGAGACCTTGTCGCGTATAGCGATCAGCAAATCGAACTGCGCCTGCAAGTCGTCCTGGCTCGCGGAAACGCCGGCTTCCTTGACGATCTCGAAGCTCTGGCTCAACGACTCCTCGCCGACCGTCAGCGTGACTCGATAAGCGCCGGGCACGGCATGCGGACCCTTGATGAAGCCTTGCTGATTGTCTGTCGGCGGTTCGACCTTCTGCGCATCAGGATAGCGCAGGTCCCAGACGAAACGATTCCAGCCGGCCTTTGATGGGATGCGCAACTCTTTGGGGCTATCGTCAGTACGAGTGCCGGCCGCTTTCTCTTCCTCGTCGGCGTGCAGGCTCTTGAAGCTCTTGACCTCGTTCCCGTCCGCGTCATCAATGCGCAGCGTAATGGTCGCTTCCGGCTGCTCGCGCAGATAGTAGGTGATGACAGCCCCCTTCGGCGGGTTCGTGCCGCTATCGAGATAAGTGTGCTTGACGCCGTGCTCGGGCGTCTCCTCCTTGACGTAGGCGGCGACCATGCCCAGCGTGCTCATATACTGCTTTCCTTCGCCGCTGTCGAAGAGTCCCTCGAAGACCTTGGGCAGGTGACGCTCGGTCACGCCCGGCTTGAGCAGGCGAACCCCCACCGCTTCGTCTACCCCATCCCCCGGCCCCTTCCCCGAATCATCAGGGAAGGGGGGCGTCGCCTTGTCTGAAGCTTGTGTCTCGTCGTCGCCTTCCCCCCGTTGATACGGGGGGACCGAGGGGGGTAGACCATACAATTGATGCAACACCGTAACATCATCGAGTATCCAGAAGGAGCGGCCATGCGTGGCCACGACCAGATTGCTGTCCTTGAGCTTGAGGTCGTAGATCGGCGAGATCGGCAGGTTGAGCTGGAATCGCTGCCAGGACGGGGCAGTGTCTACGCGCCCCCTGGCGCCGGCGTCGAATGAGACGTACAAGCCGAATTCCGTGCCCAGATAGAGCAGCCCTTCACGCGCCGGATCTTCGCGCACGACGCGGCAGAAGTGGTCGTCGGCGATGCCGTCCACGATCAGCCGCCAGCTGGCGCCGTAATCGGTCGTCTTGTAGACGTAAGGCGCGTAGTCGTCGTTCTTGTAGCGCGTGGCGGTGACGTAGGCGGTGGCCGGGTCGTGCGGTGAGGGCTCGATCATGGTGAACATGAAGTCGGATACCCCCACCCCAAACCCAGTGCCCCCTCGTTCCCCCGCCTCACGGGGGATGTTACCCATAAAGTGGGTGGGGTTTTCATCGTCGCAATTGAGCTCGCCGCGCTTGCGCTCCCCTTCCCTCTTTTTGGGGGATGGGGCCGGGGGATGGGGGGTAATTTCCGTCCAATTCTCACCCCCATCCCGCGTGATATGCAGTAATCCGTCATCCGAGCCGGCCCAGATCAGGCCCGGCTCATGCGGGGATTCCGCCAGCGTGTAGACCGTAGCGTAATGCTCGGCGCCGACCGCGTCGCGGTTAATCGGCCCGCCCGAAGGCTTCAGCGTCTCCGGATCGGCGCGTGTTAAGTCGGGGCTGATCTCTTGCCAGCTCTGCCCCTCGTCAGTCGTCTTGAGGATCTGATTGCCGCCGATGTAGATGGTGTCCGAGTCGTGCGGCGAGAAGACGATGGGGTAAGTCCAGGCGAAGCGGTACTTGTCGGCCTGCGCGCCCAAGCCGGTTGAGCTGCGCGGCCAGGTGGCGATCAGCCGAATCTGCTGCCGGCGATGGTCGTAACGCTGCAGGCTGTTGCCGCCGCCCGGCGAGCTGCCGATGGCGCCCACGTAGATGATATCCGAGTCATCCGGATCCACGGCGATATAGCCGCTCTCGCCCGAGCCGATGATGTCGCAGTCTTCCCAGGTGATGGACGAGTAGCGGCTGCGGCTGGGCACGCGCAAACTCGAGTTATCCTGCTGCGTGCCATAGACGTAGTAAGGCTCGTTGCTGTCGAAATCGAGATGATATATCTGCGCTGTGGGCTGATTGTAAATGCTCGACCAGGACAGCCCGCCGTTCAGCGAGACGCAAGCGCCGCCGTCATTGCCGTGGATCATGATCCGGTTGTTGCCTGGGTGAATCCACAGATCGTGGTCATCGCCGTGCGGCGTGGTGATTTCGGTGAAGTTATGCCCGCCGTCAGTCGATTTCCAGAAGTTGAGGTTGTTGATGTAAATCGTATTCGCGTCCAGCGGGTCGGCTGTCAGGTGCATATAATACCAGGCGCGCGAGATGAAGCGGTTGTCCTTGCTGCCCACCACCCAGGTCTCGCCGTAATCATCGCTGCGGTAGATGCCGCCATCGGGCTGATTCTCAATGATGGCCCAGACTCGTCCGGGCTGCGCCGGCGACGCCGCCAGACCGATCTTGCCCAGCAAGCCCTTGGGCAAGCCCACCCCCCTCGGTCCCCCCGACGAGTCGAGTGCGCCTCCTACCCCCCTCGTTCCCCCCGACGAGTCAGGGGGAGGATTTGACAGCCCCTCGACGCCCGTCAGGCACTCCCAAGTGTCGCCGCCGTCCATGCTGCGCCAGATGCCGCTGTCTTCGCCGCCGGAGGAGATATTCCAGAAGTTGCGATAGGCTTCCCAGAACGCCGCGTAGATGATGCGCGGATTGTTTTGGTCGATGGTCAGGTCGATGGCGCCGGATTTGTCGCTGACGTGCAGCACGTTCTCCCAGGTCTCGCCGCCGTCTTTCGAGCGGTAGACGCCGCGCTCGGGATTGGGCCCGAAGGCGTGCCCGAAGACCGCCGCATAGACCAAGTCCGCGTTCTGCGGATGCGTGCGAATCTTGGCGATCTGGCGCGTTTCTTTCAGGCCCAGATGCTTCCAACTGCGCCCGGCATCGGTCGACTTGTAGATGCCGTCGCCGATGGAGACATCAATGCGGATGGTCGTCTCGCCCGTGCCGGCGTAGATGACGTTGGGGTCGGCCGGCGCCACTTCCAGCGCGCCCACGGACGAGGCGGTGAAGTAGCCGTCGCTGATGTTCTCCCAGTACTGGCCGGCGTCCGTGGTTTTCCAGACGCCGCCGCAGACGCCGCCGAAATAGAAGGTGTTGGTGTCGCGCGGGTCGCCGGCGACAGCGACCACTCGGCCGCCGCGGAAGGGCCCGATGCAGCGGAATTCGGCCAGCCCGGCGAATTTGGAATCGGTCATGGGGTGTCCTCTGGTGCTTGGCTTCGAGTGGCGCGTATTGTAGCGCGGGGGCTTTTTCTTTACCACCGAGTACACCGAGGTCACCGAGTTTTTCTTTACCACAAAGGGCACAAAGACACGAAGGTCACAAAGGGGATGTGTGGTGACTCTCCGACCTTACAATTCGGTATATGTGTCACGACAGATTGACATGTACCACTAAGCTCATATACTTAATGAGTGTTCTCTCGCAAAGGAGTTAGATTGAGATGAAGGCATTGCTAGATACTAACATTTTGATTCACCGCGAAACTCCGAATATTGTTCGAAGCGAGATTGGGTATCTTTACCGTTGGTTAGACGAACTCGGGTACACAAAGTGCATTCATCCCATTTCTATTTCTGAGATCGAGAAGAACGCAAATCCGTCAACAGTTAGTAGTTTCAAGTCGAAACTAAACAGCTACTATCTCTTGAAAACTGAAGCACCTGATTCTTTCGAAATCGACGCTGTGCGTAAACAATTCGACGTCTCCGAGAATGACGCAAATGACACGCTTCTTTTGAAGGAAGTATATGCCGACCGTGTTGACATCCTCATAAGCGAAGATAGAAAACTACACAGGAAAGCGTTTGCGCTAGGGATTAAGTCGCGTGTATTCAACATTGAAGGATTCCTTGAAAAGTGTGTTGCCGAGAATCCAACATTAGTAAATTACGATGTCCTTTCGGTCAGACAACAGTACTTTG
>CAZWCV010000048.1:4800-25541 GCA_964632725.1 uncultured Anaerolineaceae bacterium
AGATGAAATAGCGTACGTTTGCCAACGTGTGAACAAGGTCTTGGCATTTCTGTACTTGAAAATTGAGGACGAAAACGAGAACTACGCTGATATTCGGCCGAGCCTGTCCCCAAAACGCCGTCTCAAGATCGGAACTTTCAAGGTGACGCTTAACGGGTTCAAACTGGGCGAACGCTTCCTAAAGATTGTGTTTGACAACGCAATGCACTTCAATGTAGATGAGATTTATGTGACGATATTTGATAGAACGGAAGGCCAAGTCAGGCTAATTGACTTGCTCAGCGTTTGGGGCTTCGACTATCACGGTGTGAAAAGTTCGACGAATGGTGAGGAGCAAGTTTTTGTTCGAAATCTGACCTCAAAGGTAAACATCAGCGAGCCGGCAAAAACGTACCCCTACATTGCTAAAAGGGCCCGTAAATTCATTGTACCGATATATCCCGAATATCACACTGAGCTTTTTCCGGATTCTGTTTTACGTACTGAATCGCCGCTGGATTTTGTGGAAAACAGACCGAACCGAAACGCGATTAACAAGGTGTACATTTCGAGGTCCATTCAACGTGATTTGACGAGCGGAGACATCATCATCTTTTACCGAACGAGATTTAACGGGCCAGCATTCTATACTTCGGTGGTTACTACAGTAGGTGTAGTGCAGTCAATCACTGACAACATTGAAAACCTTGAAGAGTTCGTGCAACTTGCCAGAAGGCGGAGCGTATTTTCAGATGATGAATTGGCAAGTCATTGGAATTACAATCCTCGAAACAGGCCTTTTGTTGTAGACTTTCTCTATGTGCATACATTCTCTAAGCGGCTTAACCTAAAAATCCTTCAAGAATTGGGAATAATCTTAGAAGCGCCTCGTGGATTCGAAGAAATCAGTGACACTGCGTTTAACAAATTGATGGAGAAGTCGAATGGGGACATGCGTCTTATTGTCGATTAAACCGCAGTATGTAGACGCGATTTTTGAAGGATCAAAGCACTTTGAGTTTCGACGGAAAATATTCGCAAACCGCGAAATTCAACGCGTAATTGTTTACGCATCTTCACCTGTGCAAAGAGTCGTTGGCGAATTCGAAATAGATGAAATCATAGAATCCGAAATCGCATCATTATGGAAGAAAACTGAGCGCTATTCTGGAATCTGCAAACGTTCATTTGAAGAGTATTTCTGTGGAATTGATAGGGGATATGCAATAAAAATCAGGCAAGCTAGAAGATATGATTGCCCGCTCGAATTGGAAACTGACTTTCGCATTCTTCATGCTCCGCAGTTCTTTATTTATCTAAATGATCTTCCTGAAACTATCCAGAAGTCTCACTAAATGATTCATCAGTCGTTTCTCTGTGCCCTCGCTTTAACTCGGCGCCCTCGGTGGCAAAGTGTAGAATGCCCGCCCGTTTATCATCCACAACCTAACCCCCCTGCGCCCTCAACGATCAGCCCACCCCGCCTCGTCCAAACTGCAGCATGTTGTGATACAATCTCCCCAAGGAGAACCTAGCCATGACCATCGACATTCCTGAAGACATCACGCAGCAGTTGGAACAGCTCGCCGCGCAGCACGATGTCGAAGTCCTTGTGCTGCTCGAGCAGCTTGTGAAGCGCTATACACCGGAACAGAAGTGGGCGACCGGGGCCGACTTTGCCCGAAACGCCTTGGCCGCGGGACTGTCTTCGCCGCATCCTGTCGATACCAGTCAGCGCAGCCGCGAGATTCTGAATACCGAATACTCAGACTATCTGTACGAACGCCACGTCAAAGGCTCGGCGGCGCCTTCGAAAGACTAGCTGTATTTTCTTTGTGCCCTTTGTGTCTTTGTGCCTTTGTGATCCAATAAAAACCCTCTGTGCCCTCACTTTAACTCTTTGAACTCGGTGGCAGAGTGTCGAACGCCCGCGGCCCAGCACCAAATCTTGACAACCTACCACTCCATCCGTTCTAATTCCCACCATGGCTCACGTCAAATTCACGCCCAACCTCAAACGCTTCTTCCCCGACCTCTGCGAGTGCAGCATCGACGCCGCCACCGTTGCCGATATCATCCCAGCCGTCGACCAGCGCTGGCGCGGGCTGGCCGATTACATCGTCGACGAGCAGGGCGCCCTGCGCAAACACGTCAACATCTTTGTCGGTGGAGAACTCCTGCGCGACAAGCAGGGCCTATCCGACCGCGTCTGCGCCGACACCCAAATCTTCATCGTCCAGGCACTCTCGGGAGGCTGATAAGGTGTCGAAGCTCTCAAAAATGACAATCACCAGCGACGAGTCACCCCTCCCTGATGCTTCGGATGCTCGCCATAGAGATGGCGAGAGGGGCCGGGGGTGGGGTTGGCTGGGCGGAGAACTCCTGCGCGACAAGCAGACCCTCTCCGACCGCGTCTGCGCCGACACCCAAATCTTCATCGTCCAAGCCTTATCTGGGGGCTAGCTTAATGCGAAAGCTGTGCGAAATTGCCGTCTGCTTAGGCGAGTCACCCCTCTCCGATGATTCGGGGAGGGGCCGGGGGAGGGGTTAGATGCAGAAACTCCTCGTCGGCACCCGCAAGGGCCTGCTGATCATGAGCCGCAATGGCCGCGCCGACTGGCAAGTAGAGTCGGCGCACTTTGAAGCCATCCCGGTGGTCTACGCCTTTCGCGACCCGCGCGCGGATACCATCTGGGCCAGCCTCGATCACGGGCATTGGGGCGGCAAGCTGCACCGCTCGCGCGATGGCGGCGCCAGCTGGCAAGAGGTCGAATCACCAAAATATCCCGAAGGCGATACCGTCCCGCCCGATTTCAGCGTGCCCGCCAAGACCAACTACATCTGGCTGATTGAACCCGGCGGCGCTGATGAGCCAAACCGTCTCTACGTCGGCACCGACCCCGGCGGCCTCTTCATCAGCGATGACGGCGGCGATTCCTTCCAGCTGGTCGAGACGCTCTGGAAGCACCCCAGCAATACGCACTGGTTCGGCGCCGGGCGCGATCATCCCGGCACTGTGGCCATCCAGGTCGACCCGCGCGACAGCCGCCATATCACCGTCGGCATCAGCGTGGGCGGCGTCTATATCAGCGCGGACGGCGGCGAAACCTGGACGGCGCGCAATCGCGGTCTCTTCGCCGATTATCTGCCCGATCCGCATCACGAACACGGCCACGACCCGCACATCATCCTGGCCAGCCCCAGCAATCCCGATGTGCTCTGGCAGCAGAACCACTGCGGGACCTACCGCAGCGAGAACGGCGGATTGCAGTGGCATGACATCTCTGACAAAAGCGGCGGACCCGCCGGTTTCGGCTTTGCGCTGGCGGTGGACGCGCGGGACGAGCGCGTGGCCTGGGTGGCGCCGGCCGTCAGCGCCGAGTACCGCGTGCCCGTCGACCGCTCGCTTGTCATCTGCCGCACGGAAGACGGCGGCGCGACCTGGCAGAATCTGCGCAGCGGCTTGCCCCAGCGCCATTGCTACGACCTCATCTTTCGGCATGCGCTGGACCACGACGGCGACTCGCTGGCTTTCGGCACGACCGCCGGCAATTTCTACGTCTCGGATGACCGCGGCGACAACTGGCGCTGCCTGCTGCACAACCTGGCCGTGGTCTACTCGGTGCGCTTTATGTAAGCGTAGGATCGCCGCAAAACGAAACTGTAGGGGCGACCAATCTGGTCGCCCGTTTGATCGCGGCGGGGCGTATGACGGGCGACTTGATAAGCCGCCCCTACCACTATCCGCGTGATTGGCGCATTATTCTGCAAATCGAGACCTGACAGCGCAAGAAATTAGGGAAAAACTTATGACGGAAACACTCAATCTCTTGCTAAAGAAAATCCAGGGCTGCCTTTACGGCGGCGCGATTGGCGATGCCATGGGCGCGCCGGCGGAAGGGCGCATGCCCGATGAGATCCAGGCCCGCTACGGCCAAATCACCGACCTTGTCGAAGCCTGGGACGCAGCCAATACGCGCGGCCGCGGCCACGGGCGCTACACCGACGACACCCACATGGTGCAACTGCTCTGCCACTGCTATATCGAGCATGGCGACCACTTGGACGCGCACGAATTCCTGCGCCGCATTGTGCCCAAAATGGCGCTGGAAGACCGCTGGGTCGCCGAGCGCGAGCGCGACATGCCGCTGGTCGAGCGCCTGTTCTACCCGGAGAAGTGGCTCTATATCCGCTGGCTGGCCAATGCCGATCCGCGTTACGCCGGCGTCGGCAATATGGTCAACTGCGGCGCCGCCATGTACGCCGCGCCGGTCGGCATCGTCAACGCCTGCGATCCGGCGCGAGCTTATGCAGAAGCGGTCGATGTCTTCAGCGCCCACCAATACAGCTTCGGGCTGGAGGCCGCTGCAGTCCAGGCCGCTTGTGTGGCCGAAGCCTTTAAGCCGGATGCCTCGGTCGCGTCGATTATCGACGCTGCGCTGACCGTCGCCAAAGACGGCACCGCCGACTGCATCGCCGCCGTCGCCGATGTCGCCAGCACCCTGACCGACTGGCCGGGCGCCATCGGCCCCTTGCGCGAAGTCATGCGCGACTACGACACCTCGCCAGATGACTTCAAGGGCCAGCGCGGGGACGGCAGCAACAGCTGGAACCCCAGCCGCGAGCACAGTATCGAAGAAGTCCCAATCGCTCTCGGCTTCCTGGTGGTCACCGGCGGCGACTTTGAGCGGACCGTCTTCGGCGGCGTCAACTACGGCCGCGACAACGACTCCATCGCCGGCATGGGCGGGGCCATCGCCGGCGCCCTGCATGGCATTGACGCGCTGCGCCCCGAGTGGGTGGACACGATCAACAGCGCCAACCGCATCGATTTGATGCCGCTGGCGGAAGAGCTGGCCGCGCTGACCCGCAAGTTGCAAGCTCAGCAGCTCGCCGCTGCGCAGGCCCGGCGGGAGGCCTTTGCCGCGCTGGGCGGTTGAGGACGGCTGCAGCGTTTTCCCGCATAGCTAATCGCATTAGGCAGGACAACCGCACCTTGGAGTGTGCTGGACTTGCACAGACAGTTGGCGGTCCGGTCGCTGACGTAGTTTGGAATGATTGACACGCTAGTGAATCGGCTGCACGAGTTGATTGAGGATGAGGTGGACGTGGTGGCGGGTAGCTCGCATAAGGAGTACGTCAAAGACTTACGAACATTTGTGCGCCATTTCAGTCTTGTGGTATGGATGATTTATTGGCGAATGGAGATAGGTATGCCTGAGCGTAATTATGACTAAACAAACTGAGAGTCTTACATATCTGGATGTGAAGCCACATATTGGCAATTATATGATCAAATCATTCCCGCTTGCCGGTACAAACTGGAATTATAAGTGGCGCTACGACAATGGCGCAGATACGGTGAAAATCACACTTACCATCAACGGCAAAACAAGTGTGCATCAAGTACCAGTTTTGGAAATTGTCAGTTTGACTTCAGTGCGATTGCTTGTCCTGTGCCTCAGATCTACTCCTTGACGAAGCCAATCGGCTCATACGGCACATCCAGATGCTTCATGATCGCGTCTAGCTTGCGCGAATTTTCCGCGACCACTTCGGTCAGCCCCAGCAGCGCCGCTTCGTAGCTGTCCATTTTGTCGAGTATATCGTCCTGCACGCCGCGCACGCTCTGATATTCTTTTTCGATGCGTTTCAAACGAATGTTGGTTGTCGCCATGATGCCTCCTCGTGTCCACCTTGAGTATAGTGGTGCTGTGTTACGCTGTCAAAGACAGGGCAACGCTCTCGATTGCTTTTGCGCCTTTGTATTATGAAACCAGCTTCATTTGCCGCGCTTTCTCATAGTCCCACTACATGCGGCCCGCGCGCTCATGCTAGAATCGCGCATCAATTGAAACAGAAAAAAGTGCAGCCATGACAAACAAGGGCAAGCCCATCCTGCTCGACGGCGGCATGGGACAGGAGATTGTCAATCGCGGCGGCAAAGGCGGCTACGGCGAATGGGCGGTGGCCGCAGTCTACGAAGACGCCGATTTGGTGCGGCAGATTCACTGCGACTACATACGCGCGGGCGCCGATGTCATCACCACCAATACCTACGGCACGACGCGCATCCGGCTGCGGCACGCCGGCATCGAGAGCCGCTTCGAGGAGTTAGTGCGGGCTGCCGGCGAACTGGCGGTCGCCGCGCGCGCCCAATGCGGCCGGTCCGATGTGCGAATCGCCGCCAGCTTGCCGCCGCTGGAAGCCAGCTACACCAATGAATTCGCGCTGTCCTTTGACCAGACCGCCGCTCAATACGGCGAGCTGATGGACCTGCTCGCGCCCTATGTAGATATCTTCCTGGGCGAGACGCTCTCGACCAGCTTTGAAGCGCGCGCCTTCCTGGACGCGGCGGCGGGGCGTGACCAGACCGTCTGGCTGTCGCTGACGCTGGACGACCACGGCTCGACCGACCTGCGCGGCGGCGAAAGCCTGGAAACTGTCATCGGCGATCTGGGCGACGCCCCGCCCGATGCGCTACTGGTCAACTGCAGCACACCCGACAGCATCAGCTGCGCCCTGCCGATTCTGCGCGCGAGCGGCATCCCCTACGGCGCTTACGCCAATGGCTTCGTGGAAATCCCCGACGACTGGGAAGAAGAAGGCGGCGTGGTGCAGCTGTCCTCCCGCGCCGACTTGCCGCCGGATGTCTACGCCGGCCATGCGGCGGGCTGGCTTGACGCTGGCGCGTCGATAGTCGGCGGCTGCTGCGAGATCGGCCCGGCGCATATCGCACGGTTACGCCAGCTAATCGACAACAGCGAAAGGGAGCGAACATGAGCCAACGGACAGCGGTCATCACCGGCGCCGGGCAGGGCATGGGCCGGGCCATCGCCTTGAGATTCGCGGCGGACGGCATCAAGCCCGCACTCGTCGGTCGCAGGGAAAGCAAGCTGCAGGGGGTGGCGGACGAGATCGCCGCGCTGGGCGGCAAGGCGAGCGTCCATGCGCTGGACGTGACCGATGACGCGGCCGTCGCGGAACTGGGCGTCGCGCTCAAGGGCGAGACGGTCGACATTCTCATCAACTGCGCCGGCGACTGGCTGATTGCGCTGGCGCAGGACACCAGCAACGAACAACTCGATCATATCCTGCGCGTCAACTTGCGCGCGCCTTACATTTTGTCGCGGACGCTGCTGCCCAACTTGCGGCGCAGCGAAAACGCCAGCATCATCAATATCGGCTCCATCGTCACGGCTCTGTCCGTGCCGACTGTGACCGCCTACACCGCGGCCAAGGTTGGCTTGAAGGGGCTGACCGGATCGCTGGCGGCCGAGCTGCGGCCCGAGCAAATCCGTGTGGTCATGATCTCGCCCGGGCCCGCCGATACGCCCATGCGCGCCGCCGCCTCGCCCGGCATCGACAAGTCCACGCTGGTGTCAACGGAGACCATCGCTGACATCGTGCTTACGGTCGTCTCACTGCCGCGCGGCATCACCACCAGCGACTTCACCCTGCATTCCATGCTGTTTGAACCGCCGGATTAGTGTGGCCGAGTCTTTGAGCCCGAACGATTCCCCTTCGCATTCACGTCGGAAACTGTAGGGGCGAGCCTTGGCTCGCCCTTGAAAACTCTGTGTGTACGGGTCACCCGGTGGGTCGCCCTTACCGTCAGTCGCGGACTTGGGCTTGGCATGAAATGTAAGCCAGTTCGTATCTTGCGAACGGCTGTGGTTAATAGAAGACTGTTGGCGAAATCACAACTTCAAGCGCGGGTCGAGGATATCGCGCAAGCCATCGCCCAGCAGGTTGATCGCCAGCACCGTTATCATGATGGCCATGCCGGGAAAAGTCGTCACCCAGGCGGCCACGCGGATGAACTCGCGGCCTTCGTTGAGCATCAAGCCCCATTCCGGGTCGGGCGGCTGTTGCCCCAGGCCCAGGAAGCTAAGCGCCGCGCCCGTGATAATCGCGCTGGCCACGCCGTTGGTAGCGACCACCGTGAGCGGCGCCGCCACATTGGGCAGAATATGCCGCATCATGATGCGCCACGAGCTGCCGCCCAGCGCCTGCGCCGCCACGATAAAGTCGAATTGCTTAACCGAAAGCGTGCTGCCGCGCACGACGCGGGTATAGACCGGCACCGAAGACAAGCCGACCGCGACCATGACATTGTGCAAATTGCGGCCTAATACGGCGACGATCACCAGGGACAGCAATATGCCGGGGAAGGCCATCATGACATCGATGAAGCGCATGATGATGGTATCCGTATGGCCGCCAAGATAGCCGGCGAGCAAGCCGAGCAGCGCCCCGAGGGTCGCGCCGATTGCGACCGAGATGATGCCAACTTGCAGCGATACCTGACCGCCGTAGAGAATTCGCGTCCAGATGTCGCGGCCGAGGTTATCCGTGCCTAGGATAAACTCGGCATCGGCCGGCTGCAGGCGATTGCGGCGGAACTGCTCGGTGGGACTGTAGGGGCTGATGAGTGGCGCCAACGCCACCAGGAGCGTCACAACGACCAGGATCGTCGCTCCCGCCACCACATTGCGCGAGCGCAGGACTCGCCTGAAAAATCGAGACCACTTCGACGACTGAACGTCACCCAGTTCGGCCGGCGTCGCATCCACATTAGTCATAACGAATCCGCGGATCGATAAAGGCGTAAATCACGTCCACCACGATATTGACCAGGACGTACATCATCGCGATGAATAGCGTCATCCCTTGCACCACCGTGAAGTCCTTTTGCACCACGGCCTCGACATATTTCTGGCCGATGCCCAGCCGGGCGAATATGGTCTCGGTGATGACGGCGCCGCTAAGCGTGTAACCGAGGATCAAACCCAGAATTGTCACCACCGGGATCAGCGCGTTGCGCAGCACATGGCGGATAACGACGATGCGTTCGGTGATGCCCTTGGATCGCGCGGTCAAGACGAAATCCTGGTTGAGCACCTCGAGCATGCTTGAGCGCACCATACGCGCCAGTGAACCGGCCGAGACCAGCGCCAGCGCTGTTGCGGGCAGTATCAGTCGTTCGACTCCGCCTTGGCCAATGGCGGGCAGAACACGCAGGCGCACGGCGAAAAACAGAATCAGCAAGAGCGATGACCAGTAAACCGGCATGGAAATGCCCACCAAAGCAAAGGCCATCGCCAGTGTATCGATGATGGTATTGTGATAGAGCGCGGCAATGATGCCGACGGATATGCCAATCACAGAGGCGATCAGCAGCGCCGCAAGCGACAGTTCAATGGTCCATGGCAGTCGATTCACAATTTGGGCCATCACCGGCACATTGGTCTGCAGCGAACGCCCCAGGTCCCCGCGCAATGCGTTCGCCATATAACTCAGGTACTGCACGTGCAAGGGGCGGTCCAGGCCCATGTCTTGACGCACTTTCTCGCGCTGTTCGGGTGTGCTCTGCTTGTCGCCGATGAACACGAGCACTGGATCGCCGGGTGTAAAGTGCAGCATGAGGAAGACCACGACCGTGATCAGGAAGACCGTCGGGATCGTTTGCAGCAAGCGGTTGGCCAGGTACTTGCTCATATGCGAGAGAACTTAGCGGCTGTCCCGGAACCAGCAAGGCCCAGATAGGGCGGCAGGGACAAGCGTGCTGTCCCTACCGCCAAGGAATTGACGCAGTCCGCCAATGGACTAGCCGTCCATGGTTGCCGAATAGAAGTCCGGCACGAAGCCGCCACCCAGGATCGTCACATTCTGGACCGAGGGGATGGCGGCATAGGTGACCACCGGATCGTTCAGATACATCATGACCACTTCGTCAGCCAGGATCTGCTGGATTTCGGCATAAGCCGCGATACGCGCCGCCTGATCGCTGATGCCGACGGCCGCGTCAATCATGTTATCCATCGTCTCGCTGATGTAGTTGTTGCGGTTGGAGCCGCCACCGGCGTTGGACGAGTGGAACAGGGTGCGGAATACGCCGTCGGGGTCGGTCTGCGTATCCCACCATTGCTGGGTGTTATGCTCGCCCGCGACGACGTTGGTGATATAGGCCGAGAAATCCGAGATGTTAAGCTCGAAGTCGATGCCGACGTTGCCCAGGTCTTCCCGCAGGAATTGCGCGGTCGCATTGCCCAGGGGACGGTCGGCGCCGAAATGCCGCACGACCAAGGGAACGCCGTCGCGCTCGCGGATGCCGGTTTCGTCATTCATGACCCAGCCGGCTTCGTCCAGCACTGCGCCAGCCGCTTCCGGATCATAAGGATTGACATGGCAGAAGACATCCGTCCAGCCAACCATGGAAGCTGTCAGCGCGCTGCAGGGTTTGTAACCCAGTCCGTCGTAGACGATGTCTTGCATGATCTCGAGATCAACCGACATGGCGATCGCCTTGCGTACGGCCAGCTCGTCCGTTGGCGACTTCTGATGGTTGAACATCAAGGAATAGCCGTGCCCGGCCTGGTCGTAGATGCTGACGGTGAAGTTTGGATCTTCCTGCAGGCGCGCGACATCAAGCCCCGGCAGATTGTCGATCATGTCAACTTCGCCGCTTTCCAGCGCCGCCAGGCGGGTGCCGGGATCGGTCAGAATCTTGAAGATCAGCCGGTCAATCGCCGTCGGACCGGTAATGCCGAATACGGCTTCATCACCCCAGTTGTAGTCAGGGTTCTTCACCAGCACCACTTCTGTATCGGGCGTGTAGGACTCGAACATGAAGGGACCGGCGCCGACAATGCCGGAAAAGCCCCAATCCGCGCCCAGGGCTTCGACAGCCGTGGGAGAGACCGGGCCGAGCTGCGGATGCGACAGGCCGTCCAGGAAGGCGGCGTTAGGCGCGCGGAAGCGCACCGCAATGGTGTGGTCATCGATCACTTCTGATTCCGCATAGGGTCCGATGAAGCTGAAACCCATTTGCGACTTGGTGTCGGGATGCACGATGCGATCAAAAGTATATTTGACCGCCTCGGCGTTTAATGGCGTTCCATCATGGAAGGTTACGTCATCGCGCAATTCGAAGACGTATTCGGTCGCGTCATCGTTGACCGACCAGCTGGTTGCCAAAGCCGGATGGAACGAGCCGAGCGGATTCTGTTTGACCAGGGTGTCAAAAACGTGACCGACGATGACTTCCACACTGGAGAAGGCGGTCGCCGTATTATCAAGGGTATCAACCCGGCGGCTGATGCCGAATGTCAGCACCACTTCGTCTTGCGCCACGACTGCGCCGGCCAGCGAAGCCAGCAGCATGGCAGTGACCATAAATAGAGACAGGAACCTTACAAGTAATCGCTTGCTCATGAAGAACTCCTCTTCAACTACTTATTGGAATGTCAACGGGAAAGAGCGTGAGCGCGGTGAATTTTTGACAACTCCCCCAGGAAATCGTTAGAATCCGCAGGAGTTCAGGCGCTAATCAGCCATTTGTTGACTGACCGAGATTAACGTGTCGCGCCTCGAATGTCAAATAAGATGGATTGGAGCGGCGTATGGCGGGTGTTATTGAGGGGATGAGTTGGCGCGGATTCCCGATTGGCGTTACCTCTGCTTTTGGCTCTAGCGAGCTGCTGCTGGGCGAAATCGGCGGCGGAGAACCCGGCCTTCTCATCACCGCCGGGCTGCACGGCGACGAGGGTCCCTGGGGCGGCTGGGCCATCCGCAAGCTGCTGGATCGCATCGAGCCCGCGGATGTACGCGGATTCATCCGCGTTGCCCCGATGACGAATCCGCTGGCCATGCAAGCCGATAAACGCAACGCGCCCGTTGACCAGCTCGATATGAATCGGGTTTTCCCGGGCAATCCCGCGGGATCATACTCCGAACGGGTTGCGCATGTCCTGGCGACGGAAGCTCTGCAAGGCATCGACTACGTGATCGACTTGCATGGCGGCGGGAGCTGGTGTGTGAACGATTTCGTATTCGAGATGGAAGGCGGCCGAGAACTGTCTGCTTCCTTTCCCGCGTCCTTTGTCGTAAGGCGCGAAGCTGATGCCGACAGCCTGTCAGGTTACGCCAGGTCCCTGGGCATGACCGTGGCGGCCGTGGAATTGGGCGGCCGCAGCCAGTTTGAAGAATCGGGCGCTGAAAAGATTGCTGAAGGTTTGCTGCGCGCCCTTTGCAAGGTCGGCATCGTCGACCAAAGCAAAGCGCCGCCACCGATAGATCCTCCGCTGCCGGTGAGCGGCGCCTCGGTCTTGCGCCCGGAGAGCGGCGGCATATTCGCTCCCGTGCTGGACGCGAGCCATATCGGAACGCTGGCGCCAAAGGATACACTGCTGGGGCGGATGCTGCATCCCGTTACCTTCGCTGTGATTGAAGAATTCCGCGCTCCCTATGAGCAAACGGCGCTTTTGCTGCTGCGGCCTTTCGTCGCCCAGCTGGAAGCCGGCGCGATGACCTATGTCGTTTCCCAGCCGGAATAAAGGGCCAGCGCGAATTGCCGCGGATTTGAAAAGCAAGTTGTCCACTGCTCGAATGAGCGATCCATGAGTTCCTGGAGGGAGCATTTGCCATGCCTGACAAATTAAGAGTTGGAGTGATCGGCGCCGGCCGCTGGTCGAGGAGCGCGCACTTGCCCGGATTTCAGCGATCGCCGCTCTGTGACCTGGTAGCGGTCTGCGATTTGAATGAAGATCTGGCGCGAGATGCCGCCGCCCGCTTTGATATTGATAGCGTCTACACGGACTATCAGGCGATGTTAAGCCGCGAAGATATTGATGTCATTGATGTTTGCACGCGCGGCGACCTCAGTGACAAGAATAATCACGAACCGCTGGCCTTTGCCGCGCTGGAGGCGGGCAAGCATTGCCTGTGCGAAAAACCGGTCGCGCACGATTTTCGCAACACCTGGCGCGCCCACGAGCTGGCTGTATCAATGGGGCTGAAAACCAAAGTGGGCATGACCTTCCGTTATGCGCCTTCTATTCAATACATGCGCGATTTGCTCGCCGACGGGTTCGTTGGCGAGCCCTGGATCTTCAACGGCTACGAGCAGAACTCGCAATTCATCAGCCCGACCGAACCGGTCACCAAAGAAGATATGATCGTGGAGACGGGCTCAAAAGACATCAAGGTGTCATCCCTTGAGGGTTACGGCGCTCCCATTATCGACATTAGTCTCTGGTTCATGGATAGTCCGCTGAAGAGCCTGGTAGGGCTGCTCTATAACTTCGTGCCCTATCGCACCATGCCGAACGGAGATTTCATCCGCACCAATATCGATGATGGTGATGTCTATATCGGCGAATACAGCAAGGGCGGCTTCTGCACAATTCAAACCAGCTACGTCGCCGTGAACAGCTATCCCGGCGTCGAAGCGCGCGTCTACGGCTCGGAAGGGGCGCTGCTCTGTCGCCTGGGCGCCGAACTGGAGAATCAGGAAACGCTGCGTAAATCCACGAGCCCCGACGCCGCTGAAGTGGAATATGTCGCGGTGGACATACCGCCCAGTTACTTCCCGCCCGCTTATACGCCGGGCGAACCCTGGCCGGCGATGTTTTATGCCAATCTCGTGCACAACTTCATGGAAGAAATCGTCAACGATAGCGGCGAGAATCAGGGAAACTTCGCGCAAAACGCGCAAGTGCAGGAGATCATAAACGCGGTGGAGATTTCGCATCGCGAACGGCGCTGGGTGGACTTGCCGCTGGAGTTGGAATCGCAATAGAAAAGGGCGACTCACCAAGTCGCCCCTACCAATATTGATTGCGCGGCGGACGACTCAGCAAGTCGCCTTGCCGCCCTTGCGCTGCGGCCGACTACATATCGTCGTCTTCTTCCATGTCGTCGTCCATCATGTCATCGTCATCGGCCATGTCGTCGTCCATCATGTCGTCAGCCATCATCATCATGTCGCCCATCATCATGTCATCCATCATGACGCCGTGGTGGGCGGCCAAGGCTGAGGGATCGCCATCTTCCGCCAGGCTTTCCAGCCCATGGCCGTAATCGGGTTGGCCGGAGGTGAAGAGGATGCCCATCTTCATCATCATGTCGTCTTCTTCGGCCATGTCATCGTCCATCATGCCGTCGTCTTCGGCCATGTCGTCATCCATCATGTCGTCGTCCATGTCCTCGGCCATGTCGTCGTCCATCATGTCGTCGTCCTCGGCCATGTCGTCATCCATCATGTCGTCGTCCTCGGCCATGTCGTCATCCATCATGTCGTCATCCATCATCATGTCATCTTCCATCATCATCATGTCGCCGGAATGGACGATCCAGAAGACGGGTGTGATGGGCGAAGCGTACATGGACATATCGGACACGTTTTCAATGCGCAGGGTGAAATCGCCCATGTCACCAGCGGTCAAGGTCACGACGACCAGGTCGGCGGCGCTGGGATAGCTCAAATTATCGTTGAGATCGCTGGCGAGCCGGACCATGCCATCGCCGGCCGGCCCGGAATTGGGGGCGGCTTGGCGCGGCGCCTGGTGCATGCCTTCGCCAATCGGCTCATTGCGTTCGCTGCCGAGGTCCCAATAGTAGACCTGGTCAGTGACGTCGCCGCTGACCGGCTCGCCCATGTCGTAAAGGGCGATGCCGTATTCATTGGGCGCCAGGAAGCCATCGTTGGACTGGGCGAGCATGGTGGCGAAGCTCAGGGCGTCGCCGTCATGGGCGTGGAAGGCGAATTCGTAGGCGCCGCCGGGCAAGGCGATTCCCGCGCCATCAGCGCCAACCGGCACAGCCGCCACGCCGGCGTTGACCTCGTGATGATCGGCGAGAACCGCGCCGCTACACATCAGCAGCAGCAGGGCAAGAATAAGAATTGATCTACGCATGGGAAAATCTCCTTGAAATTGTTACTACTGTGAATTAAACCGCAATATCATTATATGCCATATTTCTGGCTAATACTATAAACAATGAATTACAGACTTGGCGCAGCCGCTTTCAAGGGACATCGCGCTACTTAGGTAGCGCGAGGACGATCGGAGTTCTGGCGGAGCAAGGGAACTTCTGGCGAGAGGCCCTCGGCCTCCAGCCGCCGACACAGCATCTCGTAAGCGCCGTCCCAGCGTTCCATCGCGATCCATTGCCGGCCCAGGCGCTCGGCCGCGACGGCCGTCGTGCCGCTGCCGCAGAAGGGATCAAGCACGAAATCGCCCGCGTTGCTGGACGCGCGGATGATGCGCTCGTATAGCGCCAGCGGCTTCTGTGTGGGGTAGCCCGTGGCTTCCGGCTGATTGCCGCGCAGCGCCGGAATGTCCCAGACATCGCGCATCGCCACGCGGCGGAAATAGCCCCGCGCGTCCTGCTCGATTACGACATTGGCGAAGCCGTACTTATGCCTGAGATAAGACTTTTCCCGCTGGAGATGAAAGGTGTAGCCGTCCGTCTTGCTGTAGAAGAGGATGGTGTCGTGTTTGCGGCTGAACCAGCGCTTGCTGACGCCGCCGGTTTTGTAATGCCAGATGATCTGGTTGCGGCAATTCTCGGGGCCGAAAAGGGCGTCGAGCAGCAGCTTGACATAAGCCTGCGCGGCGCCGTCGATTTGCAGGTACAGGCTGCCGTCAGCGCGCAAAACGCGGCGCAGCTCCAGCAAGCGGATGCCAAGCCAACAGAGGTAGGCGCTCATGCTCTGGCTGTGCGTGAGGCGGGCGGCTTGGATGACGGCGTGCAGCGCGGGCTGATCGCGACTCAGGCGCTCGCCATCTTCGGGCGGCACATCGACCGCCCAGGACCACTTGTCGCTGAATCCGGCAGTGTTGTCAGCGCTGTAGAAGTCGCGGTTCTTGTTGAAGGGCGGGTCAGTCGCGATCAGGTGGATGGACTCAGCGGGCAAGGCGCGCAGGAAAGGCAGGTTGTCGCCCTGACAGAGTGTGCGGTTGGGGAAGGGCGCCGGCCGACGGTCAGTCACGGCGTCCAAATCGTGGCTTCAATGAAGCGCTCGCCATCGCCATCGGGCCGGTCGTTGAAGTAGTAGGCAGCCACCACCGCGCCGTCATCGCGTACAACCGCCCGCACATAACCCAAATCGCCGTTGGCGCCGCCCGCGCGCAGCACAACCTCCTCACGCCAACTCTCGCCCGCGTCTTCGCTGAGCCGGGCGCAGATGCGGTAGGGCCGGTCGCGATTGCCGTAGACGAGCGCCAGCCGGCCAGCCGGCAATTGCAGAAAGACGGGCGGATTGCCGCTGTGCCCGGGCTGGTCGAATGTCGCCGGCCTGTTGAGATAACGCCAACTGCGCCCGTTATCGTCCGAGGCGTAGAGGTCAATCCAGCTGAGTAGCGTAGCGCCCTCGCGGCAGCGGCGCGCGCACAAGATGCGCCCGGACGCTAGTCGCAGCCCCGCCGGCATGATGGCGAAGTCGCCGCGTCCAGCCGGTTCGCCGCCGACGGTCGACAGCAGCTCAAAAGACTGCCCGCCATCTTCCGTACTGACGCAAATGACCTTGCCTTCATCGCCATCGGCCTTGTTGGCCGTCAAAAACAGCAGCGCCGACTGCGGACCCTGAATCAGATAATCCGTGCGCGCGGCGATGCCGGTCTGCCCGAACAGCGGCAGGCGGTAGGGACCGGCCCAGCTGCGGCAGCGGTCGCTGGACACATAGAAAAACGAGACCACGCCGCGCCCGATGCCAGTCCGCGCCGCCATCAGCGCAAAGTCCGGCCCGTCAAAGTGGAGCGCTTGCGGCGGTATCCCGGCGCTATCGGCATCCATCAACTCGGCCAGGCGCAGGCCCGGCCCCATGTGCTCATCAGCCGACAGACCGCGCCCGCCCGGCCGCGCGCCCATGAAGTCTTCGATTTGCCAGGTTTCGCCGCCATCCAGGCTGCGCGCTTGCATGTTGACGAAGGGATGGCTTTTGTCGATGGCGTGGCCGCGCGTGACCGTCTTGTGCGCGCCGACGGTGAAGCCGACCACGATTTCAGCGCCCCAGCGCCAGATGCCGTAGTTGGCCGGCCAGCCGGCGAAGCGCCCCGGCTCGCGGAAAATAGTCACTTGTCGCACGGCCTATCCTTTCAGGCGGCACATCATCTGGCGAATCTCGCCCAGATGATAGGCGCTGTGCGCGATCATGCCCAGCAGGGACGACAGTTCGGTGAAGCCCGACCAGTCCTCGGCCCCGTCGAGGTGGCGCATGATACCGTCATAAGTCGCGCGCAGATCAGCGATCATGCCCGCCCACGCGGCCTCATCGACGCTGCTGACCTCGTTCCAGATCGTATCCCAGTTGACATACGACAGGTCGCGGCTGAACATGCGGTCTTCCAGCACCCCCAGGTAGTAGCGGGTATGCGCGACATGGGCGGCGATGGTGGCGCAGTCGCCCATCGGCTGGGAGGCCTCGGCGGCCGAGATCTGCGCCAAGGTCTCGAAGAAGGACGTACCCTGGTCGAGGTAGGCGCCGTGCACGCTCTCGAAGGTTTCGCTGAGCAAGTAGCGGAAGCCGGTCGCGACTTCGCTGATGGCGATTTGCTTGGGCATGGCTGGTCTCCTTTATTTCTTGCTGCCGCGGATGGAAGGCTCGCGGCTGAGCTTCTGACGCAGGATGTCGAGCGGCCCGCCGTCAGCGAGGATGGCATCGGGCAATCCGAGCACTTCGCCGTAAAAGCGGCGGTCGAGCAGTTTGCGGTTCTTGTCGATGTCAAGTTCGTGCAGCGGCTTGAGCGGCAACTGGCAGGTCTCGTCGAAGATCTGCGCGGCTCGGGCGAGTTGCGTGTCGGAGAGGGCGGTGACGTCGAGGATGGGAAAAGAACGCAGTGCTGACGATGGAATGCTCCCGCGGCCTGGCTGCTGCTTGGAGGAATGCCACCAGTACATCAGCAGTCCAAGCGTCGTGTTTGACCAAAGAACTAGAGATTTCTCTTGGTTTGCGTCTGCAAGTTGGATTGATATCCACGCACGTCCGCCAATTGTCTTGCGAGCTGTAAACTGCATTGCCGTAGATTGGCTATTGAATCGAAAGTCTACATTTGAGTGACAATGTGATGCGGTGAGAACGACAGTCTCAGCTTTATGCTGAATTACCGCTTGCTCTTGTGTGGACGAACCGCGGCGCTGCACACCTTCACAGTCTGCGTCAAACATCATTGTCCTCTCTCGGTCGGCTTTATGAGCCCACAAGATTGGAAATGTTGGATAGGTATTGCTCTGCAATCGCCTCACTTCAAATGGCCCACGAATAGATCCGTTAGGATTCTTTCCGTTTATATCTCTGCCTATGGGGCCGATTCTTCCGACCAAGTTTATAGACTTCAATTGGACTGTTGCGATAGTGCTGCTATGTTGAGCCGGAAGCCATACCCGATTCCGGTTAGCCAATTGATATGCTGTTTGCGCCAATTCAAGATCTACGATCCGCGCGAGTTTCCAACTTCCGCTACTTGGAAGCGGCGCGTCAATCGCTTGCCCCACTTTTTTGCCGCCAAACTGGATATCGGAACCGCCGACCGGACCGTCTTCCAAGCGTCTAAGTTCACTCTTGTCAATTAGATGACGAATCTGTCTAGCTACTGTCATGCCGTGAAGTGGATAGTCTGGCTTTTCTTCTAGAATGACAAATGTGGCTCTCGTTTGTTTACGTCCGCTACGCTTACCTACAACCAGACATTCACCCATATCGGTGTCAGCGGAAAAGGACAGTACTTTCTCTGCGCCACCGGCAATTGAAGTCAAGACAAGCTCGTCATAGTTGTTCGCAAGTAATGCGCGAGATTTTTCCCATGATGCGCCGGTCAACAATGATAGCGGCATGACGAGGGCTAGCATTCCGTCAATCCTAATCTTGGAATTTGCAAGAGCCAGAAATATCGATGCTTCGCCCGCGTTGCCGTGAGCAGCTACACCTTTCGTCAATCGTCTCGCTGCTTCTGCCATTGCCCCTTGTTCTTCATCACTAGAGCCAAATGCTGCAAACATCGGATTAGGAACGTCCGCGTGTCGGCCTTCATGGTTTGTTGCCCGTGTAAACGGTGGATTCATTATTACCAGATCGAATGAGCTATCTGACACAAAGCGCCAAGTCTTTTTGTCCGCTTCTCCCCTGCTTTCAAGAGCCTTTGCCGTAATCTGCGAACCTTCCAGCAGCGCCATGTCCTTCAACAAGTCGATTGAACCTAGAGCGATTTTTCCATCCTCTTGGAGTCCGTATGGCTGGGTGAATATCGCACTTCCGTCGTACGTGACCTGAGGGTTAGCGCCGGAAAGCATGGACGCAGTCAGGTGCGTTGCTGCTGGCAAAATATCGCAGCCCACCAAGGCTCTTTCCATCATAAAGGGATGTATCGAGGCTGTATTTCCACCATGCAATTCATGAATCTGACTGATTCGCTGATATGTGGTTGACAGTAGAGTCCCCGTGCCACAGGCAAAGTCGGCGACACGTAAGGCTTTCACTTGTTTCGCGTCGGACCAATCACCGTTGGAAAGTAGAGTGTCGCTGTTAACTGCCAACCCAACTAAGAGCGCCGCCGAAGCGGGAGTGGTATAGTACGCTGCGAGGAACTTACGGTCAGCGATTAGCCTTTGAAAGACTGTGCCAGTCAAGTCGTGCGACCGCATCAGATTCCGCGCTACAAGCGCCTGCGCTGTTCGCGCCAACTGGCCTACCAATTCGGGACTGCCAAGCGTCGGAATAATCGCCAGAATACGCCGCGCAATGTCAAATATCGGCCAATAATTTACGGCGAGTATTTTTTCCCACTCATCCAAGACTTCGCGTTTAGAGAAACCAGTAAGCGGGTTACGCAATTCATCGAGACGACGTACTTTTGATAATGCGCCGGGACCTCCAGCCAAGTTTTCGTGAAACATAAATGCGTTCGCAAGTATGGCTGTCGCCATTCTTCGCGTCTGGATGCTGTCCTGTTGCTGCAATTCGTCAGCGATTCTTTGAATGGATCCCGGATAAGTCGCAGTATATTCCTCTAACAATCCTGCCGCTTGGTTGACTCCAATTTCCAATAGATTTGCCGCTTCATCGATAAGAAACGGTGGAATGGTCGCCGCCTGAACCAGTAGCGAAAGGCCGTCAATATTTCCAGTGAGCCAGCCACTCTGTGGAAGACGTGTATGCTCCTCATCGCTTTTGACTGTAAACAGGGCGAATTCGAGATCGTCTGCCGACTGAATAGCCTTTGTTAGCGCGCGTCCCTGCGCGCCTCTAAATCGTTGAGGAAGTCGAACGGCAATGGATGAAAGTATCGTACGACTAGAACCGCTTAGATCTTCGCGCAGTCTAGCTAATGCCTCGGACTCGACTGCTATAGCGGGAAGTACCTCGGTTTCAATACAAACAGGCGCTGTATGAGGTTCTGCGACAAGAATGTCGGGCTGACGCGAAGCAGAAGACGCCAGAACCTGCGTACTTTCAGATCGTATGACATTCTTTTCGCGCCACGCCCAGCGCGTCCCGCGCAGCAATTCCGCAATCGCGTCATTGATGGTATGTTCAGTCGTGGCCATGCGCGCCCGCCCAAGAACGTCGAACAGTGGAATCCGAAGCTATTGTACAAAGCCGAAGCGCTTGCAAACAGTGACAGCACATCTATTATAATCTTGATACGCAGGCAAGACTTTGTTCACACTCGCAGCATACGCTAGTGTGAAGATAAGAAGCGAAAGAGGTTGTCACCATGATGGAGAAAGTCGTCAAGTCCGATGCCGAATGGCGCCGCGAGCTCAGCCCGGAGCAGTACGCCGTCCTGCGGGGGCAAGCCACCGAACGTCCCTTCACCGGCAAGTACGTCAATTCCAAAGCCGCCGGCGTCTACGCCTGCGCCGCCTGCGGGCAGGAGCTGTTCTCGTCCGAGACCAAGTACAACTCCTTCAGCGGCTGGCCCAGCTTCTGGGATGTGGTCGACCAGGGCCATGTCGGCCTGCGCGAGGACAACAGCCAC
>CAZWCV010000049.1:0-4767 GCA_964632725.1 uncultured Anaerolineaceae bacterium
GCACGAATTCTTTTATGCGCTGATGCAAGCCTATGACGCTGTCGCGCAGGAAGCGGATGTGCAGGTCGGCGGACAAGACCAGTTGTTCAACATTCTGGTGGCGGGTCGCAAGCTGCAAACCGGTTTGGGACAAAAGCCGCAGATCGCCATCATCATGGGCGAAAGCCTGCCCGGCACCGATGGCGAAATCAAAATGTCCAAGAGCCTGGGCAATCACATCCCGCTGCTCAGCGAAGCCTGGGATATGTTCGGCAAGGTGATGAGCCTGCCCGACAAGTCGATGGGGGTGTTTCACAAGCTGATTCTGGGTTGGACGCCGGCGCGGGTTGAGGAGCTGGAAGCCAAACTGGCGGCGGGCGAATTGCATCCCAACGAAACCAAGATGAATCTGGCGCGCGAGATCGTGGGGATATTTCACAGTTGTGAAGACGCCGATGCCGCGCAACTGCGCTGGAATGAGGTCTTTCGCGGCGGTGGCGGCATACCGGCGGATATCGACGAGGCGGTGCTGCCGGCTGAAGAAGAAATCCGCGATATTCTGGTGCGGCTCAAGATGGTGGGCAGCCGCGGCGAAGCCAGACGGCTGATACAACAGAACGGCGTGCGTCTCAACGAAGAGAAGGTGGACAGCCTGAAAGCCACGATTACGCCCGAGATGCTGCCGGCGGTGCTGCAAGTGGGCAAGCGGCGGTTTGTACGTCTGATCAAGCCCAATGGCGGCAGCGAGTAGCGCTTTGTCGGCCGACACCGATTACTCCGTTGATGAGCTGATCAGCGTCTGCATCTCGCGCCAGGTGCAGGACGGCGAAGTCTGGGCGCAAGGCATCAATACGCCGCTGGTGTCAGCAGGCTTGATTCTGGGCAAGATTCGCTATGCGCCGCGCGCTCGTTTCACATCGGCCATCGGCCAGGCGCTGGTGCAGGACTGGGGACCGCTGGGCATCGCCGGCATTGAAGATCTTTGGGTGGGCAAGGGCTTGATACATCTGGGATTCGCCGCCGGCGCCGCCGAGATACTGCCCAAGTTTCAGCCCAAAGAATTCTTCCGCCCGGCGCAAGTCGATCAGCAAGGCAACATGAATAATGTCGCCTTCGGCAAGGATTACCGCAAGCCGAGAATGCGCCTGCCGGGCAGCGGCGGCATCCCTGACGTCACGCCGCAGTACGATCACAGCTATCTGTATGTGCCGCGTCATTCGCGCCTGACATTTGCGCGGAAGATCGATTTCATCAGCGGCATTGGGCATTCGCCGGAGCGGCGACGCGGCGGGGGACCGCGCTATTTGGTCTCGGACCTGGGCCAGTTTGATTGGCAAGACGGGCGGATGCGGCTTGTCAGCCTGCATCCCGGCGTCAGCGTCGAGCGCCTGCGCCGCAAGACCGGCTTCCAACTGGAAGTCGCGCCCGAGCTGGCGGAAACACGTCCGCCTGAGCCGGAAGACTTGCGGCTGCTGCGCGAGGAAATCGACCCGCTCGGCACGCGCAAGCTGGAAACGCTGGGCGGCGCGGCGCGCAAAGCCCTGCTGCGGGAGATTCTGCTGCGGGAAGCGTCAGCCTAACCGGCTAATGTCGCTGGCCGCCAGTACTGAATGCCGCGGAAGCGGTCGGCGGGCGAGCTCAGGTAGCCCAGCTTGATACCGTCGATACTGTCACGCGTGACATAAGTGAGCAGCGGATAGTAGAGCGGGATAGCCAGGGCCTGTTCCGCGAAGACTTCCTGCAACTGCTGATAAAGCAGGGCGCGGCGCCCGGCGTAAATCTCGACGCGCGCGATTTCGATCAGTTCGGCCATTTCGTTATGGCTGGCCGCGCCGTAATTGCTCCCGCCGCCATGCTGGGCGGGATGCCAAAAGCGGAACAGGTCGCGGTCGGCGCCGATAAGCTGTGACACGATGGCCGCGTCAAAGTCACCCGTTTCGAGGCGGCTGCTGAATGCGGGCGCGTCGACGGCTTCGACGCTGAATTCAAATCCAAGCTGCCGCCACTGAGCGGCGATGTCCGCCGCCAATTCTCGCAGTTGAGCAGAATTCGCAACCATCAGGTTGTACGACGCCAAGCCTTGGGAATCTTCGCGGTCGTCAGACGCTTCGGTTGCGGGCGCCAACTCGGCTGAATCAAGCAGGGTCTGCGCTCTATCCGGATCGTAAGTTTGCCAGAAGGCACTGGGCTGATAGGCGGACGAACCCAGGACATACGGGCTGTCGGCGAATACCGCCGCGCTGCCGAAATGCGCTTGCGCCAGGCGTGGCAAATCCAGGCTAAGCGCCAGAGCTTGCCTCACCCGTCGCTCTTCAAAGGGCGTATCGTTCCAGTTGAAGATCAAAATGCCCAGCTCAGATTGCGCCTGGCGAAGGCGCCGGCTCTGCGGCAGCGAGATCAGCCGGCCCGGGGACTCCGCCAAAGCGAGCGCGTCGATTTCTCTCGACTCATAAGCGCTTTTGGCGTCGGCTTCGCTGGCGTAAAAGCGGAAAATCAGGTCGCGAAAAAAGTAGCCGTCCCGCGCTTCCGGCCGTTCCCGGTGCGTTGGCGAACGCTGCAAATGAGCTGTATGAATTCGACCTTCGGCGTCGGATCGCAGAGCGGCGAGTTGGTAGGGCCCGGTACCGATAGGCGAGAGATTGAATGGATGACTGGCAAGGTCGACAATTGACGAGCCGCGCAGCGCGTGCTCGGGCAAGACGCCGACGGTCAGCAGCAGCGGGAAACTGCTGAAGGGCTGCGCCAGGCGAAAGCGAATAAGGTCGGAGCTTAGCTTCTGTGTTTCTACCGTGCCCCAGAACGCGGCTGTGCTGGAGTAGCTGGCGTATTCGGCCGCGCCCAGCAATGACAGCGTGTAAACGACATCGTCCGCAGTGAAGGGGAGGCCATCCTGCCACTTGACGTCGTCGCGCAGCCGGACGACATATTCCAGCCCGTCGCTCGATACTACCAGCTCCGCAGCCAGGCGCGGCGCCGCTTCGCCGTAGTCGTTGATGGCGAACAGACCTTCGAAAATCAGACTGGCAAGATCGCGATCCGCGGGGTTCAGGCGCGCGAAGAGGGGATTGATTCGCTGCGCGCCGCCGACAAGTCCCTCGCGAAAGGTGGTAGCGGCGCGCGCGGACGACATGTCGCCTTCCAATACAGGGAGCGCGACTGTTGCCGGTATTGTGGTCTGTGTTGGTGGCGGCGATTCGCTTACCGATGTGTCAACAAGCCGGGGAGGAACGCTCGCAGTGACCGGGGGAATTGACTGGCGGCTGATGCGGAAAACGGCAGCGGCGCCACATGCCATTAGGGCGAGCAGCAGCAGGATCAGTTGCCAGCGAAACCCACGCAGCATCAAATTGCCTCACAGAAGCAGCAAGGGCGTTCTGGTTTGCTCACAGAACGCCGGGCAATTGTAATTCATGAGAAGTTTGCGCCAATGGCGCCGGGAAATTATCCGGGCGCTGAAACGGCAAATAGCGCGATGCCCAGGAAGGCGATAGACAAGAATATGGTGATGCGAAAGAGCGTCTTTTCCAGGCCGCGCCGCGTCCGCGCGATCCCGCCGCCGGCATCGCCGCCCAGCAAGCTGCCCAAGGCGCCGCCTTTGACCTGCAGCAGAATCAAGACGATCAACACGATCGAGATGACAATTGACGAGACTTGTAAAACTGCGCCCATCAGCGGGACTCCCTGCGGTATTTCCAGATCTTAACTACAGCACTATAGCATCAGTTGGCGGATTTGAATAGCGCGACCTGCGCATGGTGAACTTCGCGCTATCCATTATACGCAGGAAAAGCGCCTCAGTCGCGCAGCGATTCCAGGTAGTCGAGCGCGGCTTTCAACTGAATATCTTCCTCGTCTTCCTCATCGGATTCGGGATTCCATTCAACGACGATGTCAGGCGTGATGCCTTGCTCGTGAATCCAGTGGCCGTTAGGCGTCAGCCAGCGCCGCACGGTGATGCGAAGTCCGCCGCCATTGGATAAGGACGGGATATTCTGCACTGTGCCCTTGCCAAAGGTAGTCTCGCCCAGGATGGTGGCGACGCCGTAGTCCTGCATGGCGCCGGCGATAACTTCGGAGGCGCTGGCGCTGGTTTCATCAACCAGTACCACGATGGGCACATCAATATCGGCATAACCGCCGCTGGTGCGCGTGACCTCCTCGCTTTGGTCGCGGGCGACTTGACGCAGCAGTACGCCGTCCTCGATAAAGGCGCTGCCAATCTCGATGGCGCTGGACAGCGTACCGCCGGGATTGTCGCGAATGTCAAAGATGAGGCCATTCGTGCTGTCGATGTCTACCGCCTGCAGCGCTTCATCCAATTGCGCGCGCGAAAGATCATTGAAGTCAAGCATTGAGATATGGGCGATGTTCTCGCCGACGATCTCAAAGGACACGTTGGGGAGGGGGAAGGTGTCGCGCACTATCTCAAAGGTAATCAATTCCCCGTCTCGTCTAAATATGATGGTTACGCTGGTGCCGCGCGGGCCCGGCACCAGCGCCGACAACTCGGCTTGCGTAACGCCAGCGACGCGCTGTCCGTCTACTTCATAGAATTCGTCGCCCGGCATGACCCCGACCGCCTCGGCCGGCGAATCGGGAATCACCGTGGTCACTTCAATGGCGCCGGTTTCCTGGTTCTTTCGCGTAAAGACGCCGATTCCCGTGAACTCGCCGGAGAAGTCCGTGCTGCGCTTGTACAGGTCGGGGCGGATATAGCCGCTGTGGTCATCCTCAAGCGAATTCACCATGCCCTCGATGGCGCCGTCGACCAGGGACTCGACTGCCACC
>CAZWCV010000049.1:4777-11712 GCA_964632725.1 uncultured Anaerolineaceae bacterium
GATGACTGAATACGCGTCCCAGAAGGGTTCGAATGCCTGGTCGGTGTCTGTGAGCGCGATGCTTCGCAAATCGGATAGATGGCCGGCGGCGAACCCCACGCAGAATGCCAGGATCGTTAAAAAGAACGAGCCGTAAATCCGCGGGTCCTCAAAGTGTGACTGCAAGCGCTTCATCAGCTTGCCCCAAATGATGTTCAGCTTTCCATCTCGCACCAGTATACGCTATTATGGCTACGCTTTGTAACGGGCAAATGGCGCCATATACCAGGCGTGGTCTGACTGGGCGGACGCAAGCCAGAGCGCGGGAGAGTACAGAGTGTCGGGACGCTATATGTCGCTGGACGAAGCTGCCGCGATCGTCGAGGACGGCTTCACCCTGGCGCTGGGCGGGATGACGCTGTACCGGCGTCCGCTGAGTTTTGTGAAAGCGCTGCTGCGCCGCCGCCAGCCGCCGCGTGATCTGACTTTGCTCAGCTTTACCGGCGGCCTGGAATCTGACCTGCTGGTCGGCGCCGACTGCGTCAGTACCGTGCGGTCGGCCTACTTTGGTCTCGAGGCATTTGGCTTCGCGCCAATGTTCACGCAATACGCCCAAGAGCAACGCATACAGATAATGGAAGAGACTGAAGCCAGCCTGGTAATGGGCGTCCGCGCGCAGATATCGGGCTGCGGCTTCATGCCTTCGCGAGCCTGGCTGGGCACCGATCTGCCGCGACTGCGGCCGGATGTGCGGACAGTTGCCGATCCCTACTCTGGAGAAGAACTGCTGGCTTTCCCGGCGATTCCCTGCGATGTGGCGGTGATTCACGGGCTGGCCGGCGACCGACAGGGCAATGTGCTGATCAACAATAATCTTGGCATCGACATGGAATTGGTGTGCGTCGCCGATGTCGTTATCGCGACGGTGGAGCGCGTGGTCGACAAGCTGGAGCGCAGCGCGGACGGCGTTATCATCCCTTTTCCCGGCTGCGACTTAATCGCCGAAGCGCCAGCCGGCGCCGCGCCTACGAGCTGTTTTCCGCTGTATCAACTGGATGGCGCGACCATTTTGCAATATTCCGAGGCCTGCAGCGCCGGGCGATTTGCACAATTCCTTAGCGGATTTGTTCATTCCTAGCGCCGGAACATTGCGGCAATTGTTTGGACACGGTATAATCCGTACTCATCAACATATTTCGTGACTTGGGGAGCTCGCGGCAGGGGGCTGAGAGGGCATGGCGAACATGCCGACCCACACACCTGATCCAGGTAATGCTGGCGTAGGGATGTCTGCAATACCCTGCATTTAGCCACCCCTGTACACACCCCGACAGGGGTGGCTGCTTTCTGGATGACTGCGCGCTCGCCAGGTCCCGTTCCCGGATATACGAAGGAGGGTCTTATGCTTGGGCGAGCGCTAATGACAGTTGTTGCCTTGATCTGCGCGTTAGGCGCGGCAGCGGCTCAAGAGGCGGAAACCGTTGTAGTCCTGACGCACGACAGTTTCGCCATTTCAGAAGAGGTGCTGGAATCATTTGAAGAGACAAGCGGCATTACGATTGAGATCTTGCGTTCCGGCGATGCCGGGCAGATGGTCAACCAGGCGATTCTGAGCAAGAGCTATCCTTTGGGCGACGTCTTGTACGGGGTGGACAATACCTTCTTGAGCCGCGCGCTGGAGGCCGAGATTTTCGCAGCCTATCAGTCGCCGCAATTGTCAAATGTTTCGGAAGAATTAGTTCCGGACGATACCTATCGTGTGACGCCGGTGGATTACGGCGATGTTTGCCTCAATTACGATTTGGCGTATTTTGATGAGCAGGAACTGCCGCTGCCGGAAAGTTTGAGCGACCTGACGGCGCCGGACTATGCGGGTCTGCTGGTGGTCGAGAACGCCGCCACCTCGTCGCCGGGTCTGGCCTTCTTGCTGGCGACGATCGCTGAGTTCGGCGCAGAGGGCGATTACACCTACCTCGATTATTGGCGGGCGCTGGCCGATAATGACGTCCTGATTGTCGCCGGCTGGAGCGATGCCTATTACGGCGAATTCACCGTGGGCAGCCGCGGCGATGGCGACCGGCCACTTGTCGTGAGTTATGCCAGCAGTCCGCCGGCGGAGGTCATCTACAGCGACGATCCCGAGGCGGGCGCGGTCACCGGCGCGATTGTCAACGACAATATGTGCTTCCGTCAGATTGAGTACGCCGGTGTACTGGCAGGCGCGGCCAATCAAACTGGCGCCGAGCAGTTCATCGACTTCATGCTCAGCGCCGAGTTTCAGGCGGACTTGCCGCTGAATATGTTTGTATTCCCGGTGGCGCGGGATATAGAGCTGCCCGAAGTCTTTGTCGAATATGTCGCCATACCGGAGAATCCGGCCTGGCTTGATCCCGCGCTGATTGAAGCGAAGCGAGATGAGTGGATTCAGGCCTGGGCGGAGGTAATGCTTCGTTGACGTCAGGCTTGCGCTACGCCAAGGTTCTGGTCTTCCTGCTGCCGCTGGCCTTCCTTGGCGTATTCTTCGTATATCCGCTGCTTACGCTCTTCGACATCAGCTTGCGCCCGGACGGCGCGCTTGATCTCACCGCCTTTGTGCGGCTCCTTTCGAGCGATTACTACCTGGAGACGCTGCTCTTCACGGTGTGCCAGGCGCTGCTGTCGACAGTCGTTACACTGCTGCTGGCGCTGCCTTGCGCCCATGTCTTCGCGCGCTACCACTTTCGGGGCCGGTCGCTGCTGCTGTCGCTGGCGACTTTACCCTTCGTACTGCCCACAGTGGTGGTAGCGCTGGCGTTTTCGGCCGTGCTGGGCGAGCGCGGGCTGTTGAACGACATGCTGCGCTTGCTGTTCGCGCTTGATGAGGCGCCGATTCAATTGGAACGCACGCTGGCGATTATTATCATCGCGCACGTCTTCTACAACTTTTCGGTCGCGCTGCGGATTATGACCGGCTATTGGTCGTCACTGGGTTTTCACGCGGAAGAGGCGGCGCGCTGCCTGGGCGCCAATGATCTGGCGGTCTGGCGCGATATCCGCTTGCCGGTGATCAGACCGGCGCTGCTTTCGGCCGGCGTTCTGGTCTTCATATTTTGTTTCACCAGCTTCGGCGTCGTCTTGATTTTGGGCGGGATTCGCTTCGCCACGCTCGAAGTGCAGATTTACTATCAGGCGGTCAGTATTTTTAATCTGCCGCTGGCCGCCGCCTTGTCGCTGGTGCAGATCGTATCAATGTTGCTCATGCTGCTGGTATACACCACCAGCCAACGCCGGCTGCATCTGCCGCAAGCGGGCCGATCGGCGCAAAGCGCTCGCGCTCATTCTCGGCGGGAGCGGGCCGCCATCGTCGTCACTGTCGGGTTGATGGCGTTTTTGCTGTTTTCGCCCCTGGCCGCATTGGTATGGCGCTCGCTGTTTCTTGCGGGCCACTTCGATGTCAGCGGCTTTACCGGATTGGCGGAGAAGACCCGGGCCTCGCTGCTTTTCACCACACCCTTGGAGGCAGTATTCAACTCGTTGCGCTTCGCTATCATCGCTATGGCGGCGGCGCTGGTCCTGGGGACGGTCGCGTCAATCATGATTGAACAAGGCGGCGCCTGGTCGCGCCTGGTTGACCCGCTGTTCATGTTGCCCCTGGCCACCAGCGCGGTGACATTGGGCTTTGGCTTCATCGTGGCCCTGGACGAGCCGCCGCTGGATTTGCGCTCGTCCTGGCTGATCATCCCCATATCTCATGCGCTGGTCGCGCTGCCTTTTGTGATTCGCAGCGTCTTGCCCAGCCTGCGCGCCATCCCGCCGTCGCTGGGTGAGGCGGCGCGTATGCTGGGCGCGCGCGAGATCACCAGGCTGCGCACGATTGACCTGCCGCTGGCGGGCCGGGGGCTGGTCGTCGGCGCAACTTTCGCTTTCACAGTGAGCATGGGCGAGTTCGGCGCGTCCCTCTTTGTCGCGCAGCGCGAGTCGGTGACGATACCGGTTGTTATCTACCGGCTCTTGGGCCATCCGGGCCTGGCGTCATACCGGCAAGCCCTGGCCATGAGCGTGATCCTGATGCTGGTCTGCGCCGGCGGCTTCCTGATTATCGAACGTCTGCGCGGCGCCGGCGTCGGCGAATTCTGATGCTGAGCATCCAGGCGGTATCCCACGCCTACGGACAGCTGGTGTCGCTGCAAGACGTCTCCTTGCAAATTGATTCCGGCGAAATCGTCTGCTTGCTCGGTCCCAGCGGCTGCGGCAAGACCACGTTGCTGCGGATAGTCGCCGGCCTGGAAAGCGACTATCTGGGCCTGGTGACCCTGCATGGCGCGGACATCGGCGCTACGCCCGCGCATCAGCGCGGATTCGGCTTGATGTTTCAGGACTTCGCTTTGTTCCCGCACATGTCGGTTGCGGACAATGTCGCATACGGCCTAAAGCGCCGCGGTCTTCGACGCTCGGAGATTACCAAACAGGTGGATACGCTGCTGGCGCGGGTGGGCTTGTCCGGCATGGGCTCGCGCGAGGTTAACTCCTTGTCCGGCGGGCAGAAGCAGCGGGTGGCCCTGGCGCGCAGCCTGGCGCCGCGGCCGCGCCTGCTTATGCTCGACGAGCCGCTGGGATCGCTGGATGCGCAGTTGCGCGACCAACTGGCGCTGGAATTGCGCGAATTAATCAAGGAACAGGGCTTGAGCGCGATCTACGTCACCCACGATCATCGCGAGGCCTACGCGGTAGCGGACCGAATAGCCGTGATGAATGTCGGCAGCGTCGAGCAAGTCGATACGCCGCGAGAGCTTTACCAGCGGCCCAATAGCGCGTTTGTTGCGCGTTTCCTGGGCATGCGCAATGTGTACGCGCTGCATCACAGCCGATTTACTCAAATGCTGGGGCAAGCGGCGCTGCCAGAAAACGAGCGCAATGAGACCGTGCTTATTCATCCGGCTGGTATCCGACTGGCAATCCCCAAGGACGATCAAGCGATGCGTTGGGACGCTGTGCTGCTAAGCAAAGTATTTCGCGGGGACTATTACGATGTCGCTGTATCAGTCGGCGAAGACACAATGCTCACGTTTGCCGCTGCGAAAGTGACCGATGAAACAGGCGCTGTGGTCACAATTGCAATTTCGCTGGAAGCGGTGATTCCATTGCCCCATTGAGCCGGCATCTATTCCCTGTACGGCATTCAGTCGCGCCATTATAATCGCGTTAATTCGCGCGTTAAGAATGAGACTGAGGTAGCGACTATGCCAAGGGCCTTGTTTAGCGTATCAAGCAAGCGAGGTTTGCTGGGTTTCGCCAGTGAATTGATCGAATTGGGCTGGGAGATCGTCGCCAGCGGCGGCACGGCGCAGACCTTGCTTGACGCCGGGCTTGCCGTCACGCCGGTGGAGCGCATCACGCAGCAGCCGGAAATGCTCGGCGGCCGTGTGAAGACGCTGCATCCGGCCATACACAGCGGCATCCTGGCGCGGGACAATGCGGCCGATATGCGTGAGCTGGCGGCTGCGGGTTTCGCGCCGATCAACATGGTGGTTTGCAATCTATACCCCTTCAGCCAGACCATCAAGGAGCCGGACGTCACCCTGGAAGAGGCCATCGAACTGATCGATATAGGCGGCGTTACCTTGCTGCGCGGCGCCGCAAAGAATTACTCGCGCGTTACGGTCTTGTGCGATCCCGAAGAGTATTCTGACGTCCTGGTTTCGCTGAAGACAAACGGCGCCACCACCTTGAGGCAGCGGCGAGCGCTGGCGGTGAAAGCCTTCGCTTACTGCAGCGAGTATGACCGCTCGATCCACGCCTATCTGGGCGAATCAGATATCGCCGAGCCCGCCGATAGCGATGTGCCGGATAGCATCGCCTTTGGCCTGCAGCGCAGCCACGACCTGCGCTATGGCGAGAATCCGCACCAGGCGGCCGCCTACTACGCCCGCGGCGAGGTGGGCACGCCGCTGGGCGCCGATCAGCTGGCGGGCAAGCAGCTTTCCTATAACAACATTCTGGATGTGGACGCGGCCTGGCGCGCAGTCAGCAGTTTTGAAGAGCCGACAGTCGTCATAATCAAGCACTTGAATCCTACCGGCATCGCCAGCGCGGGCACGGTTGCCGAGGCTCTTGCTCCGGCGTTGGCATCGGATGAGCTGTCCTCATTCGGCGGTATCATCGCGGCCAACGAAACGGTGGATGAAGCCTTTGTGGACGCACTCGGCTCACTTTTTGTGGAAGCGATTATCGGTCCTACATTTAGCGAAGGGGCGCTGGCGAAAATACAGACCGGGCGCAAGAACTGTCGGTTGCTGCGCATTTCGCGACGTTTTGCCGGCGCCGGCTTCGAATTCCGCAGCGTTCAGGGCGGGCTGCTGCTGCAGCGATATGACCGGGGCGATCCACCGGCGGCGAGCTTCCGGACTGTGACCAAACGCGCGCCCATCGACGAAGAAATGGAGTCGCTGGTCTTCGCCTGGAAAGCGGTGCAGCACGTCAAGTCGAACGCCATCGTTTTGGCCCGGGGAAAACGCACGGTGGGCATCGGCGGGGGTTTGCCCAGCCGGGTGGATGCCGCCGAATTGGCGATCAAAAAAGCGTCGCGCGCTTCGACCAACGCGGCGATGGCTTCCGACGCCTTCTTTCCCTTTCCCGACAGTATTGAACACGCGGCGCGCGCCGGCGTGACTTGCGTCATCCAGCCCGGCGGTTCTATCCGGGATACGCAGGTTATTGAAGCGGCGGATTATTACGATATGGCGATGATCTTCACCGGCAGCCGGCACTTCCGGCACTAGGCGGGGTCCGGCGCCGCTTCTCCCAAGACGCTGCGCTTGCCGATGAAGGGTAGCTCGCCCTTTTCCCAGGCGACCAGCAGCGGCACAGCGGTGAAGATCGACGAATACGTGCCCGAGAGCAAGCCGATAAACAAGATGGCGATGAATTGTTTCACGGTCTCGCCGCCGAAGAGCAGAATCGCGATCATGATAAAGAAG
>CAZWCV010000049.1:11722-25466 GCA_964632725.1 uncultured Anaerolineaceae bacterium
CGTAGGGCTCGCCCAGATGCTTGGGGATATTCTCGCGGATGCGGTCGAATACGACGATCGAATCCTGCACGGAGAAGCCGACCACAGTCAGTACCGCCGTAAGAAACAGCGCGTCGATCTCCCAACCCAGCAGCAGCCCCAGTAATGACATAAGGCCCATGACCAGCAAGATGTCGTGGATCATCGCGGCGATGGCGCAGATGCCGTAGCGAATGGCGTTGGGCACCTGGCGGAAGGCGATGACGATGAAGCCGGTGATGACCAGCGCGCCCACCGCCACGGCCGCCAAAGCCGAGCGCGTTACTTCCTGGCCGATGGTCGCCGATACCGTTTCCGCGCGAAAGCTGTCGCGGTCGACTGGCGCCAATTCGTTCAAGCTGGTCAGGATCTCATTTGTCGTGCTGACTTCGTGGAAGCCGGCGCGGACCGACCAGCGATAGTCGCCGGGCCGCCCAATCTGCTGGATGATGACATTGTCGTCTCCGAAGGCGGTGAATACCTCTCGAAGTCCGTCCTCAGTTGCGCCCGCCTCATCGAACTTGAGTTCATAGATGCTGCCGCCGAGGAAGTCGATGCTCAAGCGAAAGGGCGCGCCGGTTGACAGCGTCGAGAAGATCATGATCGCCAGGCCGGGTACGATAACCAGGGCGGACAGCAAGAAAAACCAGCGGCGTTTCTGTACGATATTGAACATGGTTCTTTACCCTTAAGCGCCTAGCAAAGCGCGGTTCTGCGAAATAGCGCCGCGGAAAATGCTCACGAGGACGTAGAGAAAGGTGCGCGTCACGATGACCGCCGTGAAGAGATTCAACACCAGACCGATGGCCAGCGTAACGGCGAAACCGGCAACGATGCTGGCTCCGGGCGTCTGCCCGAACATGAAAAGGATGCCGCAAATGATAATGGTGGACAGATTCGAATCGCGAATCGAGGTCCAGGCGCGGTCGAAGCCGGCCTTCAGTGCGGCATCCAGCGGCAGGCCGGCGCGCAGTTCTTCCTTGATGCGTTCGAATATCAGTATATTGCCGTCAACCGCGGTGCCGATTGAAATCAGGAATCCGGTGATTGCGGGCAGGGTCAGGGTCACCGGCAGCAGCTTGAAGACCGCGATGTTCAACAAGATGAAGACAATCAGCGCAAGATCGGCGGCGAAACCGGGCAGGCGATAATAGATGAGCATAAAGGCGAGCACGACGATGACGCCAATCACGCCGGCCTGCACGCTAAGCCTGACGGATTCCTGGCCAAGCGTGGCGCCGACTTCCTGCGTACTCTCGATACGCAGCGGAATCGGCAAGGCGCCGGAGCGCAGTTGCAGCGCCAGGGTATTGGCCTCATCTTCGGTAAATTGTCCGGTGATAACGCCGCCGGAGGGCAGCTCGGCCTGGATGATGGGCGCGGACAAGACTTCTCCGTCCAGCACGATCGCCATCGGCTCGCCGATTCGTTCGCGCGTGAAGCCGCCAAAGATAGCCTGAAACTCTTCTTTAATCTCGAAGTTGATCATCCACTCGGGACCACCGGCGCCTTGCGGGGGAGACAGAACCGCGCTGGCCGCCTGCAATCCGGCGCCCGTCATCACGGTGCGGAAGGGCAGTCCGCTGACCGGATGCGCGCGCCGTTGCGCCAGCGGGTCTTCTTCACCTTCCGCCAGCACAGTGTTTTTGCGTAGCTCAACCTGCTCGCTGGTGACGATCTCCGCGCCGACCAATGCGCGCACTTGATTGGCCAGGCCGCCGAAGTCGACGAATTCTAGCAGGGCGGTCTGCTGGATGGTGGCGATGGCTTGTTTCGGGTCGCGAACGCCGGGCAATTCCACCAGGATGCGGTCGCGCCCTTGCACTTGCACGGTGGCTTCGGTGAGGCCCAGCGCGTTGACGCGGCGCGAGACATTGTTGGCGGTTTCGCCCAGGTCTTCGGGCGTGAAGTTTTCCGCGGCGATATCCGCTTGCAGCAGCACGCGCAGTCCGCCGACCAAGTCCAGGCCGAGGCTCTGCGTGATGTTCAGCACAAATTCGTTGATTCCATCGCCATTGGCGTCGATCTCTAAGTTCTCTGAGCATTTCAAATCCGAGGGCAAATCGCCGGCCGCCGCGTTGCAGGCTTCCGTTTGCACACCTTTGAACTCCGGCGGCGAGGCGACCCAGAGGCAGAATAAGCTCAGTAGTCCAATGAACATTAGCCATCGAGCATGACTGCTCATTGCCGGCCGCCTTCCTTTACCGTCGTCATAGTCAACTGGCAGACTTCTCGGTCTGCCGCTCCTTTATGCCAATGTTGGCGTTGTAGGCGTACTCGCCGGCTTCGTAAACTTGCTGGAGCGCGGCGGTCAGCAATCGAATTGTCACGCCGTCGGCAATCTCGACTTCGGCGATGCCCTTGTTCGCGTCAATCGCAACAATCTTGCCGACTATGCCCCCGTAAGTTACGACTTCGTCCCCGGCATGCAGCGAGCGCACAATTTTCTGCTTGTGCTGAAAGGCTCTCTGCTTGGGAAATAACACCAGCGCCCAGTATCCGCCCAGGACCAAAGCCAGCACAGCAAAGACCAGCGCAAACTCAAACATAGGGATCTTTCGGCACTTTTCGCTTATCGCGCACATTATAGTAGCGTAGCGCTGACTAAACCAGACCTGGTCGATTGCTTGACCAAAGCCGTAATCGAACCTACAATTGGCAGTTATAGAGTCGCGCAGATAGCGAGGTGAAAAGTATGATGCGCAAACATTTGGCAAAGACTTATCTTGCAATCAGCGCGCTAACTGTCATCTTCCTCGCGATGGTCTTTCCCACGGCCGCGGGCGATACACTGCTGAGCAACAATATCGGCGACGGCAACGCCGTCTTCTTTGTAGAGGGCGAGCCCTCGGTCGTCATCAACGGTTTCGATCTGACTCCGCTGGGCGTAGCGCTGCCGACAGCTCTGGATGCGGTCAGCATCGCGGTGGACTCGCCGGTTCCGGGCAGCGCCATTGACTTGCTGGTCTATCAGGACGCCAACGGCGGTTCGCCGGTGGACGCCACGCTTATGTATCGCGAGACCGTGGCGCTTGACCTGCCGGGCGTGAATCGAGTGGAACTGAGTACGCCGGCAATTATTACCGCGCCTGTGGTCTGGGTCGGCTTCAATTTGCCGGTCGGTTTCCGGTTTTATGCCGATACCTCTGGTTCGTCTGTACTAACGTACTGGGCCTGGACGGCGGGCGGCACATTCGATTTGACGGCCCTGTCCAATGCCGAGGTGTTGGGCCCGGGCGATGGCAGCGAGCCGGTCAATATAGCCATGGACGGGATTGCGCGCATTTCAGCCGAATTGCGTTTGGCCGAGTACGAAGAAGTCTCGGCGGGCGTGCCGCTGGGTCGGCAGTTATTCACGGAGGTAGCGCAGGACACGTCAATTATGCGGCCATACGCAAATTGCGGTAGCTTGCTCTTTGATCCGGAAGATATCGAGATCTCGGCCGGATCGTCTTTCACTTTGGATTGTGTCGTCACGAATGAATTCCATGCGCCGTCGCCGCTGGCGCAACCTCGCAACCAGAATCTGGAATTGCTGCGAATCGGCTCGTTATTCAAGCTTTCGGCGGATATCCCGCCGGAGCAGCACACGCCGGGCGCCGTGAGTACGCTGCCAGTGCCGGTAACGCACTGCATGCGCGTGGCCGAAGGCGACCTGGAACGGGCCGTCCTGGGCGAGATTCGCGCCCAGAGCGCTCCGAATCCCGGGCCGGAAAAGTGGCATATTCTGCCCACGGTGCGCTTCAATGACCTGATATGCGCGGAAGTTACCGTGGCGAATTACCTGGCGTACTTTATCCCGGAAACGGCGGAGTCGCCGCAGAATGTGAATCTGGTGGTAGGCTGGTCACTCGTAAGCCCGCACCCCTTGTATTGCGGCAACGCGGCATGGATGCGCGCGCCTGTCGTCAATACCGGGCAGGACTGGTTCGATACGCCGGACAGTCACATCACGATTACAGTCAAGGATGTCCATGTGTCTTCCAGCATCGTAACTGCTGAGTATCAATACGATATTGGCACGAGCCAACTGGGCCCGGGCGTTCGACAAGCTTATGAATTCGGTCCGCTGTTCGTGGATACCTATATCGACGAGTTGCATCGTCTCGAGGTGACCGTGGATTCCGACAATGAAGTTGACGAAATCAATGAGGCGGATAACGTCTGGTTCACGGAGTATGTCTTGAGCTTGCCGCCGGAATACGACAAATGCGAACCGCCGCCGCTGACGGGAGATTTCAGCAATTGCAAATTCACATTTGATCACAGGTACAGCGGTCAAGACCGCGATATCATAGAAGCCTTTGAACAGTTGGAGAAAGCGTTTGACATTTCCACCGCGGACGACAATGACGATGTCGAAGGACGCATCAGACGGGCGGTGCCGGACAAACACTGGGAACATCTTGAAGCCTGGTTCCTGAGGCCCAGAAGCAAGATCATTGAGGTATTCGCGTCAAGCATACGCAGGAACCAGGCCGCGATACGAGCTTGCCTGGCGAACCCGTAATACGGGCTTGTGCCTTTGGCTGTCGCCTGTCCGCAAATCCAAGGATAGAACATGCGAGTCGTAACCAACAAGAAGTTAGCCCGTCGTAATCGCAAGATTACGAATTATCTGTTTTTCGGCACATTCGGCGCGCTGATTCTGGGCTTCGTCGTCATCAACGCGTCTCTGTTCACCAATCAGACGCCCGATACGCTGACCTTGTTCGCGCAATCTGCTGTCTTGCCCGTAGCATTCATTTTGACGATTGTGTCGGTCCGGATGACCAATCTTTGGGCGCGTGTGCCCCGCCCGGAAAAGGCGATCGAAGACGGGCTGAAAGGCTTGAGCAACAAGAGCGTGCTCTACAACTATCATCACTTCCCGGCGCGGCACGTATTGATCTGCCCGCAAGGTGTATTCGCGATAGTTACGCGCTGGCACGATCAGCAATTCAGCTTTCGCGACGGAAAGTTCCGCAGCAAGCGAAACTTGATAAGCAAGCTGTTTTCCGTCATCCGCTTTGACGGCGTCGGCAAGCCATTTCGAGATGCCGAGATCGCGCGCGCGCATATTCAGAATGCGATTGACGATGTGGCGGATGATGTTGAAGTGCAGAGCCTGATTGTATTCGTCGACCCGTCGGCCGCGGTCGAGTTTGAAACCGAGCCCGAGGTTCCAGTGCTGTATGCGGACCCTAAGCGCAGCCCGAATCTCAAGGAATATCTGCGTGACGCCAAACGTTTGCTGAGCGATTCGGCGGGCGAGGCGAAAAACAGGAGCTTGATGCCGCTGAGCGACGAGCAGATTCAAGACTTTGAAGAAGCAACTATCTAGGCGAGCATGTCCCCGCTTCGCCAGCGCTGCCTGGTTATCATCATAATACTGATCGGGTTTGGGTTGCGGGTTCACGATCTGCAGGTCGTCCCGCTCCGAGGCGACGAAGCCTTCAGCGTCTTGTATTGGGCGGACACACCCTTGTCCGTATCATTGGGCGAAATTGCGCCTGGCGAGCCGCACACCCCGCTGGTCTACGTCATCGGCCGCTTGTGGAACCACATTGTCGGCGGCGTCGATTCAGTATTCGCATTGCGCTATCTGTCCGCGCTCGGCAATCTTCTCGGCGTCCCCGCCATGATCGCGCTCGCCTGGAGGCTATGCGGCCGTTCTGACGTTGCCCTGCTCGCGGGCCTGATGTGGGCGATGCATCCCTTTGAAATCTGGCATAGTCAGGAGTTTCGCAACTACGCCTATTGGGGCGGCGCAAGCGCTGTCGCCATGTGGCTGGGCCTGCGCCTGGTCGACAAGCCGCGCCCGGCTGATTGGGGACTGTACGCCGCGATAGCCGGGTTCGCCGCGCTGAGCATTTACACGGAGTGGTTCACAACATTGGCGCTTGCCGCTTTCGCGTTGATTTATCGCTGGCGGGATTGGCGATTTCTCAGGCGTTTGTTTGCGCTGCAGTCTGTCATGGCGCTGCTGCTGATTGTCGGTCTGGCGCTGATCCAGGTGCGACATGGTTTCATCGAATATTATCCGGGGCTGGTGCAAGCTTTTTCAATTGCCGACTATATCACGCGCTTTGTTCCGCATCTGGTTTTCGGCGGCGCGATCCCCGCCAACGCAGCGCTGATTGGCGTCGGATGCGCCCTGGTCATGGCATTTGCCGCGTATCTGGTGTTCCGCAAGTCAAGACGGGCCTTCAGTTTTGCTGTCTTGACGGCCGCGGTTCCACTGCTGCTGCTGGGGCTGGTTTCCCAACGCTACAATCTGTTTCACCCGCGATACGCGCTTTCCGCCGCGCCCGGGTTCATCCTGCTGTTGGCGTATGGCGGTAATCTGGCGGCGCGCTTGCTCGATCGTCGCGTGAGGGCAGGCTGGAGCCTGCTGACATTCGCTGTGGCCTTGCCCTGGTTGGCAATTGCGCTGCTGACGCTGGATGCCTATTACAACAATCCGGCATTCCGAAAGGCGCCGGCCTGGGATGAGCTGGGCGAATTTCTGAATTCACGAGTCAATGAGCGCGACCTGGTCATCCAGCTGGCGGTGGATCCGGCATTCGGCTATTACTACGAGGGCGCAGCCCGGGATATCGGTTTGCCCATAAAGCCCAATCAGCCCGTCGCTGAAATCGAGGCGACGCTGAGTGAATTGAGCCAGGAATACGACAGCATTTACGTCGTCGCCAGGGAGCAAGACGGCTGGGAAAACGCGGGCGCGGTTGTCGAGTGGATGGGGGAAAACATGCAGGAAGTGCTGCGCGCCGACGCCTCCGGCCTGCCCATTCGGCAGTATAAGCACTGGGCGGTGGCGGACGCCAGTTTAGTAGAGTTGGCGCGTTTCGCGGATACCGTGTCCTTGTATGGTTACGAGACCTGCGCAGATCTATTGCCGAGCGGGGAATTGCTTCTTCGCGTGTATTGGCGGCCCTTGGCGGCATCGGCGCTTGGGCTGAAATCATTCGTTCACGTATACGATTCGGGCGGCGCTGCGGCGGGCGGGAAATTATGGACGCAAGACGACCAATACCCGCAGGACGGCCGGCTGGACGCGACCGCTTGGGAGCGCGCCGGCGCGTTTCGCGAGGTCTATTATCTTCCGGCTTCGCCACTGCCTGTCGGCCCGTACGAAATTCGCATCGGCTGGTATGAGCCGGTAAGCGGAGAACGGCTGACCCTGCCTGATGGATCGGACTCCTTGATGCTTTGCGCTTTCGAAATCGGAGCGTGACCACTGCTGCGTTTGCAATAGCTTCAATCTGAATGGCGCGAAATCACTCTAAATTGTAGACTGCTCGAAAGCGGAGGTTCGTAAGCGAATCCAGGATTTGAGCTATGGCGCGCATGGGTCGTCTCACAATTATATTACTGTTAGCGATTGTGGTTGTTATTGGGGCCGCGGCCCAGGACGATGGCGGCGAAGGCGCGGGAGATCCAGCCCGGGAACTTGCCTTGGCCTCCTACGATGTCTACATTGTCCAAAGCGGCGATTCCTTATATGGCATCGCGGCGGCATTCGATACAACGGTCGCGGACTTGCGATATACCAATGGCATTGCGGAAGGCGAGCAGATTTACGCCGGGCAGAGCATTCTTTTGCCGGCCAGCCTCGGCGAGCCTGTGGCTGTTTACGAGGTTCAGCCTGGCGATACCCTGTTTGCAATCGCTAAACGATATGACACCAGCGTCGGCATCATTCAGGGGCTAAACGCGCTCGGCGATAGCACAAAAATCGTAGCCGGGGAACTTCTGATGGTGCCTGGCGTCCCCGATTTGGAGCTTTTAGTCCATCAAGTCGCCGCGGGCGATTCGCTGTCGAGCATAGCGCAGCGCTACTTGACGACGGTGTCTGTACTGAAGTCGCTGAATGACATCACGGACGACGGCGAGTTGACTGAAGGCTCGAGTATCCTGGCGCCCGACATTGACGAGTCAAAGTTTGAACTTTACGAGGTGAAGGCTGCCGACTCTTTGTACAGTATTGCGCGGCGCTTCGCCACCACGGAAGAGACGCTAATGCGCTTGAACGCATTAGCCGCCGCCAGTGAACTGGAAGCCGGCCAGATGCTGCTGACGCCGCGAATTGACGAGGACATCTATGATGTATATGTCGTCAAGGCGGGCGACAGCCTTTTCAATATCGCGCGACGCTATAACACGACGGTGGCGCAACTGCGGGCCTTGAACGGCGTCGCGGGCGGCCGCGATCTGGCTGTCGGGCGCAGCATCATTGTGCCGAGAATCGACGAGACCATATTCGACATTATTGTTGTTGAATCCGGCGATTCGCTATACAGCATATCCAGGCGCCTTGATGTCAGTTTGTCCGTGCTGCAAGTGCTCAATCGACTGGCGGACGCGCGGGACATTAAGGTTGGCGATGCGATCTTGACGCCGAAACCGGAGCACGCAGCGCTGGGCGTGCATGTAATTCGGGTCGGCGAGTCGCTTACCGAGATTGCCGATTCCTACGACACCAGTGTGGAATTCCTGCAAGCGCTGAATGGCGTCAGCGACCCGAGCTTGATTCAACTGGACGACAGAATTCTTGTGCCCGTGCCGATTGCGCCCTTCGTTCGCCCGGATTTTGGCTTTGGTCTCCAGGTTTTTGCCGACCAGTTCGCGGTCAAAAGCTTGGCGGAACAGGTCTACGAACTAGGCGTGGACTGGGTCAAGCTCGACGTCTCGTGGGCCGCCTTGGAGCCAGCGCCGGGAGTCTACGATTATCAGGCTCTTGACGCAATGGTGGCCGCCTTTGAATTGATTGACGTAAAGATCATGCTGAACGTTTATGACGCGCCGGGCTGGAGCCGAACCAGCTATACCGAAAAACTCAACAGCGAAATGCGCGACTACGGCGGGCCGCCGGAAGACCTCGGCGATTTTGCGGATTTCATGACGAATCTGGTAACGCGTTACGCGGGACTGGTCGATGCCTACGAGGTCTGGAAATCGCCTAATCTGCTCAAATACTGGACGGCGCCCGTCTACTATCGCGAGCCCGAGATGACCGAAGACGGCGATTACGGCATCCCTGACGAAGTCCAGTTGGGCGCGAGCTATTACATGCCGCTGCTAAAAGTTGCGTACGAAACGATAAAGTCTCACGACGACCGCGCGCTGGTGATCAGCGCAGGATTGGCGCCGGTTGGTTTTTCCGACGGCTACAACTCCGTGGAGACGGGCGCCTTCCTGCGGGGGATGCTGAACGAGGGCGCGGCCGAAAGCAGCGACGCTATCGGCGCGGTCTTCAGCGCCTCGGCTGTGCCGCCGACGCTTGCGTGCTGCGACAAGCCGCCCGGCGTTGATTCGCATTACGAGTCCTTCCTGCAATATTTCCCGGATCTGTTGAATTTCTACGACGAGACCCTGGCTGAACATGGATACAGCGAGGTTCCGATCATGGTCACACAAGTGGGATGGGGCACCGGTGAAGGCAGCAATACCGCCGTACCGTCCAGCGGCTTCGAATGGCTGACTTACACCAGCGAGGATGAACAGGCGCTCTATGTGTCCCAGGCGTTTGAGATTGCTCAGAAGCTGGAAAATGTCTCGGCCATGATCTTGTACAACTTGAATGGCTGCGCCGCGGGCGATGACGAAGCTTGTTTCTTCAGTCTCGTTGACGCGGCGGGCGAGCGGCGCCCGGTCTACGACGCATTCAGGGAGGCGCCCAAGTCAAGCGCGGGCTGATAGCGCCCGGCGAATGCGCTGTCTATCGACGGTCGTCCCCTCAGCTGCCCGTCCAGCGGAAAATGCGCCAGTCGCCCTCCTCGCCGACGTAGCTGTAGACGCCTTGCTCGTCGACCTGGGCCAGCGATACCCGCCACTGAAAATCATGCGACTGGCCCTGAGCGGGCATGAAGGCGGCCGGCGCCTGGAAAGAATTGTCGCGCGTGACGCTGCGCAGCGGCCGGTTGGCTGTCTGGTCAACCAATTCGACCAGGTACTCGTCGCGATCGTTCATACCGCTGAGGCCCACCCACTGTAAAATCAGGGGCGCGTCATGAAGCGTCTGGCCATTAAATGGGTAGATGAGCCGCGGCGCCAGCTTGGTAGCTGTTGGCGTCGCGGTTTCCAATCCGGTGGGCGTGGGAAACTTGGTCGGCAGAGGCGTCGGCAGTGGCACGCGGACGCATTGGCCGATGCTCAGATTGGGCGCGCAGTTCTCGCCGCCGCTGGGCAAGGTAAAGTTGCAGCCGAACCAGTTCAAGTCGCGATTCAGTCCGTGCAGGATCTCCAGCGTGGTGTTGTTTTGTACGGCAACGCCGATGATGGCGTCGCCCGCCTCGACGATGTGGCAGCCGACAGTCGATCCAGCGGGCAAAACGACGCCGGAGGAGTCGTCGGCGCCGATGGTGGCCAGCAGCGCTTGAGTGGCTTGAGCGCCCAACGGGGTGGGCGTCAAGGTTGGGCGCGGAATACGAATGGTTATCCCGCCGCGCATGGAGTCGGCATTCGGGATATTGGCGTTCAGCGCGACCACGGTCGCGGCCACGTTGGGCTCGTAGCCGTAACCGTGTTGCGGCAACTGTAGTATATAGAATAGAGTCTCGCCTTCGCCGACAAGATATTCAAAGTATGGCAGCGTCGCGGTTGGGGACTGTGGGATGCGCGTTGCGGTGGGCGTGAGCGCGGGTGAAGCTGTGGCGGGCGAAATCGTGGGAGTTACGTCAGTCGCCGTCATGACTATCGGAGTGGCGGTTGATGTGGCCAGCGGGGTGGCGGTGGCAATTGCCTCCGACTCGAATGTAGGCGTCGCCTCAATTCTGGGCGCGCTGATGTTGCAGCCGGCTAAGGCGGCCAGCGCAAGCGCCAGGAGCGACAGCATGAGAAATCGCATCATGACTCGCCCTGCCCGCGGCCTTGCCAGATGAAGGCGCGCGCGTCTGTGGCGTAGGAGCTGCTGGCGGCATTCGCTTTAGCGACGCTGACGCGCCAGGAATAACGGTGGCTGCCCTCAGTTTTGCTTTGCCACTCCGGCGGAATAATGAAGAACAGCTCTTGCGTATCGGCTGTGAAGCGCGCGCCGCTGTCCAGATTCGTCAGCGTGACGCGGTAGACTTCGCCGCGGCCGAGCGCGCCGGTGCCTACCCAGCGCAAGGTTACTTGTTCCTGCGGCGAAAAGAAGGCCTCGTCAGCCGGGCTCTGGGCAACCGGGGCGTTAAACGTGGCGGTGGGCGAGGCCGCGGGCGTTTCGCTGCCGGATGCGGTGACGATAGCGGTAGGCGTTGGCGAAGGCGCTGGCACGCGAATCCTCTGATTCACAAACAACGGTACGGTGCACTCGGGGCCGCCATAGACTTCTCCAAAGTCGCACAAGCTAAAGGTAATCTCCGGATTCAGGTCCGCAAGCGTCTTCATATTGATTTCGTGTATTGCGGCCACGTAGATCATATCATCATCGGCTTGCACGAGGTACCACATCAAGCCCGGCAAAAGCGTAGGCGTTAACGTGGGCGCGAATGGATCGAATGCCAGGCGCGTAACTTCGTCCGCTGCGGCCTTGGCCGACGCGGAGTCTTTGGACTCGGGCGTAGCGGCGGGGTCGACGGTTGGCGACGGGTGCGGCACCGAGATCTCCTGGCCGATCTGAATACGCGTCTCGTCAGCGATACGGTTGATTGCCATGACGGTCGGGAGGATATCGAGGTTGCTATGCCCGCAGCGCAGAATGATGGCGATGAGCGAGTCGCCGGCGGCCACCCGGCGTATGCATGGCGCGGCGGTGGACGTTTGGCTGGGCGCTGGCGAAGGAATCGGGCTGACGGTATACGTTGCTGTCGGTGTGCCGGGCGTGATAGACGGCGCCATCAAACGCGTCGGGGAGAGGGTCGGAATCGCGGCGACTTGACCCGGGTTTTCCGGCGACTGGTTGGCGAAGTGGAAGACGACGGCTGCTGCTCCCGCCACGGCCAGCAGCACGGCGACAAGCAAGAGGCTCAAGATACGGCCCTTGACCGCAAGCGAGGCCTCCGCCAGATCGGTCTCGCCAAAGCGGTAATCATAGATGGATGCGCGCGCTTCGCGGTCGTCGTCGTTCTCGCTGAGCGCGACCGCGGCAATGGTCGTTCCGCAGGTGACGCAGATGGCCGCATTGCTGTGGTTGCGCGCTCTGCAGATAGGGCAGATCTTATGGCTGTCCGTCAATCACAATCCCCAATGATTGAGTTCGCTTCAGGTCCATTATATCGGATGGCGGCGGCAAGCCAGCATGTACTCGCGCATTCGCAGGCTAATCGCCAGGTAGAGCCGGTAGCCTGTCCGCGCCGTCAAGCGCCAAGGCTTGCGCTCCGCTCCCGGATCAATCGGAGCGCGGCTTCCAGTTCCGCCAGGCGGTCGCGCTCGCGCTGGACAACCTCGGGCTGGGCGCGCTCGACGAATTTCTCGTTGGCCAGCATGGCCTCGGTACGCGAGAGCTGTTGCCGCAACTTCGCTTCTTCATCGGCCAGCCGTTTGCGCTCGGCGTCCAGGTCCAGCATTCCCTCCAGCGGCAGATACAGCGACAGATCGCCAACGACGATACTGGCGGCATTGGGCGGCGCAGCCTGCCCAGGCGGGATCAGAGCCAGTTCCTCGACATTGCACAGCCGCGCCAGAATATGGGCGTTTTCCGCCAGGTCTTTCGCTGCCGGATTCGCGTGCGCAGTCGCGCGAATGCGCCGGCCGGGATCTACCTTGTATTCTCCGCGCGTATTGCGAATCTCGCGCACGACATCCAAAAAGGCGCGCATCCGCGCTTCGACTTCATCGTCAATCAGCTGATCGTCGGCTTTCGGCCAGTCGGCGACGATTAGCGCGTCGCCCGCGTGCGGCAGGTAGCGCCAGGCGTCTTCAGTGATGAATGGCATGAAGGGATGCAGCAGCCGCAGGCAACTGTCTTGAACATGGACCAGGACGCGGCGAGTCGCTTCTTTCTCTGTCGCGCTGCCTTGATACAGAGCGTGTTTGCTGATCTCCAGGTAGAAGGGCGCCAGCTCGTCCCACATAAAGGCCTGGATCTGGTTGCCCGCTTCACCGTATTGATAAATGTCGAATAGATACTGCACATTGGCGATCAGGCGATGCAGTCGACTGAGGATCCAGCGCGAGGCCAGGTCCAATTCAGCGCGCGGCGGCAGTCCCAGCTGCAGCTCGCCCTCGAGATTCATGTTGATAAACGACGTCATCTGCCAGATTTTGTTGATGAAGCGGAAGCTGTGGTCCAGGCGCGTTTCGTCGAGGTGGCAGTCGTTGCCGGGCGTTCCGCTGGTGATCAAGGTGAAGCGCAAGGGATCGGCGCCGAGTTCGTCGACGACCGTCAGCGGGTCAATGGCGTTGCCCAGGGTCTTGCTGAACTTCTTGCCGCTGGCGGCGCGCACCAGGCCGTGCAAATACACGGTGTGGAAGGGTGACGAGTCCGTGAACCACAAGCCCATCATGATCATGCGCGCCACCCAAAAGAAGAGGATGTCGTGCCCGGTTTCCATCACTTGCGTCGGATAATAGCGCCCCAGATCGGCGGTTTGCCGGGGCCAACCCAGCGTGCTGAAGGGCCACAAACCGCTGCTGAACCAGGTATCCAGCACATCGCGCTCCATCACCCAGCCATCGCCGCGCGGCGCCTCCCGCCCGACATAAATTTCGCCATGCGGATCGCCGTCTTTTTCGCGATACCAAGCTGGAATGCGATGCCCCCACCACAGCTGGCGGCTGATGCACCAGTCCTGGATATTTTCCAGCCAGTGGAAATAGACTTTTT
>CAZWCV010000050.1:0-2213 GCA_964632725.1 uncultured Anaerolineaceae bacterium
CAGCGTTTCGATTAATTCGGCAAAATCTAATACAGCACCGACATTATCATTACTTTCCTGGTACTACTGAGCTTGTCTATCCAGGCGCCACCAAGCAAGTCATGCAACAGATTGATTAGCAATTCATGGCGGTAAGGGGCGAGCCAAGGCTAGCGCAGGGCGCGTAGACACTGCCCGCCGACACTAAGTTCCGCTCGCCCTGTTTACTTTGCGAGCGGCAAACCCCCTCCCCCGGCCTCTTCCCCAGCAGGCCAGGGGAGGGGAGCTAATCGCAATGAGACGCAGATTATTTTGCGTGGGCGGCGGCATTGTCGCGCAGGTGTCTACAAACTCCTTTTGTGGAGAGCGGGAAGCTAATTGGAAAAACGGTTCTATACCAGCGCAAGTATAGGCGGCAGAGCGGGTGGAAGGGCGAAGAAATGTTCACGTAAACGAAAGGTCGCCAAAAACGGAACTTTTGTTCTATTCTCTTTTCAGGATGAAAGTATGAAAGGATAGTCTGCGATTCCGCCCGACTACAAGCTGAGTACAAAAATCGAGGCGCTCAACTTACTTGATGAACAGGGGAGCGACTTCCACTTCGTCAAAGCGCGGCTCGGCATCCCGGTGAAGACGTTAAGGGGTTGGCGCGCGGACCAGGAGAGACTGAGGCGCCAATATGATGACCAGCAATACCGCCACTTCGCCAATATAAAGCTCGAGCTGCTCAACGACATGCTCGAAACGTCGCGCGAGATCATGAAGAAAATCAGAAGCGGCAGCCATGAAGGAATTGCCGTCAGCCAACTCGCCTACACCCTGTCAACGCTGCTAAATCACAGCAAGCAATTGGAGGACACGTTTGAAGACCTGGCCGCGAACTCGCAGAATAGCGAAGAAGAACCCAACCGCATCGAATATGTCTACGACGATAAGGTGCAGAATGCCCCACCCTGGGCAGAAAGAGATCCTGAGGAGCCCGGCTCGGTTCAAAGTGTTGGCGTGCGGGAGGCGCTGGGGCAAATCGGAGTTGGGAAAAAGCGACATACTGCGAGCGGCCCACCTCGAACACAAGCGTTGCTGGTGGGTGGCCCCGACGTACCTAATGGCGAGCCAGGTCTGGCGCGATCTGTTAAAGAGCGTCAAAAACCTCGACGGGGTAAGGACAAGCGAGAGCGAACGCCGCATTGATTTGCCAAGGGGCGGCATGATAGCCATACGCAGCGCTCATCAACCGGATAGATTGCGGGGCGAGGGTCTCGATTTCGTGGTGCTTGATGAAGCGGCGCGGATGCCGGCCAACATTTGGCACGATGTCATCCGCCCCATGCTCGCCACGACGCGCGGCAGCGCCCGAATTCTGAGTACGCCCAAGGGCCGCAACTGGTTTTGGGAACGCCATCGCGAAGGTGTTGACCCCCTAAAGGACGAGTGGGCGTCATTTCATTACAGCACTGCCGATTCCGAACTCGTCGATCGCGACGAACTGGAGAGCATTCGAGAGAACACGGCTGAGCATATCTGGGAAACCGAGTATGAAGCTAAATTCTCTGAGGAGCGCGGGGCTGTTTTCCGGCGGATTACAGAAGCGGCCGCTCCCGCGCCATATGACCGGCCAGAGCAGGGTCATGCTTATGTTGTCGGGGTTGATTGGGGGCGCAGCAAGGACTACACCGCGATTGCAGTCGTGGATGCGGCAAATGGAAAAATGGTCGCACTGGACCGCTTCAATCAGGTCGGCTGGGAACTTCAGCGCAACCGCCTGGCCGGGATCGTGAATAAATGGCGGCCGCAAGTCATCTGGGCGGAAGCGAACAGCGTGGGCGAGCCGAATATCGACGCGCTGGTCCGTCAGGGATTTCCCATCCGGCGCTTTTATACGAGCGCCAAGAGCAAAGCGCCGCTGATTGAATCGTTAGCGCTGGCTATCGAAAGGAATGAGATTACCCTGCTGGACGATCCGGTATTGCTGGGTGAATTGGCTGATTACGGGCTGGAGCGTTTACCGAATGGGGGTTATCGCTATGGGGCGCCGGTCGGTCGCCATGATGATACGGTGATTGCGACGGCATTGGCGTGGTATGCGGCGACGCATAGTGGGGCGGTGATTGGATTTGCGTGATGGCTAGCCCTCACCCCCCCCCCCCCCCCACCCCCAAAAGGGAAGGGGGGGGGGAAGGAAAACCCCAACCCCCCCCCCCCCACCCCCCCCCAGGGAGAGGGGGGGGGGAAAC
>CAZWCV010000050.1:2223-13934 GCA_964632725.1 uncultured Anaerolineaceae bacterium
TCTCCCACAAGGGGAGAGGGGGAGCGTAAGGCAAACCCCATCCCCCGGCCCCCTTCCCCAGCAAGGGGAGAGGGGGAGCGTAAGGCAAACCCCATCCCCCGGCCCCTTCCCCGGCAAGCCAGGGAAGGGGAGCGTCGCCGGGAGCGGGCTTGGGATGGGCGAGTCGGGGTTAGATGCTGAAGTACAGCTCGAATTCGTAGGGATGCGGGCGCATGGCGACGGCGTCCTGGTCCTCGACCTGTTTGTAGGCGATGAAGTTCTCGATGTAGGCCTCGCTGAAGACGCCGCCTTCGAGCAGGAAGTCGTGGTTGGCTTCCAGCGCGCGCAGGGCTTCGCCCAGGTTGCCGGGCATGACCGGGGTCTCGTGATCGCCTTCGTAGAGGTCGGCTTCGGAGGCCGCGCCGGGATCAATCTGGTTTCTGATGCCGTCGATGCCCGCCATCAGCAGGGCCGGCATGGCCAGGTAGGGATTGGCCGCCGGGTCGGGCCAGCGCGCTTCGATGCGTTTGGGTTGTTGCTGTACATGGGAATGCGGATGCCGGCCGAGCGGTTGCGCGCCGAGTAGACCAGGTTGACCGGCGCTTCGTAGCCAGGCACCAGACGCCGATAGCTATTGGTGATGGGGTTGGTGAAAGCGGCGCAGGCCGGGGCGTGCTTGATCAGGCCGCCGATGTACCAGAGCGCCATCTGGCTGAGGCCGGCGTACTGATCGCCGCCGAAGAGAGGCTGGCCGTCTTTCCAGAGCGACATGTGCACGTGCATGCCGGAGCCGTTCTCTTCGAAGAGGGGCTTGGGCATGAAGGTGGCGTGCAAGCCATTCTCGGCGGCCACATTCTTGACCACATATTTGTAGGTCACCATCATGTCGGCCATTTCGAGCAGGGGCGCGTATTTGAGGTCGATCTCGGCCTGGCCGGCGCCGCCGACTTCGTGGTGGTGGACTTCGACTTCCATGCCGACGTCAATCAGGCGCTGCACCATCTCGGCGCGCACGTCATGCGTCTTGTCGAGCGGGGGCAGGGGGAAGTAGCCCATTTTGATGCGATTCATGTGGCCCTGGGCCGGGTCGTCGTTGCCGCTGTTCCAGTCGCCCTCGAAGGAGTCGACGCGGTAGAAGCTGCTGTTCTCGGAGGTGCTGTACTGGACATTGTCGAACATGAAGAATTCGGCTTCGGGCCCGAAGTAGGCGATATCGGCCAGATCTGACTGTTCCTTGAGATAAGCCTCGGCGCGTTTGGCCACGCCGCGCGCGTCCAATGCGTAGGGCTCGCGGCTGATGGGGTCGTGGGCGTCGCAGTACATGGCCAGGGTGGGCAGGTTAAAGAAGGGGTCGATGTAGGCTGTGCTCAGATCGGCCAGGAGAATCATGTCGGATTCGTTGATGGCCTGGAAACCCTGAATGCTCGATCCGTCAAAGCCGAATCCGTCTTCAAATGCGCCTTCATCCACCGACTGAATCGGCATGCTGAAGTGTTGCGGTACGCCGCGGATATCGACAAAACGCAGATCAATCTCGCGAATGTCATTTGCGTTCGCCCAGGCCAGCAAGCTGGCGGGTGATGCTTTTGCGGAGGCGGGGGGGACAAGGCTTGCCATTTCCATTCATCCTTTTGCTAGAAGCGTGCATAGAGATATCCGCGCCATTGTATTGGGCGTTTCTCACAACATCCACAGCGAATTTTATGGAAATTGCGCCGCGTTTTCTGTTGATTCTGACTAAAGGGGAGCCACTCATCCCCCGGCTGGGCGAGCCAAGGCTCGCCCCTACAGCCGTCGGCGGGGAGGGGGAGCGTCGCGGGGGGCGGGTTTGGCAAGGGGCTAGCCGTAGTTGGCTGTTGGCTGATAGCATGCTGAGGTCTGTGCCGGGCTATAGAAGAGGAAGGCGCCACATGCAATTGATAGGCAAGCTGCTGATCATTCTGGTCGTGTTGGGGGCGCCGCCGGTTTTGGCGCAGGAAGTGCCGATGCTGGCGCCGGTTGTGCTGAACGAATACCCGCACGACAGCGGCGCCTTCACGCAAGGGCTGCTTTGGCGTGACGGCTACCTGTATGAATCGACCGGGCTTTGGGGGCAGTCTTCGCTGCGCCGCGTCGACATCGAGACTGGCGCGCCCGAGACCAATATAGCGCTCGACGACGTCTATTTCGCCGAAGGGCTGGAGCTGGTTGGCGATCGGCTCATACAGCTGACCTGGCGGGCCGGGCTGGCTTTCGTCTACGACTTTGACAGCCTGGAACTTGTCGACACGCTGGCATACGACGGCGAGGGCTGGGGATTGTGCTATGACGGGCGCTACCTTTTCATGAGCGACAGCACAGCGCGGCTGTCGGTGCGCGAGCCGGAAACATTCGAGTTGATCTTTCGCGGCGCGGTCACGCTGGCAGGGCAGGTCATCCCCGAGCAGCTGCTCAACGAGCTGGAGTGCGTGGGCGAGCATATCTACGCCAACGCCTGGAATACCGACTACATTTTTCAAATCGACAAGTTCAGCGGCGTTGTCACAGCCGTCATCGACGCTTCGGGGTTGCTGACTGCCCCCGAGCGCGAGGCGCTGGCGAGCGGCAGCGTGCTCAATGGCATCGCCTACAACAGCGAAAGCGAGACCTTCTACATCACCGGCAAGAACTGGCCCAAGCTGTTCGAGGTGGTGTTCGCCGAGCCTTAGCGCCAAAGACGCGCCAGCTGGCGCGCATTTCTAACAGACATCATATAGACAAACTGAAAAGTCTGTATATGCTACATATATGGATATTTCAGATATGAAGCATATGGGCAAGCTGCAACTGCCGCCGGACGCGCCCTATGAACAGCAATTCTTCATGCTGATTACGCGCATCTGCCGTCAGTTGGTGCTGCATGCCGAGCAAATCAAAGCTGACGACACTTTGTCGCCGCCGCAGCTGTGGTTTCTGAAGCGGCTATACGATGCCGGCGCGCCGCAGCCGATCAGCTTCTTCGCCGATGGCGTCTACTCCAACCGGTCCAACGCCTCGCAGATGATCGACCGGCTCGAAGCCGATGGCCTGGTTTATCGCATCAGCAATCCGCGCGATCGGCGCAGTGTGCTGGTGGAATTGACCGACGCCGGCGTTGAGCGCATGCATCAGGCCGAAGCGAGCCACATGCAGCTGGCGCGCGAACTGCTGGCGCCCTTGACCGAGGAAGAGCGGGTCGCAGCGCTTGCGACATTCGAGCGGGTGCTGGCGCTGTTTGAAGACGATGGGGACGAGAATGGAATATCCGGCTGCTGAATTCGCAGCTTTGCCCCCACCCCCCGGCCCCCTCCCCGACGGGTCAGGGAGGGGGAGCGCGCTGTGAGAATTAGCTATTTGGCAGCGATCGCTAGAGTAGGCGCCGCCAAGGTGGGAATGTCGATGACGAGTCACCCTTCGTTGTTGATACGGGATGCGGGCCATGGCGCCGGCGGACGCCCAGCCGGGGATGGGGTAGCGTGAAATGTGTCCGCTTCATAGCCCGTAACGAGGGAGGGGGCATGCACTCGGCGTATTCGAGCGCGGGCGAGCCAAGGGGCGCGTAGACACTGCCCTACGCTCGCCCCTACAGCGATTCGATTATTATGGCAAATTCATTTATAGCACAGTCATTATCATTACTTACTTGGACCTACATAATTCGCCAATCTATCGGAGAGGTTAAGGCAAATGCCCAACAGTAACTCAATTATCGCGGACAATGTCGTCAAACATTTTGGCGACATCAAGGCGCTTGACGGCGTTAGCATCGCCGCCGAGACCGGCAAGGTGCTGGGGCTGCTGGGGCCGAATGGCGCCGGCAAGACGACCCTGGTGCGGATTCTGACGACGCTGCTCAAACCGGACAGCGGCCAGGTGTCGGTAGGCGGGATTGATGTGCTGCGGCGGAAACAGCGCGTGCGCGAGATCATCGGCCTGGCCGGGCAGTATGCGGCTGTCGACGAAATCCTGACTGGGCGCGAGAATCTGGTCATGGTCGGGCGGCTGTACCATATGCCTCGGCAGCAGGCAAAAGAGCGCGCCGCCGAGCTGCTCGAGCAGTTTGCCTTGACCGAGGCGGCCGATCGCTCGGTCAAGACTTATTCCGGTGGCATGCGCCGCCGCCTGGATCTGGCCGCCAGCATGGTAGCCCGGCCCAGCATCCTCTTCCTGGACGAGCCCACGACCGGCCTGGACGCGCGGGCGCGCATCGCCATGTGGGAGACGATCCGCGAGTTAGTGTCGGATGGCACGACGCTGCTGCTGACGACGCAGTACCTGGAAGAAGCGGACGAGCTGGCCGACCAGATCGTCGTCATAGACCACGGGCGCGTCATCGCCGAGGGCACGGCTGACCAGCTCAAAGCGAATATGGCGGCGGATTTCATTGACATTACGGTGTCGAATCCGCTGGAGACGGCCAAAGCGTCTGAGCTTTTGCAGGTTTTGAGCGATGAATCCCCGCACACGGATGCACAGCGCGGCCATGTCAGCATTGCGGTGGAGAGCGGCGCGCAAAGTATTGCCGAGGTTGTGCGACTGCTGGACGCCCAATCCGTTTCAATCGCCGAACTGAATCTGCGCCGCCCGTCGCTCAACGATGTATTTTTGAGCATCACGGGCCACGAGATCGTTGAAGAGGAAGCCAAGCCCAAGCGCCGCGGGTTCGGTCGCCGCCGCAGCGCCTAGCCAGCCATTCCAAGATCAAAATACGAGGATAGCCAGATGACACTCAATACCGCATCAGTCGCAATTAGTTCCGGCGCAAGCGAAGCCGGCATTATGCGGCGTTTCCTGTGGAACTTCAGCGATACATTCGTCGTGATGCGCCGCAATCTCTACGCTTACCAAAGGCAGCCGGAATTGCTGGTCTTCGCCACCATACAGCCGGTGATCTTTCTGCTTCTTTTCACCTACGTCTTTGGCGGCGCCATCAGCTTTTCGACAGGTGGCGATTACATCAACTTTCTGCTGCCGGGCATCATCATCCAGACGATACTGTTCGCCTCGGCGAATACGACGGTGGGCTTGTCGGTCGATTTGTCAAAAGGCATCATCGATCGCTTCCGCTCGCTGCCGATGTCGCGGGCGGCGGTGCTGGCCGGGCGCACGAGCGCTGATACGCTGCGCGGATTATTCACGGTGCTTATCATGATCGTTGCCGGGTACATCATCGGTTTTCGCTTTGAAGATTGGGGCAGCGGCGTACTGGGCCTGGCGCTGGCGGTGGCTTTCGGCTATGCCGTTACCTGGATCTCGGCCACGATTGGTCTTTTCGTGAAAGATCCGGAAGCGGCGCAGGTGGCCGGATTCATCTGGCTGTTTCCGCTGACATTCGCCAGCTCGATTTTTGTGCCGACGCGGACGATGACGGCGGATTGGCTGCGGACGTTCGCCGAGAATCAGCCGGTGAGCGTGGTCGCCAATACGGTGCGCGATTTGATGACGGGTACGGTGAATCCGGATGAGATCGTCATCTCGCTGCTGTGGATCGCCGGGATTGTGGCGGTGTTCTTGCCGATGGCGGTCTGGCGTTACGCGCGGGTGTCTTCGCGCTGATGAGCTTGACTAATCAAGCATCCCCGCGATAGACTTGAATCGTCAATATGATTGATTCGCAGTAATGATGCGAGTGCAGCTATGGTATCACAAACAAACACTAGCGAAATCAGCTTGAACGACCGCGTTCGAGAGAATGAGATACAGATTGCTAGGCTGCAAGGCGGCCGCGAGCATCTCGCCACCAAAGCGGATATCGCGAAGCTGCGCGCTGATTTGACCTGGCGGATTCTGCTGGCGATGGGGGTCTTGATGGGGCTGGTAATGGCGTTCATTGAGTGGCGAGTCGTCGGTGCTTGAGTGTGACCAGACGCTGGAAATCATGCACCGGCCTGCCGTATTCATGCCGCTGGCTGTGCGACAGTACGCCAAGGTAGCTTCGCGTTAGGCATAGAAGGATTTAGCATATCCTGTGCAGGGGCGGCTCGTTGGGTCGCCTTTTTTGTGTCGCCTATGGGCTTTGGCTGCGGTACACTTCTCGCAGTTTGGGAAACGAGAGAGGATAGGCCATGAGTGACAATCTGGTTTATATCGCCAATTCGGGCGCGGCGGACTATGGCATTACCGTGGCCGCGCTGGATTACGACAGCGGTACGCTTGAAGTCGTGCAGCGGGTGACGGAGATCAGCGAGTGCCATTATTTGAATTTACATCCGAGCGGGGAGTTATTGCTGGCGACGACAATGGACGGCGCTATCGAAGTGGTCTCGTTCGCGATTGACGCCGAGGGCAAGCCGCGCAAGGTGAGCAGCGCGCCGGCCGCCGGCACCTCGCCCGCTTACGTCTGCGCAGACGCCAGCGGCAAGCAGGTCTTGCTGGTCAACTATGTCAACGGCAGCGCCCGCGGCAATATCCGCGTCTATCCAATCGACAGCGATGGCGTGATTGGCGAGGTCAGCGAGCATATCGAGATTGACGACAGCACCGGACCCAACGCGGAGCGGCAGGATGTGTCGCATCCGCATATGATCGTGACGACGCCCGACAATCGCTTCGCCGTCGTGCCGGATTTGGGCACGGACAAGGTTTATCTTTACGCGCTGGATGCCGCGCGGGGCAAGCTGTCACCCGCCCAGACCCTGGACTTGCCGCCCGGCGCCGGCCCGCGGCATGTGGCGTTTCATCCGACATTGCCGCGAATGTATGTGATTAACGAATTGGATTCGACAATGGCGACCTTCGCCTGGGATGAAGACGGCGCCTGGACGCGGCTGTCGATTGAGGGGACCTTGCCGGCGGATTATCAGCAGCCGGCCGAGCGCCAGAATACGACTGCCGACGTGCACGTCCACCCGAGTGGCAAGTATTTGTACGGCTCGAATCGCGGGCATGACTCGATCGTGACTTATCGGCTGGATGCCGAGGGTTTGCCGCGGTATATCGGCACGGAGTCGACGCGAGGCGCCTGGCCGCGCGCTTTCATAATTGACCCGCGCGGGGAGTATCTGATCGTGGGCAATCGGCACACGGATAACGCCGCGGTCTTCGCGATTGATGCGGATACGGGTCAGCTCACCTTCCGTTCGTCGCTGGCGATGGCGGCGCCGATCGCGTTCAAGATGCGGGGCTAGCGGGCGATGCGAGTATTGATCACCGGGGGCGCGGGACTGGTTGGCGCGCCAATCAGCGAGCGCTTCGTCAGCCTGGGCTGGGATGTGCGGGTCATCGGCATCGACCCTGATTGCTCGATACCCGGGCTCAGTTACGCCCAATGCGACATTCTTGATGTCCCGGCGCTCTCGTCTCATGTCGAAGGCTGCGACGCCATTGTGCATTTGGCCGCCATCCCCAGCACGCGCACCCATCCCAACGAGACGCTTTTCGACATCAACGTGGCGGGCGCCTATAACGTCTTTGAGGCGGCGTCGCGCGCGGGTATCAAGCGCGTCGTTCAGGCCAGCTCCATCAACGCCATCGGCGGTTTCTGGGGCAACGATGATCGCGTGTACGCCTATTTTCCGCTTGATGAGGATTTGCCGCTGCACACGACTGACGCCTATTCGCTGTCCAAACAGTTAGTTGAAGAGATCGCCGACTATTATTGGCGGCGCGCTGGCGTCAGCAGCGTTTCATTTCGGCTGCCGGCTGTATTGAGCGACGCCACGATTGAGAGCCGGGATCTGCGCGAGAGCCTGAGGGAGCGCGTCCGGCAACTGGACGAGTTTCGGCGATTGCCGGAGGAGCGGCAGCGGGCGCGTTTGACTGCCGCGCGGGAGCGGGCGCTGGCATTTCGGGCGCGGCATGTGATGGAATATGAGGCGCTGCGGGCGGGTATCTATGAGCGCGAGGCGCCGAAGGATGACTGGCTGTTTTACGCCTGGTTTTACGACCGATTCAACTTCTGGACTTTCATCCACACCGACGACTCGACCCAAGCATTTGAGAAGGCGGTCACGGGCGATTACGAGGGGGCGCATGCGCTGTTTGTCAACAGCGACCGGAACTCGCTGGCATACGATACCGAGGCGCTGCTGTCGCTGTTTTATCCGCGGGTCAGGCGGCGGTCGGGGGCGATTGTCGGGGCGGAGAGCCCGGTTAGTATTGGGCGGGCGCGTGAGTTGATCGGATTTGAGCCGAGGGTGCGGACGATTTTGTGAGGGGGTAACCCCTCACCCCCCGGCCCCCTCTCCCACAAGGGGAGAGGGGAAGTGTGTCGCCGAGTGCGGGTTTGGGATGGGCGCGTGGGCGAGCCAAGGGTAGCGTAGACACTAACCTTCGCTCGCCCCTACAGAATGCGACGGGGAGGGGGAGTGTCGCTGACAGACGTTGGTTTCATACGTTCGATGCAGTTTATTTGCGCTATTCTGGTTATTTTCGCGTCAGATTTTCGGCGCCGGCCGGGCATATTAGCCGCTGGCGTATTGGCCGGAGCTGAAGACGTAGACGGCGTTGATGATCTCGCCGTCGGCGTCGGGTTCGGCGTCGAGCATCCAGTCGTAGATCCAGCGGGCGTCGCTGACGCTGAGGTTGACGCAGCCGTGACTGCGCCGGTAGCCGAAGTCGCCATGCCAGTAGGCGCCGTGCAAGCTGTAGCCGGCTTTGAAGTACATGGCCCAAGGCACATTCTGCACGTAGTAGGCATCCGGCTCGCCAGTTGCGCCGCTCATGGTGTCGTTGCGCAGCCGCGCCCAGACCTTGAAGAGGCCTTCGACCGTCGGCCACTGGGAGAGACCGCTGGAGACGACGGTGGCGAAGACGGGCCGGTCGTCTTCGTAAGCGATCAGCGTCTGCTCGAAGAGGTCGACCGCCACCCAGTGACCGGCGACAGCTTCCGGTTGGGGCGCCGGCATGAACATGGCCACCAGTTCCTGGCGAATCCACTGATCTGGGCCGACCAGGTACCAGACTTTGCCGCGCTGGTCTTCCGCCCGCGCGAAGATGTTGACGAGGCGGTGGTAGCGGGCGAAGAAGCCGCTGTCTCGGCTGCCGGTTTCGCCGGGACGTGAAGAGGCGAAATGGCCGGCTTTGTCGACGATGATGGCGAAGGGGTGGCGCCAGTTATCCGGCAGCGCAAAGCCGGTGAACTTTGACGGCGTCTCCGGCTTGCCGGCGCTGCTGCGTATCCATTCGCCGCCTTGGCGCTGCACCCAGCCCTCGACGTTGGCGTCGGTGGCCTGGATGAAGTTGAAGCCGGCCGGGATACTCCCGATCACCTGGCCGCCCGGCGCGTCGTACAGTGCGGTCCCGCCGGTGTCGAGGCGCCAGTAGCTGCGGCGCAGGGTGCTATTGTCTGGCGGGATGCGCGCCAGGTCGGGCTGTGGAAAGGCCGCGATCATGGCCAGGCAGTCTGCGCTGGCCGCGGCTTGAACGGCAGCCTCGACCGGGTCTGCGGCTTGGCCTTGCGCTTGACAAACACTCGGATCATAGACGATTTCTCTGCTCGACTCGTCCGCCAAAACGCTCGCTGTTAATACGAACAAGATCATGAAGGTGGTTATCGTAATACGAAGCATGATTTCGGCTCCTGTCTGCTCGCGGCGGGGGAGGTCGGTCGCCGCGCTTTATTTGCGCTCAGCTTAAGCGGGCAACGACTGAATCGTGCTGTACGATTGCCCTACGACAGCGGCGGCGTTGTATAATCGACTTAGCTTTGACTGATACAAAGTACGCGATGGTTTTCTACCTCACCCCCCGGCGCCCTCTCCGAATCATCAGAGATGGGGAGCTGACTGTGTGCGAAAATGCGGGTTAGATCGAAGAAGCGCCACGTTGAAAGTATCCGACCGATGCGATCGAACTCAGGTTGAGCGCCAATGCCAATATCAGTCGAGCCCGATAGGCTCGGAGCGGCAGGAACCGCCACAAGCCCATGAAGACTCTTGTTCGCATCGGCGCGCGGCGCTCGAAGCTGGCGCTTTGGCAGGCGAATCACATCGCCGGGCTGATCGCCCGCCATCATCCCTCGGCGCGGGTCGAGATTCGGGAGTATTCCACGCGCGGGGACGCCGAGCCGACGGCGCCGCTACCGGATATCGGCGGCAAGGGGCTCTTCACCGAGGCGCTGGAAAGGGCGCTGCGCGCGGGCGAAATCGATTGCGCCGCGCACAGCTTGAAGGATCTGCCGGTGGATGACGCCGCGGGTTTGGCTATCGGCGCGATTCCCCGGCGAGCGGACCCGCGCGATGTGCTGGTCAGCCACAGCGCAAGCTCATTGGCGGATTTGCCGGCGGGCGCGCGAGTTGGCACGGGCAGCGCCCGGCGACGCGCCCAGCTGCTGGCGCTGCGCCCCGATCTGGATGTCGTGCCGATCCGCGGCAATATCCCCACGCGGGTCGGGCTGCTGGATGACCCCGATCGAGACCTGGACGCTGTCGTGCTGGCGGCCGCCGGCTTGATCCGGCTGGGCATGGACTCGCATATCCGCGAGACCTTCGCGCCCGAGCGGATGCTAAGCGCCGCCGGCCAGGGCGCGCTGGCGGTGCAGTGTCGGGCAGAGGCTGAGCAGCTGGCATTTTTTTCGCCGCTCAACGACGCGGCGACAGAGCTGGCGGTCAGCGCCGAGCGCGCTTTCTTGCGCGGATTGGAAGGCGGCTGCTCGCTGCCCGTCGGCGCCTACGCCCACTTCCAGAGTGGCGCATTGCGGTTGCAGGGTCGCGTGATTGCCATCGACGGCTCGCGACAGCTGGACCTGAGAGCAGAGGCGGTTGTAGCGGAGAATCGCGAAAGTGTGGCGGCGGCGCGCAAGCTGGGCGCTGATTTGGCGGCGCGGGCGCTGGAGCGGGGCGCCGGTCGGCTGCTGACCGATCTGACTATGAGGAGCGAGGGCGATGAGGCATGAATGACAGGGAAAAAGCGAAGGAGTTGTTGGCCGGCAAGCGCATCGTGGTTACACGCGCCAGTCATCAGGCGGCGGGCTGGGAAGCAGTCATTCGCCAATTCGGCGCTGCGCCAATCGCTTATCCTTGCATCGGCATCGCGCCGCCGCTTGATATTGCCGCGCTTGATCACTGCCTGGGCCGGCTGCATGAATACGACTGGCTGGCGTTCAGCAGCGGCAATGCTGTGCGGGCGGTGGCGGAGCGGGCGCGGGCGTTAGCGGTGCTGACTGATCTGAGGCGCATGCGCATTGCGGCGCTGGGCCCGGCGACCGAGGCGGAGGTCCGGCGGCAGATGGGGAAAGGCGCTGATTTTGTCCCGACCGCGACCAATGTCGAGGCGCTGGCGCGAGCGATTCCTATCGTCCAGGGCAGCCGCGCGCTCCTGCCGCAGTCAGACCTGGCGGATGAGCAGGCGGCGGAGATTATGCGCGCTCGTGGAGCGGAGGTCAGCGCGGTGGTCGCTTATCGAACTGTAATCGGGGTTGGCGGCGCTGATGTCCCGGCTATGATCGCCAATGGGGAAATCGACGCGCTGAGTTTCGCCAGTCCCTCGGCCGCGCAGTTCTTCCGCCGACGCTGCGGCGCGCCGGCTGCGCTTGAGCTGCCCGCGCTTTGCCTCGGCGCCAGGACAGCCGGCGCCGCCATAGACGCGGGATTTCGCTGCGTGATTACATCGCCCAAATTCGGCTTGCGCGCCATGATCATGGCCTTCGTCGAATATTGCGCCCGGCGCGGCTAGAGGGCTTGATTGGAATTACTGGAAAATGCGCGATTCTCTGAGGCCCCCCCCCCCCCCCCCCCCCCCCCCCCCACGGGGGGGGGGGGCGCGGGGTGGGGGGGGGGGGGGGGGGCAAACACACC
>CAZWCV010000050.1:13944-24507 GCA_964632725.1 uncultured Anaerolineaceae bacterium
GCCGTGAGGCCCCTCACCCCCCGACCCCCTCTCCCACAAGGGGAGAGGGGGAGCAAGGGTTGGGCGGACGGGTGGTGCAAATGCCTACCACAGAGGGTACAGAGGGTACACAGAGGACACAGAGTGGGCGAGCCGGGGCTCGGCCCTGCAGCTTGACATGAGATTCAATTAAGGGCGCCAGGGCGCATTAAGGCGATTTAAGGTTGACTCCAAGGTCGGCGATTGAAGTTTCGTATATAATGAAAGTAGCGAATCTCGCAGAGTGTAGATTTCCAAGGATCAGCGAACCAGCGGCGGCAGGGCGCAGTTGGAGGCAGGTGACATGGAACTGGCGCAGAACATTTACACGCATGAAAAGTTCACCGAAAGCGACCAGTACTGGAGCCCGGCGTCGGAAGAATATGCCGCGGCCAGCCAGCTGGTGACGGCCTTGCGCGCCGGTTGGATGCTGGCTTTGCCCCGGGTTAGCGCGCGGCAAATCTGGCATAGCGGCAGCCGACCCAGCACGGTGTACGAATTCACGCTGATGCTGGGCAGCCGCCTGATGATTATGCCCGTGCTGAGCAATCCCTTTGTGGAGCGATTCCTGGTGAAGCACGATATTCGCATCATTTACGATGTCTCGGCTGATATCGAAGTCCTGCCGGAATAGAAATCCGTTAACATTGCTATAAGACGCGGCGCTCATCTTGCCGTTGGCTCGCTTGACCCGTATAATCCCCGCATCTATTGTTTGCTCCAGGAGCGATCTCGCGCATGACTGACGAGTATCAGCAGAATTTGCCGGGCCAGCATCATGACATTACCTCGCAGCACTGGAGTTATTCTTCGGAGCGATACGCCGGCGGGGACAACTTGCTGACGGCGATCGCGCGCGGCTGGTCGATTGATCACAAGGTTGTATTGCAGCGGCACTGGTTCGCCGGCATGCGCTGCATTGAAGTCTACCATTTCACGATTCGCCGAGATGAGGTGGTGGCGGATATGGCTGTGGTGGGCAACCCCTACGTGCAGCGCTATCTCTCGAGCCATCCGCACGATCTGGTGGAGATTGAAGACGCGGCTGTGGCTTAGATTCTGCCTGTCCGTTTCCCCCGTATTCCACATTCCACTATAATAGCCTCTGTAACAAGTCCCGCTTAAAACCGGACGCGATTCATGCCCGAGGAACCGACGCGCGACAAGCCCGCAGAGGGAGAGCAGCCCAAATCTCCCGAAGAGATGATGGGGGCGCTGCTCAACGACGCGGCCGCCGCCAATGAAGACTTGCCGCCGCCGGAGGACTTCGCGCCGGCTGCTGACCTGCGGCGATTCACCCGCCCGGAAGATGAGCTGTCGCAGCGCGCCGAACCCGCTGAAGTCGAAATCAGCGAGGCCGCGCAGCGCTTTCTTGATATGCGGAATCAGGCGGCAACGCTGGCCGATCTGCTCGGCAAAGAAGAGATCAGCTTTGAGGATTACCAGCGCTTGCTGTACGAGGCGATGGCGCAAGATGAGCAGGGCGTATGGTGGATGATCGATGCGGAAAATGACGAGTGGTATCGCCATGACCCGGTCAGCAATCACTGGGAGCTTGACTTTCCGGCGGCGTTGCGCGAGCTGGAGCGCGTTCGCCGCGAGCGGGTTGACCCTGACGCTACGCTGACGCAGCCCAATACCGATTTCGATCTGCCGCCGGGTTATGGCGAGCCGAAAGCGGGCGACCCCATCTACGATGAGCGCGGCGTCAAGGTCGGCAATATGCCGCCGACGAAGGACGAACTGTATACCGTGCCGGGGTCGGCAGCGCTGGTCGATGAGCTGCCGGGCCAGCAGCCGACGCTCGCCACCGACGCCCGCGACGCAGCGACCATGCAGGCTCCCAGTCACTACGCCCCTGAAGGCGCCATACCGCGCGCCATCGACAGCGACTTTGAACCGGGGCCGTCGCCGATTGTCCAGGAATTGCTGAGCGCGCGCCGCAGCAATCGCATTCGGCTGGCGACTACGGTATTTGCGGTGCTGCTGATCGCCGCCTTGATCGGCGGGATTGTGGCGGCCGGGGTCATCATGATGTGGTATCGCGACCAGGTCGAGCCCTTCGCCGCTGGCGTCGCCGCGCTCGAGAATTATACGCCGGCATACCAGACCGCTCGTATCTTCGACGCGGAAGGCAACCTGCTGGCCGCGATCAACAGCCAGGAGACCGGCGCGCGCACCGCGGTCTCGCTGGCGGAGATCAGCCCTTTTATGATTCACGCTATCGTCTCGCAGGAGAACGAACGCTTCTTTGAAGACCCCGGCTTCGACCCGATCGCGATCGCCCGCGCCTTCTATCAGAATGTCAGCGGCGGCGGCATCGAATCCGGGGCCAGCACGATTACGCAGCAGATCGCCCGCAACCTGGTGCTGCAGGACCGCGATGTTACGGTCGAGCGCAAGGTCAACGAGATTCTGGTGGCGCTGGAGATCGCTAATCGCTACGATAAAACGAAGATCCTGGAGTTGTATTTGAATGAGATTTTCTTCGCCAATCAGAGTTATGGCGTGGAAGCGGCCGCCAACTTCTACTTCGGCCACAGCGCGGCGCAACTAAATTTTGCCGAAGCGGCGCTGCTGGCCAGCATCGTGCCTTCGCCGGCGCAGCAGGACCCGGTGGCCAACCGCGATGCCGCCGTGGCCGGCATGCGCTCGACGATGCGCAAGATGATTGAGATCGGCTGCCTGCAATTCTCACATGACGACTGGCCCGAGCGCGGGCCATTCTGCATCGCCGACGGCGCTGAGATGGAAATTGAGGGCGGCGGCGAAGAAGTGCTGGTGCGAACTAACGACGCCGGCGGCATCGTCGGCGGCATGGCGATCCTGCAGATCGCTGAGATCGAAACCACCGCGTTCGAGCCCGGTCAGGCGCGCGTGACTCACCCGCATTTTGTCGATTATGTGCGGGCGCTGGTGGAAGCCGAGCTGGGCGAGGAGGCGCTGTATCGGCGCGGCCTGAACATTTACACCACGTTGAACCCGGCGCTGCAAGAAGCGGCGCAGGCTGCCCTGAGCAATCAGGTGCGCGGCTTGAAGGCGGCCGCCAGCGGCGTCAATACCGGCGCGGTCATGGTGACCGATCCCAATACCGGCGCCATCCGGGCTATGGTCGGCAGTCACGATTTCAACGATGAACTCGCGGGCCAGGTCAACAACGCGCTGAGCTTCCAGCAGCCGGGCTCGGCTATTAAACCCTTCGTATATATGTTGGCGCTGCAAGGCGGCGACGAGAGTTACCTGACGCCGGCCAGCATCATCTGGGATGTGCCGATGGTCGAGGATCTGGGCGCAGGCGGCATCTACGAGCCGCAGAATGTCGACCGCCGCTTTCATGGCGCTGTGCCGCTGCGTTACGCGCTGCAAAACAGCTACAACGTGCCGACGGTCAAAGTCTTCCGCGACACTGTCGGGGTGGGGCGTTTCGCCAATATGGCCGACGACTTCGGCCTGCAATTTCCTGAGGAGTCCTTTATTTCGCTGGCCAGCGCCCTGGGCGCGAACGAGGTGACGCTGTTCGATATGATGGGCGCATACGGCGTACTCGCCAGCGGCGGCCGGCGCATCCCGCTCTACGCCATTGAGCGCATCACGGAGTCGGTTGACGGCGAAGCTGCCGAGATCGAACGCGAGCGCCCGGCGGCCGAGCAAGTCATATCGCCGGCGCTGGCCTATCTGATGCAGAACATCCTCAGCGACGACCGCGCGCGGCAGCCCAGCTTCGAGCCGGGCTCGAACCTGACCTTGGCCCGTCTGGGCATTCCGACGCAGAACACCGTGGCCGCCAAGACCGGCACGACCAACGGCAGCCGCGACTTGTGGACGATGGGCTTCACGCGCAACGCTGTGGTCGGGGTATGGTTAGGCACATCGGACAATTCGCCGACCTACAATACCAGTGGCGCTCGCAGCGCCGCGCCGGTGTGGAATGCCGTGATGTCGGCGGCGACGAATTGGTATGCGCCGATTCCCTTCGAGAATCCGGGCGGGGTGATCGCGCGCGAGATCTGCCGCACGACCGGCACGCTGAGCAGCTCCGCCTGTCCTGAGCCGACGACTGACTTGTTCTTGCACGAGCAATACCCGCCGCCGGCGGATCAGGGCTTTTTGCAGCGCTTGACGGTGGACAGTTGGTCGCTGCTGCGCGCCAACGAATTCTGCCCCGGCCACATCGTCGAGCGTAACTTCGCAGCCATCGGCGATGCCGGCGCGCTCGATTGGTTGAACAACAGCGAAGCGGGGCAGGATTACGCCGAAGGGCTGGGCCTTGCGCTGCCCGTGCGCCCGCCGCCGCAGCAAGCCTGCGCCCAAGGGCAGCCGCTGCCGCTGATCAACATCAGCAGCCCCAACGAGGGCCAGGTGCTGCACGGCGCGGTCGAAGTCCGCGGTCAGGCGCAGGCGCCGGATTTTGACCGCTTCGAATTGCTCTACGCCAGCCTGGATCAGCCGGAAACTTTCTATCCCATTAGCGCGTCGCTGGTGCAGATGCCGCAATATGGCACGCCCCTGGGGGTTTGGGATACTGTCGCCGGGCAGGTTCCCGACGGGGATTACATTTTGCGGTTGGCGGCCTCGTCGCTGAGTGGCGGCTCGATCAATTTTGACTTGAACGTCAGGCTGGATAATTCGATCGCTGGGGCTGAGGCGGGCGAGCCGGCTTTTGGTCCGACGGTGGAGGAGATTATCGTGCCGACGCCGGCGGGCGGGTGACGGTGCGCTTTTTCTACCCCTCACCCCCCGGCCCCCTCTCCCACATGGAGAGAGGGGGAGCCAGAACCTGCGAATCTCCTGGTTATTTCTTGCATATCACTTGAGTTAACCGCCTGTCCCATATATTGCAGTACCGGACAAGCCTTACAAATTCGACGTGATTGCGGCTGGGTATTGCGGGCGACTTGGCAAGTCGCCCCTACACGGTTCGCTGCATACGTGTCTTCCATTTGGCGCATGCGGGCCAGTGAATTGATGTGCAGCATTTCGGCACGAGGGCGCGCGTGCATAGCTCAAACTTTCTGATACAATGGGTAGACGCGCCGGGGAGAACCGCTGCATGAGCCAGAATCCACTGCTTCAGGGCATGAACCGACAACAGACCGCCGCCATCACAGCCGGGGATGGGCCGGTGCTGGTGCTGGCCGGGCCGGGCAGCGGCAAAACCAGCGTGTTGACGCGCCGCATCGCCTGGCTGATTCGCGAGCATCGCGTGCCGCATCATCGCATCATGGCGGTCACATTCACCAACAAAGCCGCCGGCGAGATGCGCTCACGGGTGGAGGCGCTGCTGGGCGACCGCCTGCGCGGTTTGCAGATCGGCACTTTTCACGCCACTTGCGCGCGTTACCTGCGCCGCGAAGCCGAACGCGCCGGATATCGCCCGAACTATGTGATTTACGACAGCGATGACCAGGTGGCGCTGGTCAAGCGGGTGGTCAGGGAAGCCGGCATCAACCCCAAACGCTACAATCCGCGCGCCATCTTGTCAAAGATATCGGGCGCCAAGAACGAGATGATTGCGCCGGCTCAATTTCGGGCGCTCGATTATTTCGGCGAGATCGTCAAGCAAGTCTACGTCGGCTATCAGCGGGCGCTGCTTGACGCCAACGCCATGGACTTTGACGATTTGCTGTTGAATATGGTGACGCTCATGCGCGACTTTCCCGAGCTGCGGGCGCATTATCAGGAGCGCTTTGCCTATGTGCTGGTGGATGAGTTTCAAGATACCAATCAGGTGCAATACGAGCTGGTGCGGCAGTTCGCCGCGCCGCAGGACAATGTCTTCGTGGTCGGCGACGAAGATCAGGCCATCTACGCGTTTCGCGGCGCCGATTACCGCAACGTGCGGCGTTTCCAGGAGACTTATAGCCAGGCGTCGGTCGTCTTGCTGGAGCAGAATTATCGCAGCACGCAGAATATCCTCGATGTGGCCCGCGCCGTCATTGATCGCAATTCCCATCGCACGCCCAAAGCGCTGCATACTGAGTTGGGGCGGGGCGAGGCGGCGATGGTATTCGAAGCCTTCGACGAGCGCTACGAAGCCAGCCAGGTGCTGGAGCGGATCCGGCAGCTGCGTACGGACAAGGGGCTGGACTACAAAGACTTCGCGGTGATGTACCGCACCAACGCGCAGTCGCGGGCCATGGAGCAAGCTTTTGTCAACGCCGCCCTGCCATACGTGCTGGTGGGCGGGGTGGGTTTTTACAAGCGGCGCGAGGTCAAGGATTTGCTGGCGTATTTGCGCTTGATTCACAACCCCGACGATCGCGTTAGCTTTGAGCGCGTCATCAACACGCCGGCGCGGGGCATTGGCAAGAAGTCGCTGGCGGCTTTCCTGGATTGGGTCACGCGCGACGGTCTTAGCATCGCCACCGCGCTCAATCATGTCTATTACGACGATGAGACGCCGCTGGGCTCGGCGGCGAAGAAGAAATTTGCGGGCTTCGCCGAGATGCTTTTGGCGTGGCAAGAGTTGGCCAAGGTCGGCGACCTGCTTACCATGTTTGACAAAATCACCGCCCAGACGCGCTACTATTTGCACCTGGAGGCCACTAGCAAGTTTCCGGAAGAGGCGGTCGAGCGGGCTGACAATGTGCAGGAGTTGCGCGGCTTGCTGCAATACGCGATGGAATATGAGCAGCCGCTGCATGAATTTCTGGCGGAGCATTCGCTGGTGGCGGATGTGGACAGCCTCAAGGACGATACCGATGCGGTGACGCTGATGACCTTGCACGCGGCCAAGGGTCTGGAGTTCCCGGTCGTGTTCATCACCGGGCTGGAAACTGGCATCCTGCCGCATTTCCGCTCTTTTGAAGAAGTCGGCGGCCTGGAGGAGGAGCGGCGTCTCTTCTACGTCGGCGTCACGCGCGCCAAACGCTCGCTCTACCTCAGCTACGCCTTTCGCCGCGCGCTCTTCAGCGGGAGTGGCGGCATCGCCGCGCCGTCGGAGTTTCTGGCGGATCTGCCGCCGCATTTGCTCGATGGCGCGCCGACCACCCTGTCGACCCTGCGCCGCTCGCAGAGCATCGAGTCGCAGACGCAGTGGCAGCGCGAGCCGCATCCGCCGAGCCGTCTCAAGCAGGATTTGAAGCGCGGCGAGGTATCCACGCCGAATGAAGAACTGCGCAAGAAGATCGCCCCCTTCCCGGGATTGTCCAAGCCGGCGGAGGGCAGGTCCGGCTTTACGGTTGGCGCCAAGGTGTCGCACCCGCAGTTTGGTTTGGGCCTTGTCATTAGCATTGAGAAAGACTTGATTGGAGTGTCTTTTGAATCTAGCGGCATGAAGAAGGTGCTGGCGGACGCCGAGGGTTTCAGGGCGCTTGACGGATGAGGTCTTGCGCCAACAGCCGATCGATATCGTCGGCGGAACAACCTAAATCGCGCAGCAATTCGACGGTATGTTCGCCATGCGCCGGGGCCGCTTGCCGGTTGATGCGGTCTCCGCTGAAGCGAATCGGGCTGCGCATCCAGGGCACTCCCGCCTCGTCTACACCAACCATGCCGCGCGCTACGATCTGCGGGTCATTTAGGAGTTGATCGGGCGCGATTATACGCGAAAAGCAGCAGTCGGCGCAGTCGAGCCGGGCTGACCATTCGTCGGCCGTTTTCGATTTGAAGAGCGCCGCGACCTCGGCGATCAGCGCGGGCTGGAGAGGTCGGTCGTATTGCCGCGCGATCCACTCGTGTTTGTCGACGGCGCGGCAGAAATTGGCCCAGAACCTGGCCTCGACCGCGCCCAGCGCCACTGGCTCGCCGTCCGCGCAAGGGTAGACGCGGTAACAGGCGCTTTCGCCGCGCAAGCTAATGAAGCCATCAGCTGCGGGCTTGGCCTGCGCTTCTACCCAGGCGGCCAGCGCCAGGGGCATCGCCGCCTCGGATAGCGCCACATCGAGGTAGTCGCCTTGGCCGGTCGCCTGCCGCTTGAGCAGCGCCGCCAGGATGCCCATGACGGCCACGTAGGCGCCGCTGACATCAGCGACTTGCGCGCCGGGCGTCGCTGGCTGCAGGTCGGCGCCGAGCACGCCGTTGCGCGCGATGTAGTTCAGGTCGTGTCCGCTGAGGGCGGCGTTGGGCCCGGTCTGTCCCCAGCCGGAAAGAGAGCAATAGACCAGCTGCGGATTGAAGGCGCGGAGGGACTCGTAGTCCGCGCCCAGCCGGGAAGTCACGCCCGGTCGGAAGCCTTCGATTAGCACATCGGCCGTCGCGACCAGGCGTTTCAGGAGCGCTTGTCCGGCCGTGGATTTCAGGTCGATGGCGATGCTTTTCTTGCCGCCGTTGCTGGCCCGGAAGAAGGCGCCCATGCCGTCGAGCAGGGTTGGCATGAGCCGGGCGTAGTCGCCGGTGCGGGGATCCTCGACTTTGATGATCTCGGCGCCGAGGTCATGGAGGAGCAGGGTGGCGACTGCGCCGGGGAGGAGGCGGGTGAGGTCGAGGACGCGGGTGTTGTGGAGGGGGTTCATGGGGGGAGTGTAGCGTGGCTGCAGTATTGGTGGCAAGAAACAGGAGGCGTTGCTATTATGTTGGGCGTCACTGGTAAATGAAGTCTAGGGAACGATTACAATCGTGACTATGCTGCCTTTCGAAGACGATCCGCGAAAGCCTGTATATGCAAGGTCCGGTTGGGAAATACCGCAAGTGCAGTGGAGTGAAGTCAGTTACCATTCCTTGATGCAGACCGAGATTTTTGTAGGTCAGCGTACCGACAGTCTACTGGCGGACATGGCGCGCAAGAATAAGAGGATTGTGCGCGTAAGATCGGTCTCACCATACTTCTATAATTGCGTCGGCATGATCTTTGCCAATCGCCGAGCCTGGATTGAGATAGATGAGTTAGATGACATTTTTAGAGAAGATGGCTATAGTAGAATTACGTTGCAGCAGTTGGAAATTGGCGATATTGTCACCTATGCGCATGATCACTCTCCAACGCATGTGGGCCTTGTCACCCAAGTTGAACGACGCAACGGCCAGGTAGCTGACGTAATTGTTCTGAGCAAATGGGGCAAAGACGCTGAAATTTTACATCCAATGAGCATCGTACCGATAAAACTGGGGTCGCCCAGTGAATTCTGGAGCGAGAGGGCGCCACATGTCAATCGCTAAGGACTTTGAGACGATAGAGAGTTTGGAGTTTATCGTTCAGTTTTCCGTATTAAGTGGCTTTAATTTGCTGCTGCGCGCGCTCGCAGACGACGCGACAGTAGAAGCGCTCCGCCTTAAGTTGAACGGTCAGCCCGATGCCTGCCAATTAGTTTCCAATCGCATAGACCAAATACTGAAGAAAAGCGATGTTGAATTGTATGACGAAAGTATCGCGGCGTATTTGTTTTGTCTTTCCAAAGAGGATCTGCCGATAGCTCATAAAGTAAGTAAACGCATTTTGGAAGCTGGCGGATTGTTTTGGGCAGCACAGATTGCGCTCCACATAATCAAAATGACCGAGACCGAAGCGGCCTGATATCGGAAAATAGGAGAAGCGAGCCTACCGAGTAGGCTTGCTCCCGATTTGAAGGACAAATTTAGAGCCTAAGCCCCGGTGACAGCGCCGTCGCTGGCTTGCGAGACCTGGCGGGCGTATTTGGCCATGACGCCTTTGGCGTAGTTGGGCGCGGGCGCGGACCAGGCGGCGCGGCGCGCGGCCAGCTCGGCGTCGCTGAGGTCGATATGCAGCAGGCGCTGGGAGACGTCGATGGTGATCATGTCGCCCTCTTGCAGCAGGGCGATGGGTCCGCCGACCGCCGCTTCCGGCGCCGTGTGGCCGATCATCAGACCGCGGGTGCCACCGCTGAAGCGGCCGTCGGTAATCAGCCCGACCTCGCCGCCCAGCCCCTGGCCGAAGAGCGCGGCCGTGATCTGGAGCATCTCGCGCATGCCGGGGCCGCCGACGGGGCCTTCGTAGCGGATGACGAGCACATCGCCGGCGACGATTTGGCGGTTGGAGACGGCTTCGAAGGCCTCCTCTTCGGTGTCGAAGACGCGCGCGGGACCGGTCAGCGGCGGCGGCGTGTCTTTGAGCTTGACCACCGCGCCGTCGGGCGCCAGGTTGCCGCGCAGCACGACCAGTCCGCCGCTCGGTTTGATGGCGTCATCGAGGTTGCGGACGACAGTTTGGCCGGGCGTCTCGACCGCGTCGGCGCAGGCATCAGCCAGGGTTTGGCCGGTGACGGTGGGCGTATCGCCGACCATGTAGCCGCCGTCGATCAGCCGATTCACCAGGATGGGCACGCCGCCGGCTTTGAAGAGGTCGAGGGCGACGTATTGGCCGGTGGGGCGCATGTCGCCGATAATGGGCGTGCGGCGGCTGATTTGCTCGATGTCGTCCAGGGTAAAGTCGATGCCGGCTTCGCGGGCGAAGGCCAGGCAGTGCAGGATGCTGTTGGTGCTGCCGGCGGTGGCGGCCGAGGCGGCCAGGGAATTCTCGAGCGAGCGCCGTGTCACCAGGTCTGAAGGGCGGATGTCGCGCTCGAGGATATCGAGCATCATCTCGCCGGCCTGGTAGGAGACGGTTGCTTTTTCGGGGTCTTCGGCGGGCACATCGCCCATGCCCATAGG
>CAZWCV010000051.1:0-24282 GCA_964632725.1 uncultured Anaerolineaceae bacterium
GGCTGAGTACAAGATGCCTTGGCTGCCGCTCGGCCGCTTTGACCAGCGCAGCCGCCACCTCATTCGCCGTCTTGGCGGGCAAGCCGCCGCGATTGCCCTGCCGCGACCCCAGCCGATTTTGATTGAACTCAGTCAGCGTGCGCCCAACCAGCACATCCGTCACCGCAATATTGTCCGCTTCAAGTTCCAGCCGCAGCGAACCCGCCAGGCTGGAGACGAAGGCTTTGCTGGCGGAGTAAGTCGCCGTGTAAGGCGTGTGCACCCCCGACACCACTGACGAAATGATCAGAATATGCCCGCCGCCACCAGCGCGCATCGCCGGAACGGCAGCGCGTACGCAATGCATCACACCGTCGATATTCGTTCGCAGCACTGTCTGCAGATGGTCCCAGTCCGCATCCGCCAAGGCGCCATGCTGCCCCAGACCGGCATTGGCGACCAGGATATCCAGCCGACCGAAGCGCTCGGACGCTCGCTCGACCGCCGCCTGTATGTCACCCGGATTGCGCACATCGCCCGTGACCGGCAGGAGCTCGCCATGCGGATCCGACAGCGACTCTATCTCCGCTCGCAGCGCCTCGAGTCTTTTCCTCCGCCGCGCGACACCGCAGACATGATAACCGGCCCGCGCGAATGCCAGCGCCGCCGCCCGGCCAATCCCGCTCGACGCGCCGGTGATGAGGGCTACCCGCTTAGTCACGCTTCAACTCAGTTTTACGCTTATGCCGCATTTTCTTGGCTAACCTGCATTGCGCTGCCGGATTCGCAGCTTCTGTTAGCTATGCAATCAGCGACTCGACGGCAACGCCAAATACCTCGCGCATGACTTCGACCGGCTCTTCCAGCGCTTGGCATAGTCTGGCAATTCGTCATGGCGACTCTCTCATGTCATCGCCCGGCCTCCGGCGAGCCAACGGTCACAGTATAGCACCGCCGGGCGCATTCGCCTGGCGCGCGCGGCCGACGGCGCTTCCGCGACCGCCGCCGGATTTGACCCGCCCATGCCGATTCGGTAACATCGGCATGAAATGCGTCGTCAGGCCCAATGGCGTTGACGCAATGGCAGTCTCCTGGAAGTTGCAGCGCAGGCAGCGGAGCGCATGGTCGCGGACAAGCAAATTGCGGACGAACAAGAGATGCGCGTCAGGGACCCGGTGACGGACGCCGCTCGTGGAGTATTCTTGCTGCAGTTGCGGCGAATGCAAGCGCAGGAAGCCGGCAGCCGCAGCGGCGAAGATATCGAATCGGTGCACAAGATGCGGGTCGCGGTCCGGCGCATGCGCAGCCTGCTTAGGCTTGTCGGCGATTACTACAAGAGCAAGACCATCGCCGAAAGCGAGCGCGGGCTGCGTGACATTGCGCGGGCTTTGGGCGCAATCCGCGATCTGGATGTCCTGATTCTGGATTTGCAGGGGTTCAGCGCGAGCCTGCCCCCGGAAAGCCAGCAACAGGCCGAAGCGCTAATCAGCCGGCTTGATCGCCGCCGCGCCAAGCGCCGCAAGCGCTTGAACACCTTCTTCGATTCCAAACGCTACCGACGATCACTGCGCCAACTGGAGAGCTTCGCCCGAAAAAAGGGGGTGCGAGCGCGCCGGCCCCGACGTCCGCATGAGCCCCACGAGCTGCGGCATGTCCTGCCGGTCTTGCTCCACCAGCGCCTGGCCAGCGTCAGAGCCTATGACAGCCTGTTGCCCAGCTCAGATGACAGGCGCCTTCACGCCTTGCGCGTCGAGTGCAAGCGCCTGCGCTATGCTATTGAGTTTTTTGCGCCCGTGCTTGGCGCCAGCGCCGAACACTTTCTGGAGCAGATGAAGACGATGCAGGATACGCTGGGCAGGATCAGCGACATCGCCGTCTTTGTCAGCAGACTTAAGCGACTGGATCAACTGTCGCCCGCTCAAGCGGACATTGTGGAAGCGTATATCGCCCGCCGCCAAAGCGAACTCGCCGGGCTGCGAGCGACATTCTACGAGCAGTGGAGGCGCTTCAATACGCGCGCCCTGCAGCGGAGTTTTTCCGACGCCTTGCTCGTCTTGCGCTAGTTTTGGTTTAACTGCGCAGCCTGTGCGTTCCCGGCAGGCGCAGGAATTCGCCGGCTGGCGCGCCGTCCACGGTCAGGGGCAGGTAACGCTGCGCTTGCGGGTCCCAAACAGCCAGGGCAAAAGCATACTCGGTGTCTCGCTTTCGGTCTGTCTCACTGTCCAAACGCAGGATCTGCCGATCGTTGACGTATTCGCCTAAATCCCAGAGGGATGTCGAGTAGTGGCCGTGCCGGTGCGCGGATGTCAGCAGCCGCCATTCCTGGGCCACGGCGCCAGTCTCCGCTTCTCGCAATTGCAAGACAAACCGGTAGTCTTGATCGAGTTCTTGCAAGGTTTGCCAGGTGAGTTGCAGCGTGATCGGCGTCGACTTGTGAATTTGGGCCGGGAATGCGCCGCGAGAATGGACTCGCAGGCGCTCGCCAAATACATTCCGCACGACGCCTTGCTCATCCGCGCCGAACTTCTCCGGCAGCGCATGACGGCGGCTCAAGTCACCGACCTGGTGCAACTCATAGCTGAACGTGCCGTCATAATGGGCTTTGACCTTTTCGAATAGGTCATGGCGTCCCAGGGCCGCGATCAACTGTGACTCGCGCGGATTGACGTCCGCGGCCAAATAGGCCTCGCGCGCCTTGGCGCCGTAGATTAAATGCGTCGCGCCCAGCGCCTCCAGTTCATCGAGTGATGTCGCGGCTCTGTCTATGATCTGCATTTGAGGGAAGAAAAACGGCAGCCGCTCTTCACCCGGCGCCAGCACAATCGCGTCGCGCTCGGAGTTGCGGGCGTAGTCTTGCAAACCCAGAACGACCTGCATCAGCGACGGGTTGAAAACCTCGTACTTCTTGAAGTCGTCCTTGAGTTCGCCGCGTAATAGCCAGATTGACGTCCAGTCTACGTTGGTCGCCACCGCCACCGTGCCCGGCAGACAGACCAGCACCAGCGCCATATGATAAACGCGTCGGACTCCGGCGCTCCACGCTTGCACTCGATCGCGGTCCAATATAGCAGAAAGACCGACCGCGCTCGGCAGGCACAGTAGCGGCAGGACGGCAAATCCCAGCCGATAGTGATAGCTGTAGGAGAAGTAAAACGTTGCGAAGTAGGGCAGCGCCAGGAGCAGCGCCCAAATCACCGACAGCAACCCGGGCGCCGTCCGCTCGCTGAATTGGCGCTTGACAGTTGCGCGCAGTCCCCAGGCGATCATCGCCAGCCCAAGCGCAATGCCCAGCGCCTCCTCCGCGCGCAGGTAACTGGCCGGCGGGTCCACCCGCTCGGGAAATAGCGCGGAATTGGAGGCCAGGACAGCGGCAACAAGCAGCGCGGCGCCGAGGCCCACTGCCGTCAATTCACGCCGTCTTAATTGCAGTCGCAAAACGAGCGCCAGGCAACCGATCAGCAAGGCGGCAAGCAGCGGCGCCAGATAATCGCCATTGCGCAGCGCGCGCGTCAGCCAAATGGCCTTCGGCAGGGTGATGACTTCATGGCCGAGCAGGGCGTTGCGCGCGTACCAGACCAGCCCCACAGGCAGGCAGGCCAGCCCCGTCCAAAGCGCCAGCCTGAGCCGCGGCAGCCAGCGACGAATGTCGAAGCCACCACGAATTAGCTCTACCGCGACCAGCAGCAGAATCCCCCAGATAAAGGCGCCGGCGGTCGGTTTGGTGAACAATGCAATGCCCAGCATGACACCGGCCAGAATCGCATCCGCCTTGCGCCGCCCATAATCACTGTCGTCCCGCCAGGCGCTCAGGAAGAACAGCGCCGCCATGGTGAGCGTGAATGCCAGCGGAATCTCCAGATCGCCGCGAAACGCCCACTGTCCGACGTAGGGATGCAAGCTCCAAAGCGCGGCAGTGCTGAGTCCGACGCGCCGCGAAGCCAGCCGCTTGCCCAATAGGTAAGCCGCGAGAATGCTGCCGATGTGCATCAACGGGATAACCATGCGCGCTGCGTGATCGTTGATAGCGCCGATCATCACTTGCACATAAGTGAATTGAAGCTGGACGAATTGCGGGTAATAGGCGATGTCATGCGGGATATGGCCTTCGAGGAAGTACAGCCGCGCCTGTGAGCCATACACCCAGAGCGCGTCATACACGGTGAAGGGCCAGAAGGCGGTGTGAATCCAGCGAAGGGCCGCCGCAATCACGATCATCGCGACGACCAGCTTTTCGTCCGTGGCGAGCGGAGACGGACGCTGCGCCGCCGAGGCAGCGTAGCCAGCCCGCTTGCGCCAGGCGATCGCGCCACCGATCAGCCCGATAACGATGCTGCCCGGCAGCACCCAATTCGCGGTCAGCAAAGGCATGTCCAGCTGCGCGCCGGCCACGCCCAATACCAGCATCCAGACCGTAATCCAGGCGGGCCCCAGCGCCAGCGCCAGCGCCGTCACCAGCGCGCGCGAACGCCACCGCTCCGTCGAGAGCGCGGCCAAGGCCCAGGGCAATCCCACGCCGCCAACCATCCACAGCGACGGCAGCAGGCCAGGTAGCGATGCTTCAATCCAGTAAAGCGATGCCATGCGATTATACGCCGTGCGCCCGTCTGACAGCCGTCGCGAGCGTCGTCATCGCGTAGGACACGAGCACGATTACGGCGGGCAAGAGCGGCAAATAGTAGCGCGCCCAGGGCAAGGGAGTTAGCCGCAGCGTAGCCAGCAGGGAACCGATGGCCCAAATTAGCAGCAGCAGCCTGTATTCCCGATGTATAGCGCGGTTGCGCGCGAGATGGACAGCGCCGAATAGCGCCAGCAGCAGAGCGATCAGCCCGAGCCGCCCGGACGAGCCGATGAAGAGCAGCCCCGCCAAACCCGAACCTTCGTAGTCCGCGATCTGCGCGCTGATCGCGTCATAAGCCGCCCAGCCCGGCGCTTCAAAGTACTGTCGTTCGCCGGCAAAAACGTACTGAAACAAGCCATTGACTTGCTCTGCCAGGGAGCTGTAGCCGCCGAATTTGTTTACTTGATCGTGCAGCAGCCCTTGTCGCAGCTCGACAACCGCGGACGCTACGGTCAATGGATCGTTCCACCAGCCGGGATTGAACAGCAGAAATACGGCTACCGTAATCGCGCAAGCCAACGCCATGCCCGCCAGATCCTGCGCATGCTTTCGCCAGTCTGCCCTGGAGCCGCGCATCAGGTGATGTAGCGGGTCGACGCTGCAAGCGAGGAAGACCAGAGCGCAGACGCTGGCGTTCGGGTGCTTCGCCGCGACAGCGAACCCGGCGCAGGCGCCCAGCATCAAGTAGCGCCGCCAGCGCCGCTCTTGAAGCAGCCATACCGCCGCTATCAGCACCAGAATCAAGCCCAGAATGTGGCTGCCTTCCATCATGGCGCGCCGTCCGTTGACCAGCAAGTTGGGGTGCAGCGCGAAGAGCGTGACCGCGAGATAGGCTGTGGGGCGATTCAGCGTAGACTTCACGAAATGAAAGAATAGCACGGCCGCCAGCGCCAATTGCATTGACGAAGCCAACCGCGCCTGCCGCAGCAATTCCCCATCCGGTATGGCGCCGCGCGCGTTATTGGCGGCGAAGTCCTTTTCCCACAGCCAGTCGCTGTTCAGGTCTTGCGGACGGAAGCCGTTTACCATCTGCAGCCAGCCATACAGCGTCTTGGAAACTGTTCCGTTCAGCAGGCGCAGTTGCTGCTCGTGCGGATTGTTCCGCCAGGCCGGGTCAAAGCGCAGGTCGGCCAAGTTGCTTTCGACGAAAATGTAATGATAGTCGCGACCCATCACCATCAGCGTCGATTCGTCGCCGTGAAAAGGGATCAATGCGGCGCCGACCATAATGTAGATCGCCAGCATGCCGAGATAGATCCAGTCCAACTGGCGCGAGTTTACCGCTGTCTCGCGCATAGACCATTCGCCGACATACCGGCTGCGTTACGCTTCTCAAAAGGATAGCAATGATTCACTTGAGGGAAAACCAATTATGAGTTAATCGTCTTGCGGAGCTCTGATCTCCACCAGGAGTTCGTTCTTGTCCACCGCCTGACCCGCCTCGACATGTATCGCGCGCACGGCGCCGTCAATCGGCGCTTTCAATTCGTTCTGCATTTTCATGGATTCCAAAACGACTACCGTATCGCCTTTGGCCACGTTTGCGTCCCGCTCGGCTGTCACAGCAACGATCAGCCCCGGCATGGGCGCTTTGACTTCGCCCGAGCCGGTCGCCTGGGTTCCACGGCGCTGCATCATCAGCATAGCGCGCTCGTCGAGGACTTGCGCCTCAAATTGGCGGCCGCTCATCATCACGGCGACCGCCCCCTCGTCGTCGTTTATAACCGCCTCCAGCGAGCGATGCTCAGTGATCACCGAGAATAAGTCGCCGCCAAGATTCAGAAAGTCAACATCGCGCTCCTCGCCATTGACGAGTACTTTGCCTTCCTGGTCGATTTCGATCTCGTAGGACCGGTCGTTGATGAGGGTGACGTATTTCATCGGTGCATCCTCTCGAAGCGCCCCATCCACTTCCAGTTGCTCGCGTCACGCTTGGCCGGCGCCACCACTTGCGACGCTAACTGACGCTTGCGATGGGCATAGAGCGTCGCGGCGATGGCCACAGTCTCCAACTCGCTGCTAGTCGGGTCCTGTTCATAGGTGTTCATGTTAAAGCGGCGCTCAACGAAGGTCGTGTCAAATTGTCCGGCGATGAAACTGATGCTATTCAGCAGATTGATGTGAAAGGGGATGTTGTGCTTCAAGCCCATGATGCGATACTCGGATAGCGCCCGCCGCATCCGCAGCATGGCTTCCGAGCGCGTCTCGCCCCAGGTGATCAGCTTCGCGATCATGCTGTCATAGTATGGCGTAATCTCCGAGCCGGAAAATACGCCGTTGTCGACGCGCACGCCCGGCCCGGTCGGCAAAATCATGGTGCTGATCTGACCGGTCGATGGCATGAAATTGGCGTAGGGGTCTTCGGCGTTGATGCGGCACTCAATCGCCCAGCCTTTCGGGTCAAGCAAGCTTTCCGTCGGGCCCATGCGCCGTCCGCGCGCGATGCGAATCTGCTCCTTGGCCAAGTCGACGCCGGTAACGAGCTCCGTCACCGGGTGCTCGACTTGCAAACGGGTATTCATCTCGAGAAAGTAGTAATTCTTGTCTTTGTCCACCATGCACTCGATGGTGCCGGCGTTGACGTAGCCGACCGATTCGGCCGCCGCGATGGCCATGGCGCCCATGCGCTCGCGCAAGTCGCGGTCGACGAAAACGCTTGGCGCCTCTTCCACCAGCTTCTGATGCCGCCGCTGGATGGAGCATTCGCGCTCGCCCAAGTGAACGGTATTGCCGTGAGAATCAGCCAGGATCTGGAATTCGATATGGCGCGCGCCCTCCAGCAATTTTTCGACGTATACATCGCCGTTGCCGAAGGCGCTTTCGGCTTCGCGGCGCGCGGTCGCCAGGGATTCGGCGAAGTCTTCCTCGCGGTGCACCGGCCGCATTCCTGTCCCGCCGCCGCCCGCCACCGCCTTGATGAGCACGGGAAAACCTATGCGCCGCGCGGCATGGATCAGCTCGTCATCAGGCATGCCCGCTTCCGTGCCCGGTATCAATGGCACTTGATTCCGCCTGACGGCCGTGCGCGCCGCCTGTTTGTCACCCATGGTCGCGATGGCGCTCGCTGACGGGCCGATCCAAACCAAACCCTCGTCCATCACCTGCTGCGCGAAGTCGGCATTTTCTGCCAGGAAGCCGTAACCGGGGTGGATGGCATCAGCGCCGGTGCGGCGCGCCACCTCAATCAGCTTGTCCTTGCGCAGGTAACTTTCCGCCGGCCGCGGCCCGCCGATATGCACGGCCTCATCGGCATAGCGGACGTGCAGCGCCGTACGGTCGACATCCGAGTACGCGGCCACCGTCGGAATGCCCAGGTCGCGGGCGGCGCGGATGATGCGCACGGCGATTTCACCGCGGTTGGCGATAAGAATCTTGTTGAAGGGTCCCGTCTGCAATTTGATTTGCCTTTGCTAATTGCGCCGTCCCTAGAGCGGGATATTGCCATGTTTCTTGGGCGGATTCTCATCGCGCTTGTTCTGAAAGACTTGCAGCGCGTTAATCAGACGCGGACGCGTATTATGCGGCTCAATGATGTCGTCGATGAAGCCGCGGCTGGCGGCGATATACGGGTTGGCGAAGGTCTCGCGGTATTCGGCCGCCAATTCTTGCTTGCGGGCGGCCGGGTCTTCCGCCTCCTGCAATTCGCGCCGGTAGATAATCTCGACCGCGCCCTCCGGCCCCATGACCGCAATCTCGGCCGTGGGCCAGGCGATGTTCAGATCAGCGCGAATATGTTTGCTGTTCATGACGCAGTAGGCGCCGCCGTATGACTTGCGCGTCGTCACGGTCAGCTTGGGCACGGTCGCCTCGCAGAAGGCAAACAGCAGCTTGGCCCCGCTCATGATGATGCCGCTGTGTTCCTGGTCCGCGCCGGGCAGGTAGCCGGGCACATCGACGAAGGTGATCAGCGGCACGTTAAAAGCGTCGCAGGTGCGCACAAAGCGCGCCGCCTTGACGCTGGCCTTGATATCCAGCACGCCGGCCAAGACCATGGGCTGGTTGGCGACGATGCCGACCGCCGTGCCGCCCAAACGCGCGAAACCCACCACGATGTTTCCGGCGAATTCTTCGTGGACTTCAAAGAAATGTCCGTCATCCACGATGAGCTCAATGACTTGCTTGATGTCATAAGGCTGGTTGGGATTCTCGGGCACGATGCGGTCCAGGGCCGCTTCTGTCCGCAGCGGGTCATCCGTGGTCGGCAGAGTCGGCGGATCTTCCATATTGTTCTGCGGCAGATAGCTCAGCAATTCCCGCACCATCGTCAGCGACTGGGTCTCGTCATCGGCGACAAAATGGCAGACGCCGCTCGTGCCGCCGTGCACCGACGCGCCGCCCAGGCCCTCAAAGGTGACATCTTCATTGAGCACCTGCTTGACCACTTCGGGACCGGTGATGAACATATAGCTGCTGTCCTTGACCATGATGATATAGTCGGTCAGCGCCGGACTATAAACCGCGCCGCCTGCGCAAGGCCCCATGATCACGCTGATCTGCGGAATCACGCCGCTGGCCAGCGTGTTTTGCAGAAAGATATCGGCGTAGCCTCCCAGGCTCTCGACGCCTTCCTGGATGCGCGCGCCGCCGCTGTCGTTCAAGCCGATGACGGGCGCGCCCACCTTCATGGCCATTTCCATAATCTTGATGATCTTGGCGGCATGCGCCTCGCTCAAGCTGCCGCCCATGACCGTAAAGTCTTGCGAATAGACGTAGACCAGGCGGCCGTCGATCGTGCCCCAGCCGGTCACCACGCTGTCGCTCAGCGGACGGTTTCGCTCCAGCCCAAACTTGTTGTTGTGGTGATGCGCGAAGGCATCCACCTCGCGAAATGTACCGGGGTCAAGCAAGATATCCAGCCGCTCGCGGGCAGTCTTTTTGCCCTTGTCATGCTGCCGCTGGATGCGGGCTTCGCCACCGCCCAGCTGGCTCTCGGCGCGTTTGGCCCGCAGCTGCTCAATCTTGGGGCTGATGCTCATGCACGGTCTCCCTGCTTGATGATGTCGTCCGCGTTGAATCCGCCTCCGCCCATTCTAACACCAAGTCCGGCTGCTGGAATTGTGATGCGGAGACAAAGCAGCCAACGAGTATAAGCGGCGGCGCAAGCAAAATGTAGTGCCAGTCTTAACGTGAAGCGGCAAAGGCGCGCCCGTGATCGCCGCAGCGCGCGAGCCAATGACACGCCCTTGTTAGGAAGCGGCTGATAACGCCTGCTAGCGAAACCTTGCCAGGCGATCCAAAAGACTCGATGTCCTCGGTGGTAAAAGCATCTGTACCGAGCTGAATAACGGATTCATATCCACGATATTCACCGCTGCGCTCGCCTTGCCCCGACAGGCAGCGCCGGCGCGCAGCACAAAACCAGCTCCTTGACCGCGCGCACCTCGTCCAGCCGCCGGACCGGCGCGCTATGCGGCGCGTTGAGCAGGATGTCCGGGTCGCGGCGCGCTTCCTCGGCGATGGCCTCCATGGCCTCGACGAAGGCGTCCAGGTCTTCCTTAACCTCGGTCTCGGTGGGCTCGATCAGCAGCGCTTCCGGCACGATCAGCGGGAAATAGTTGGTCGGCGGGTGGAAGCCGTAATCCATCAGCCGCTTGGAGATGTCCAGCGCGTGCACATCGTCGACAGCCTCGACATGACCCTCCAGCACAAATTCGTGCCCGCAGTAGCGCGGATAAGGTACGGTGTAAGTCCGCATCAGCCTGGCGCGCAGATAGTTGGCGTTTAGTACTGCATAGCGCGTCACATCGCGGATGCCGCTGTCGCCATAAACGCGGATATAGGCGAAAGCGCGCAGGTGCATGCCGAAGTTGCCGTGGAAAGCCTTCATGCGCCCGATGCTCTTTTCGGGCATGACAAAGCCGTAGAGCGGCGCGCCATCTTCGTCTTCCTCGTCGACGATGTCGACGATCGGCCCCGGCAGATAAGGCCGCAGCTTCTCGTTCACGCCGACCGCGCCGCTGCCCGGCCCCCCCCCGCCGTGCGGCGTCGAGAAGGTCTTGTGCAAGTTGTAGTGCATGACGTCAAAGCCGAGCTCGCCAGGTTTCACGACCGCCATCAGCGCGTTCATATTGGCGCCGTCCATGTACATCAGCCCGCCGGCGTCGTGCACGGTCGAGATGACTTCGAGAATGGTCGATTCGAAGAGGCCGAGTGTACTGGGCACGGTAATCATCATGCCGGCGATACGGTCGCGCAGCTCGCCTTCGCAAGCGGCATGCAGCGCCGCCATATCGACATTGCCTTTATCGTTGGCGGGCAGCTCGCGCACACTCATGCCGGCCATGGTCACGGTGGCGGGATTGGTGCCGTGCGCGCTGTTGGGCACCAGGATGATGTCGCGCTGGCCTTCGCCGCGGTCGATGTGGTATTGGCGAATCATCAAGATGCCGGCGAACTCGCCCTGGGCGCCGGCGGCAGGGGAGAGGCTGACCCCCTCGAAGCCGCTGATCTCGCCCAGCCACTGCTGCAGTTCATGCATCAGGAAGAGCGCGCCCTGCGCTCCGCTCTCGTCTGTCAGCGGGTGCAGCTGCGCAAAGCCGGGCAGCCGCGCCGCGTCTTCGTTGACCTTGGGATTGTATTTCATGGTGCAGGACCCGAGCGGATACAAGCCCTGGTCGATTGAATAATTCAGCTGGCTGAGCTTGACGAAGTGCCGCACGACTTGCACTTCGCCGACTTCCGGCAGCGCCAAATCGTCGCGCAGCAGCTCAGCCGGCAAGGGCGACTCCGGCACATCGCGGTCGGGCAGGTTGACGCCGATGCGTCCCGGCGCGCCCAAATCGTAAATCAGTGGTTCGAGAAGCTGGTTAGTCTCCGACGCGCGCATCAGCTTAGCCCTCCCAAAACCTCGACCAGGCGATCAATTTCATCTTTCGCATTGACTTCCGTGACGCAGACCAGCATGTGGTCCTGCAGGTGGAAGTAGTGCTGCCCCAGGTCATAGCCGCCGATCATGCCTTTTTCCAGCAGGGCTTCGTTGATTTCAGCGACCGGACGCGGGCATGCGACAACGAATTCGTTGAAAAATGGCTTGCTCATGTCCACGCTGTAGCCGTCCAGCCGGTTGATGCCTTGGGCGGCGTAATGCGCCTTGTGATAATTGAGCTCGCCGACGCGCCGCAGCCCGTTTTTGCCCATCAGCGCCATGTACACCGAGGCCGACAGCGCCATCAAGCCCTGATTGGTGCAGATATTGCTGGTGGCCCGCTCGCGCTTGATATCCTGTTCGCGCGGCCGCAGCGTCATGACAAAGGCGCGCCGGCCGTCGGCGTCTTGCGTCTCGCCGATGATCCGACCGGCGATCTTGCGCACGTGTTTCTGGCGGATGGCGAAATAACCCAGGTAGGGCCCGCCAAAACCGAGCGGCACGCCCATCGGCTGGCCCTCGCCGACTGCGATGTCCGCGCCTAGCTCGCCCGGGCTCTTAAATATCGAAAGCGCCATGGGATTGGCGACCACGACGAGCAGGGCGCCGCTGCTGCGCGCCGCATCCGCCAGGGCTGCCAGCTCGTCGATCTGGCCGAAGAAATTGGGATACTGCACGGCGATCATGGCCGTATTGTCGTCGATCATTTCCATCAGATCGACGATTTCGCCGCGCCCGCGGTCGCCGATGATGCGAATGTCCCGCCCCTGGTGGTAGGTCCGCACGACCTCGCGATATTGTGGATGAATGGCGTGGCTCAGGATTACTTTCTTGCGTTTGTTTCGCGTGACCTCCAGGGCGACGGTGACCGCTTCGGCCAGGCTGGTGGCGCCGTCATAATGGCTGGCGTTGGCGGCGTCCATGCCGGTCAGCGCGCACATCATGCTCTGGTATTCGTAGGTGGCTTGCAGCGTACCCTGCGATACTTCGGGCTGGTAGGGCGTGTAGGCGGTGTAAAACTCGCCGCGCAGCAGGATATGGTTCACCACTGAAGGGATGAAATGGTGGTAAGCGCCGGCGCCGCGGAATACGGAATAATCCTGGCCGTGATCATTGGCTTCGCTAATCGCCAGCATTTCCGCGGCGACTTCCATTTCGCTCATTGGCGGCGGCAAGTCCAGTTCGGGAAAGCGGTGGCTAGCCGGCACGGCGTCGAAGAGTTCGTCTATCGTCCGTACGCCAATCTCGGCCAGCATGGTTTCTGTTTCAGCCGGGGTGTGGGGTATGTAGCTCACGATTTATTTGACCTCGTCAAAGGCTGGCGATGTGTTTCCACTGCGTATGCGTCAGCGCGGAGCGTTGAAAGCGGGCTTAGCGGCTGTCGCAATAAGCGTCGTAGGCGGCGGCGTCCATCAGTCCGTCCAGCGCGGTCGGGCCGGCGGCGCGGATCTTGACCATCCAGCCGGCGCCGTAAGGATCGGCGTTTACGACCTCGGGCTCGTCTTCCAGGGCGGAATTGACCTCGATGATTTCGCCGGCCACCACACTGTACAGTTCGGAAGCCGCCTTGACCGACTCGACTTCGCCGAAAGATCCACCGGCCTCGACCGCTTCGCCCGGGTCCCTGAACTCGACGTAGACAATGTCGTTCAGCTGGTCTTGCGCGTAATCGGTGATGCCGATGGTGACAATATCGCCGGCCACGGCAAACCACTCATCCGACTCCGCATATTTCAATTCCGCGGGTGTCTTCCATTCGCCCATGCTGGTCTCCTCTCCGATTGCACTAACGAGAAAGGGCGCACCTCATGCCGAGTATGCGCCCTGTCGGTTCCTTGACCTTCAGAGAATCCTTCCCCAAGAGTCCTTTTGCCTGAGAGTTTCACGCAAGTTGGCTTACTTGTCGCTTGCCCCTTCGGCGTTTCGCGCGGCGGCGAAATCTCTCTTCTTGAGGAATTTACATTGTAACTGTTTTGAAGCTCGCCCGCAACGCAAGTCGCGCGCATTTGGCGCCAGCAGCGAGATACCTTCCGCCTTCATACCCGGCGCATACCTTGTTATGCTTTGCGACAGTCAGAAGCGGCGCAATGGGGCGGGCCCGCCGAGGAAACCTGGATTGAAGACCAAACGAAACTCAAAGCTTATCGACCGATTGCTCTACAGTCTGCTAGCCGGTCTCCTGCTGGGTATTGCCGCCCTGTCAATCTTTCTGCTCTATGACCGTACGCGGGAATCAATTGCGGTCAGCAACGGCCCATTTGAAGTAGTCGGCTCGGCCACATCCGATGGCATGCTCGCGATTGATCCGCCGGTTGACGCGCCTGATTTCGCATTGACTGACAGCAGCGGTAACCCAGTCGGCCTGGCTGACTTCCGCGGACGCCACGCGCTTCTGACATTCGGCTTTACCCACTGCCCGGACATCTGCCCGCTGACGCTGAACGACTTTGAACGGATTCGACGGCTGCTGGGCGACTCGGCGGAAAATATCGCCTTCGTCTTCATCTCCGTCGACGGCAAGCGGGATACGCCGGCGGCCTTGCGTCAGTATTTTGAATTCCGCCAGTTGAACAGCATCGTAGCGCTAACAGGCGACGAGGCAGCGGTGTTGGCGCTGGGCGAGCCATTCGGAATAGCGTTCGAAATCAATGATGAAGACTCAGCCGACGGCTACCTGATTAATCACACCACCGGCGCCTTCCTGTTGGACCGGGCCGGCCGTTGGATCAAGCGCTATCAATTCGGCGTTCCGCCTGAAACCATCGCCGCCGATCTGCGGAGGATGCTGGGATAGCAAGCCGCGTCGTTCAAGCGGGCGCAAAGGCGCGCGCTACCCGCGGCGCGATTGAAGCGACGACTTCATAATTGATACTGCCGATCCAACCGGCGATCTCTTCAGCGCTGATTTCATCAGCGCCCTGCATGCCGAGCAGAACGACCTCATCGCCCGCGCCCGCGCCCGGGATATGACTGACATTTACCGTCGTCTTCTCCATGCTGACGCGCCCCACCACAGGCGCGCGCTGACCACTAACCAGCACTTCCCGCCAGCTTCGCGGCGCCCGCCGCATGCCGTCCGCATAACCCACCGGCAAGATGGCGATTCGTTCGTCGCCGCGTGTACGATACCTGTTGCCGTAGCCAACCGGCGAGCCGGCCGGCAGCGTCTTTATTTGGGCAATGACGGTCTTCCAGGTCATGGCGGGTTTGAGCCAGTCGGGCCCCGCGCCGCGCCCCAATGGATTCAAGCCGTAAAGCAGCAGGCCGGGCCGCACGAGGTTGAAGTGGCTGTCCGGCTGGTTCAGCAGAGCGGCTGAGTTGGCCGCGTGAACGAACTGGAAGTGAAAGCCCTTTCGCTCCAGCCGGGCGAGCAGGCCGCGAAAGCGCGACAACTGTTCCGTCGTATAATGTGAATCGGCATCGGCTGACGAGAAATGGGTGTAAATCCCCTCAATTCTTATCGCTGGCAATTCGTAAACGAGTCTTGCCAGCTCGTCGGCATCGGCCGGCAGTACACCGAGCCGCCCCATACCCGTATCCACTTTGATATGCGCGGACAGCCTGCCTCGGCCGGCGCCTGCTGCCGACTGATATTGCCGCGCCAGCTCAGGATCGTAGAGCGTGACCCTTATGTCCTGCGCGATGGCCAGCGGAATCGCTGCCGCGGGCACAAAACTGAGCGCCAGGATCGGCGCCGCAATGCCGGCTCTACGCAGTTCAAGAGCTTCTTCGAGATTGGCCACTGCCAAACGATCGGCGCCGTTGTCGAGGGCCGCGCGAGCAACTTCGGGCGCGCCATGCCCGTAGGCATTCGCCTTGACCACCGCCATCATGGAAACGCCGGACCGGATCGACGACTTTATCGCGCGTGCGTTCGCCGCGACTGCGTCGAGATTGATTGTAACCTGGCTCGGGAAGCGGATAGCTTGACTCGCTTGCACGGAGTCTACAGCGTCGACATGAGCGGAAACGGCTTGAGTTTGGCTGCGCTGGCGCATTTCGAGTTTGATTCGATCTGTTCGCGACAGATGAGGCTGGGATTACCTTACACGCGCAGTATAACCTTGCGGGTGATTCGCTGCCCGCATGTCGCGCGGGATTCGCGCCGGGCGAGGCGCCACCCATCCAAGATTGGCCGACTGGCTGTTGTGCTATAATAGCTGCGGTCTGTACATAAGCACTGAACTGCTTTGGCGACCCCATTGCGGGGCGGCGGCAACAGTCCAACACAAGGTAAACGTCTATCTCACCAACTCTGGTACCCCTATGGCATTCGAATTCGAGGTTGTCGCGACCGATGGCAATGCGCGAGCTGGTATCCTGCATACCCCGCACGGAGACATCCCCACGCCGGTTTTCGCTCCCGTAGGCACGGCGGCCACCGTCAAAGCCGTCCCCCCGCGCGACCTGGAAGAACTCGACATCAAGCTGGTCCTGTCCAACACTTATCATCTCCACCTGCGCCCGGGCGACGAGATTGTGCGCGATATGGGCGGGCTTCACAATTTTATGGGCTGGCAGGGCCCGCTCTTGACCGACTCGGGCGGATTTCAGGTGTTTAGCCTGGGCGCGATCAACCGTATCGACGACGACGGCGTCACCTTCCGCAGCCATATCGACGGCAGCGCCAAACGCTTGACCCCGGCTCGCTCCATGGCGATACAGCAAAATCTGGGCGCGGACATCATCATGGCTTTTGATCAATGCCCGAATCCCAATGATCGGGACGAAGTGCAAGCGGCGAACGCGCGTACGCATCACTGGCTGCGGCTCTGCCGCGACGCCCACCCCGACGACAGCGAGCAGGCCCTGTTTGGCATCGTGCAAGGCGGCGTCTTTCCCGATCTCAGGCAAGAATCGGCTCGCTTTGTGACCGGGATGGATCTCAAGGGCTACGCCATCGGCGGCTTGGCCGTCGGCGAGAGCAAGCTGGAAATGAACCGAACCCTGGACGAGACGATTCCCTGCTTGCCGGGCGACAGACCGCGATATTTGATGGGTGTTGGCGAGCCGGACGACTTGGTCGAGGCTATCCGCCGCGGCGTCGATATCTTCGACTGCGTCATCCCCACGCGCCTGGCGCGGCATGGGGCCGCCTTCACGCATGACGGACGCGTCAATCTACGCAACGCCCGGTTCAAGACGGACGAATCCGCCATTGACGCTGCGCTTGACAACTACGCCAGTCGCTTTTCCCGCGCTTACTTGCGGCACCTGCTGGTCGCCAAAGAGCTGCTGGCCTATTACCTCATAAGTCTGCACAACATCGACTTTCTCGCGCGTCATGTAGCATTGATGCGGCGGGCAATCATCAACGGCAATCTCAAGGAATATGCAGCTCAATTCCTGCCTCGCTATTTGCGTCATGAGCTGATCGCGGAGTAGGGCCACGAGTTTTGGGGTGGCGCCCGGAAGACCTTGGCTGTAGTAGCCTGTTCCGCGATGGCAGGCAGTACCGTTAATTCCCCGCCGAGCGCAAGGGCGATACTGCTGACGACGCGTCTGCTGCGCCTAACGCGCGCGACTTTCGCGTTTGCCCGCGCGCTTTCGGATTGCATTGCGTCGCGACTTGACGCCGGCGCATTTGTGGCGAAGGCGCTGCCTTTCACACGGACGCTAACGACTGTGGAAGCCGGCGGCTCCGACAATTTCAGCAGCAGCTACGCGCCCTTGCGCGCCGATATTTGGGCGGCGCCGCGCGCGCTTTAAGAGTCGGCGATGGTCGTCGTCTTGGCGAGAATTCTGGTTAACGCGTCTGCGTATGATTGGCGAGATAACTTCAACGGGCGAAAGCGCTGCGCCATTGCCTTGATCAGGCATTACGGGAATTTAAGTCCACATTCGCGAACAGGTCATCTTCATCCACGCGGTCTCGCACAGGCGCCGGGAAGGCGCGCGTGAATCCCTGTTTGCTGTAAAGCAGCCTGCGCAGCCACCGCGAACTGCGCGATATGCGGCCGCCGCCCTGGCTGGCGTGGCAACTGCTGGCCCGCTCCCATACATCGAAATAGCGCGCAACGGAAATGCGGGCATGCACCGGCTCAATATGCTCTAGAATCTTCACCACATCGACATCCTGGTTTCTGCCCATACGCCTTGGATCCTGTCCCTTGAGCCTGGCGCTCAGAATGCGCAACCGAATAGTCGCCTTTGGGAACGCGGCGTAATACAGTTTCTGCGGCCGATAGACGCCATTCGACGCCGCGCCACTGGCTGGCGCCCGCAGCTGCTCAAAAGCCTGCGCCGTCGCCCGCTGAATGGCGATGTGATCCGGGTGGCCGTAACCGCCATATCGATTGAAGGTGACGACCACATGCGGCCTGGCGCGCTGCAAGATCGCTTTCACTTTGGCGGTGACGCCGGCTGGATGATGTTGCCATTGATAACACAGGGATTCCGGATGACGCGATGTCTCGCTCCCCGGCATGCCGCTGTCGCGATATCCCAGCATGAATACGTCTTTGAACTTCAGATGCTGTCGAGCGCAATCAAGTTCGCGCAGACGCAGATCGGCGGTGGTGGCGTGTTCCCCGCGCAGCGCCTCCGGTATGGTTCCAACTTCGCCATTCGTGGCGCAAATCAAATAGACATCAATGCCGTCATCAATCCACTTGGGAATTGCCGCGCCCAAGCCGAAACTCTCATCGTCGGGATGCGCATAACTAATTAGTAATCGGCCGCGCTCCATTGATTGCCCTTGTTACCCAATGCTAAGCATACGATTCATTCTATTATAGTGACTGCGCCTTGCCGAAGGCAGGGCAGCTTTCCTATACTAACCGCGACCTGCAAATCTGAGCGCAATTGCTGGCGAGGCCCAATGCAGCATTTGAAATGGTCGATCATTCTCGGATTCATCGCCTTATGCCTTGGCCTGCCGCTGCTGACAGGCATGAGCCGAGGGCAGGGCAGCACGCCGACGCTCGCCGCTGCAACGCTGACTTCGACTGCCGCCGCTGCAACGCCGTCGCCGCGAGCATGGCTGCAATCGCCCGCCATCGTCAGCACCGCCATTGCCAAATCTTATTCGGCCGCGCCCGATACGGAGATCGGGCCCTGGGATTATCCAAAGGGCGTCAATCCCTTGACCGGATTGGCCTACCCCAACGACGAAGCGCAGAGCCGCCGCAATCTGATCGTCAAGGTCTCAAACTGGCCGCCCAGAGTGCGTCCGCAGCACGCGCTCAACCTGGCGGACCTGGTCTACGAATACGAGGCCGAAGGCGGCGTAACGCGCTTTGCCGCGCTCTACCGCAACAATGCCCCGGAACAAGTCGGATCGATTAGGAGCGCGCGCTTGCTGGATATCGAATTGATCAGCATGTACGCGGCGCTGCTGGCCTATTCCGGCACCAGCCGCCCCATTCACGACATCTATTTGAACTCGCGTTTTCGCCCCTTGCTGCTATCGCCGTCGCTTGGCGACAACTGCGAAAACGCTGGCTTCTGCCGCGATGCGTCTTTCAGCGACCGCGGCTATGAACACACGATGTTTGGCGACACGCGGCAAATGTGGCGGCTGGCGACACGGCGCAATCTGAATGTCGGTTATCGCGCCAACGGTTTCGCTTTCAGCTTGCAGCCGAACGACGGCGGAACGGAAGCGCGCGACGTTTATATCAGCTGGTATGGCAGAACGGACGTTCGCTGGCAGTATGACGAGACCAACCGGCGCTACCTGCGCTATGCGGACGGGGTCCCTCACCTGGACGCTGTTGATAACACTCAGCTCACTGCTGATAACCTGGTGATCTTGCAGGTGGCTCATAATCGGCGCCCGGACTTGTTCACGCCCGGCGCCATCGACGAATCGTATGAACTGGCGCTTTGGGGCCGGGGCCCCGCCTATGTATTGCGCGACGGCAGGCTCTACGAGGGCGCCTGGTGGCGGCGCAACCAAAACCGCGGCGAGGCCCTGCGCCTGATCTTCGCCGACGGCGAACCAATCTTGCTAAAGCCGGGGCGCTCCTGGATTACCATCACGCGCTCATTGGACTGGGCGCAGATCAGCAGCGAGCTGGCCGATCCGACTGCGTCAATCGCGTCGCCGCAGCCTTAGGGGCTCGTTGCGCGTTTAGAGGTAACTGCGTACCATGAACGAGTGTGTCCGAATCGGGCTGTAAAGGCGCGACTCTTGCAACGTGCGATTCACGGTTTTCTACTGGCATTCGCGTTCTTTGTTCTTGCGGCTGGTATAGCTGCCGTTGGCGTCTACATCGCCACCGACGGCCAGATCGTCTTCGCGGCGCAGAATCTCGTCTTGCGTTTGCAACTGGCGAACCGCGGCGCGGAGCTTGACGCCCCTTTCAGCAGCGACGCCAATCCCGTCCGATTTCGCATCCCGCCGGGCGCGGGGGCTGGCGCAATCGCCGCGGCGCTCTTCGACCAGGCGCTCATCCGCGACGCCGAGCTATTCGTCGACTACGCGCGCGTCGAAGGCTATGATCGGCGTTTCGAGGCGGGCGTGTACTTTCTCAATCAGACCCAGTCAGTTAGGCGGATCGCGGCGATACTGACCGATTCCAGCCAGAGCTTTATTTCATTTCGCCTGCCGGAAGGCGCGCGGATAGAAGAGTTGGCCGCATTGGTCGACCAGAACGCCCTGTTTGACTTCTCCGGCGCGGAATTCTTGCTGCTGATCGACGAGGGCGCGGAGTTGCCAACAGCCTTCGCCGCCTGGGCCGGCATACCCGAGGGCGCCTCGCTGGAAGGCTTTATGTTCCCCGATACTTATCAGTTGCCGCCCGACATCACGGCGCTGGCGCTGCGTGATACCTTGTTGCGCAGCTTCCGCAAGCGGGTCGGGGACTCCCTGCGCGACGCCGCGCTGGAGCAGAACTTTACTTTGCATCAAGTCGTAAGCCTGGCGTCAATCGTCGAACGCGAGGCCGTCTGGCGCGACGAGCACGCGCTCATCGCCAGCGTCTACCGCAACCGCCTGGCCATTAACATGGCTTTGGAGGCCGACCCGACCGTGCAATACGGTATTCAAGGCGCGCGCGGAAGCTGGTGGCCGGAGATCACTCGCGCGGACTATCGCGGCGTGATTTCGCCCTATAACACCTATCTCAATCGCGGTCTGCCGCCCGGGCCGATCGCCAGTCCCGGCTTGTCCGCCATCCAGGCCGCAGTCTTTCCCGAGCAATCGGATTACTTCTATTTCCGCGCGGCTTGCGACGGCTCGCATTACCACAATTTCGCCATTACCTTCGATCAGCATCTGCAAAACGCCTGCTGACTTCACGCGCCCCGGCTACAAGTCTCCGCCGTCGACCAGGCCATGAAACAGGGGCAGACGCGCTACCGGCGCCTCGCTGTATGCGACTGCGCCCGCCAATAAATCCAGGGCAGCTTGCAGTCGCCCGTCGTCGTTGGCATGCACGGTCATCAAGAGTTCGCCGGCTGAGACGGCGTCGCCGACTTTGGCGTGGACTTCAATACCGACGGCATGATCAATCAGATCGTCTTTGGAGGCTCTACCAGCGCCCAGAGCCAGGGCCGCCCAGGCAACCTTATCCGCCTCAACCGCCGCCACGTATCCGCCGTCGCGCGCCGGCAGATTGTAGCGCAGCTTGGCCTGCGGCAGACGGCTCAGGTCTTCAATCTGGCCTATGTCTCCGCCTTGCGCCGCAACCATGCGGCCAAAGAACTCAAAAGCGCTCCCGGACTTTAGCGCGCGGTCAACCTCCTGGCGGGTGTCGGCCAGATCCGCTCGGTTTTCGCCACGCCCCGCCAGGCGCAGCATATGCGCCGCTATCTCCACGCAGTGGTCATGGATGTCCTGAGGACCCTGACCTCGCAAGGTCATGGCCGCTTCCGACACCTCAAGCGCATTGCCCACGGCCACGCCCAGCGGCTGATTCATGTCGGAGAGCAGCGCTACCATATCACGTCCGGCGTCGACGCCGATCCTGACCATCGCGGTCGCCAACGCTCGCGCTTCGTCAGGCGTTTTCATGAATGAGCCATTGCCCGCCTTGACATCCAGCACGATGCCATTGGCGCCGGCAGCCAGCTTCTTGCTCATGATGCTGCTGGCGATCAAGGGCAAACTGGCCACGGTTCCGGTGACATCGCGCAGCGCGTAGATTTTGCCGTCGGCCGGCGCCATCGACTGGCTTTGCCCGGCCAGCACGATGCCGGTTTCACGCGCAATGCGGCGAAACTCCGCCTCGGACAGGTTGGCGTCGTAGCCGGCGATCGCTTCCAGCTTGTCCAGCGTGCCGCCGGTGAAGCCCAATCCGCGACCGCTCATCTTGGCGATGGGCACGCCAAAGGACGCCACCAGCGGCAGCACGATCAAGGAAGTTTTGTCGCCGACGCCGCCCGAGGAGTGCTTGTCGACCACGTAATCGGTGATGTCGGACAAGTCCAGCATGTCTCCGGATTCGGCCATGGCCATGGTCAGATTGACGGTCTCGGCGCGATGCATGCCTTGAAAGTAGATGGCCATCAGCAGCGCCGACGCCTGGTAATCGGGGATGTCGCCAGCGGTGAAGCCATTGACGAAGAATCGGATTTCGCTGCGGCTCAAGGGTTGGCCATCCCGCTTCTTTTCAATCAGGTCGATCATTCGCATGGGACCACGCTCCTCAATTGACCACGGGAAAGACGAGCCTCATGATTATACATCAAGTGTCCCTTACTTAATTTGCCGGCCTGGCCGGGCGGTCGAGAATTGACGTCTCCGCAAATGATTTGTACGATTTGTGGAGAGCGTAAGTGTATCAATCGCTTCATGACATGAAATCCAAGTTTACTGAGGGCAGTGATCGTGACGGAAAAGACCAAAAATCTGACACAACGCAATAAATTGATTTGCGCCGGCGTAATCGTCGCCGCGGTCATCGTCGCCGTCGTATTCGTCGCGCTGTCCAGTCAAAGCTCCTTCAGCGAGCTCACGACCGATTACTCCAAACTCACGCAAGCGCGGCAAGACGACGGCGGCTTCGTTCTGGGCGAGCCCGACGCGCCCATCACCGTAGTCGCCTTTGAAGACTTCCTCTGCGGCCACTGCCAGCGCTACAAAGCGACCACGGAGCAGTTTATAGACCAGTTCGTCGCCACGGGCCGCGCGCGTTTTGAATACCGCATACTGCCGGTGGTGCATGCCGGCTACTCGCGCCTGGCCGGGCAGTTGGCGGAATGCGCCGATACGCTGCGACCGGGCACATTCTGGAACGCGCACGACGCGCTCTTCCAAATCGCCAGCGCCCGCGCCTTCAGCGACGCCTCCTCCCGCACCTTCGCCGACATGATGGACATGTCCTATACCGACCTGCTCGAGTGCACGCAAGACGCGGTGCAGGTCGACAAGGACATCCAGCTCGCCAACCAATACCAGGTGACCGGCACGCCAACGGTATTTGTCAGCTACGGCCGGGGCCCGCTGCAACGCACGCGCTTCGGGCAGCAGCCCAATTTTGACCAGCTCGCCATCCTGGTGCAGGAAGCCGGCGGCTAAGCTGGTTCAGCCCTGATTCGAGCAAGGTCGCAGCGGCACATATTAGGACAGATGGAATGCGCAGCGTAGAATGGGAGCGGGGCGCGGTCAAGATGATTGACCAGCGCGCTCTGCCCTGGAAGCTGGAACACATTTACTTGCACACGGTCGAAGCCGTGGCCGAGAGCATTCGCAATATGACCGTGCGCGGCGCGCCGGCCATCGGGGCCTCGGCGGCCTTTGGCATGGCGCTGGCGGCTCAAACGAGCGCTGCCGCGACTGTCGACGGCTTAGTCGGCGACTTGAGGCGCGCCGGCGACTTGCTGAAGGCGTCGCGCCCGACTGCGGTCAATCTGGCCTGGGCGGTTGATCGCCTCCTTGCAATCGCCGAAAGCGGCGAATTCAACAGCCCGGCTGATTTGCGCGAGGTTTTGCTGGCGGCGGCGCAGCAGATTGCCGATGACGATGTCCGCATCAACAGCCGCATGGGCGCGCTGGGCGCTTCGTTGATTAGCGACGGCGCCACGGTGCTCCATCACTGCAACACCGGCGCGCTGGCCACCGTCGATTACGGCACCGCGCTCGGCGTCATCCGCGCCGCTTTTGAAGCGGGCACGAGATTCCACGTCCTCCTCGACGAAACGCGGCCGCGCCTGCAAGGCTCGCGGCTCAGCGCCTGGGAGCTGGAACAGCTGGGTGTGAGCTACGACATCATCCCGGATACCGCAGCCGGCTATTATATGGGGCAGGGCGAGGTCAGCATCATTCTGGTAGGCGCTGACCGTGTGGCCGCGAACGGCGACTTCGCCAACAAGATCGGCACCTATCAGCTCGCCATTATGGCGCACGCGCACAATATTCCCTTTTACACCGTCGCGCCGACGTCGACCATCGACCTGGGTTTGAGCAGCGGCGAACAGATTCCCATTGAATTGCGCGACCCGGCCGAAGTAACAACGCCCTACGGCAATCCCATCGTGCCGGCCCATTTCAAGGCGCGCAATCCCGCTTTCGACGTCACGCCTCATCGCTATCTCAGCGGCATTGTGACCGAGAACGGCATCGCCCGGGCGCCCTTCGTCGATAGCTTGCCGCGCGCCGTCGCCGGCGAGCAAGTGTAGCCTGGTCCATGCCATTCGCCTTAGATTACTCACTTCCGCCGCTCGCAAGTCACGACTTAGCTCACACAGTACTCTACGGTGTAATCCGGTGGGCGAGCCGAGATTCGCCCCTACTGCGTTAGCCGCGGCATGTTAGTCTGTACCTTCATACAGATTTATTCCTCAGTGATCTCAGTAGTTCCAAGTAAATCATGCAACAAATCTCGCTTCAAGCCCCCATCCCCCGGCCCCTTGCCCCCATAAAGGGGGAAGGGGA
>CAZWCV010000052.1:0-22229 GCA_964632725.1 uncultured Anaerolineaceae bacterium
CAATTCCCTCAAATTACCTGAGATTTTGTGTCCAATAATTTAGGACCACTACAGGGCTTGAAGCGAGACGTGTCGCATGACTTTCTGGCGCGTACCGAGTTACTAAGGTCACAGAGAATTGACTAATCGGCGAATCTCGCTGCCCCGGAGACCTAAGCCCCTTTCAGCGCCAGCTGCTTCACCGACAGCGCGCGAATCAGCGCCAGCAGCAGCAAGGCCAGGGCGCCGCCGCCGGCGCTGACGAAGAGAAAGCCGCCCAATCCAAACAGAAAGCCCGAGCTTAGCGTACCCAGCCCGGCGCAAAAGGCCACCAGCATGTCGTTGAAACCAGCCACGCGCGTCCGCTCGGCGCCGCTGAGCGCATCCGCCAGCAGGGACGAGCCGGCCACATATCCAAAGTTCCAGCCCAGGCCCAGCAGAAACAAGCCGCCGACGAGATAAGGAATCTGCGTGGAAAGCGGCGCAATGATGGTCGAGGCGATCAGCAGCAGCGCGGCTGCGACCATCATGGTCACGCGGCCGTAGCGGTCAATGAGATAGCCCGTCAGCGGCGACAGCCCAAACATGCCCAGGACATGCGCGGCGATCACCAGCGACACCTGCGCGTTGGAATGGTCGACCAGGTGCATATGCCAGGGTGTGATGGTCATCAGCGTGCTCATCACGGTCTGGCTGATCAGCATCGAGACTATGGCCAGCTGGACGTTGGGCAGGCGCAGCAATTCGCGCAGCGTATGTTTGCTCTTGCCGCCGAGCTCCTGACGGGGCAACTCGGAATACTGTTCCGCGACCAGGGCTGGTTCCGGGCGCAGCAGAAAGAAGGCGATCAGAAAGGAAATGCCGAGCAGGAAGCTGGCCAGGACCCAGGGCCCGGTCGTCAGCTGCTGGGTGAGGGCGGCGCCGGGCGTAATCAAGAGCGCCAGCTCAGTGTGAGCCAGGAAGGGTTCTGGCGGCAGCTCCAGCGAAAGGAACTTGGCCAGCCGGCTGCTGGGCTCGACCAGCCCGGGCCCGAAGATGGCGCCGATTGTGCCGGCGAATACGATGCGCCCGATCATCTGCGCGCGTCTGGCCGCCGGGAAGATTTCGCCGACCACGAAGCGGCTCATATGCGAGCCCGAGCGCGCGATGCCCATGCCCACGGAGCTGATCAGCAGCAGCGGGAAGTTGCCCTCCAGCACAGAGACCAGCCCCAGCACCGCGCCCAGGAAGGCGAATCCGTAGGCAGTGCACATGCCCACGCGCCGCCCGTAACGCCCCATGATGATGCCCATAGCGTAGGCCATCATGGATTGCGAGAAGGTCACGACTGTGGTGGGCATACCCGCCGCCGCGTCCGACCCGCCCAGGATGCCTGCCGCGATGGAATGCAAGGTGATGATCGAAATTTGCGCCGCCGAGAACAGGCTCTGCGAGACGAATAAGGTGATCAGTAGCCGCTGGCTGACGCGCAAGGGATACATCAAGGCTGCTCCAAACCTGAGCCGGCGCGGCTCAGTGCGGGCGAACGGGTGGGTCAGGCCGAGATTTAACCACAGAGACCGCAGGGAGCACAGAGGAAAAGCCATTTGATGCCGGGACGTCGCCCAGTACATCGCTCCAAATCGCGACGCCGCGGCCAGACAGAAGCGATGCTTGCTCCTGCTGAAAGCAGAGAATCGCCAAATCAAACCTTACTTTGTGCCCTTTGTGCCCTTTCTGCCCTTGTGCCGTTGTGGTTATAAATACAGCGATTTTCACTCCGCCAGGAAGTTGCGCAGGACAGTGTGCAAGATGCCGCCGTTGCGATAGTAGTCGACCTCGACCGGCGTATCGAGGCGCACGGTGACTTCAAACTGCGTCTCGCGCCCGGCCCGGTCCGTGGCGGTTACAGTCAGCCGGTCCATGGGCTTGACCGCGTCGGTGACGGGAATGTCGTAAGTTTCGTGGCCGGTCAACCCCAGCGACTTGTAGGACTCGCCCACGGCGAAGGTCAGCGGCAGGACGCCCATCATCACCAGGTTGCTGCGGTGGATGCGCTCGATGCTCTCGGCGATGACCGCTTTGACGCCCAGCAGCAGCGTGCCTTTGGCCGCCCAGTCGCGCGATGAGCCCATGCCATAATCTTTGCCGCCCAGCACCAGCAGCGGCGTTCCGTCTTGCTGGTATTGTTGCGCCGCGTCGTAAATCGACATTTCTTCCATAGTCGGCAGGTAGTAGGTGATGCCGCCTTCGCTTCCCGGCACGAGCAGATTACGCAATCGCACGTTGGCGAATGTCCCGCGTGTCATGACGCGGTCATTGCCGCGCCGCGAACCAAAGCTGTTGAAGTATTGCGGGCTGACATCGCGCTCAAGCAGGTACTGCCCGGCCGGCCCGTTGATGGCGATGGCGCCGGCGGGCGAGATGTGATCGGTGGTGACCGAGTCGCCGCCTTTGACCAGGACGCGCGCGCCTTTGATGGATGTAATCGGCGGGGCGGTCGGCGGCAGGTCGACGAAAAAGGGCGGCTCTTGAATATAGCTGCTCTCGTCGCTCCATTGATAAACCGGCTCGTCTGTGCTGGGGATTTCGTTCCACTGCTGGTTGCCGTCATAGACGTTGCCGTATTGCTCGCGGAACATGCCGGCATCCAGGCAATTCTGCACGGTCTCGACGACTTCCTGCTGGCTGGGCCAGATATCGCGCAGGTAGACATCGGCCCCGGCTTGATCCACGCCGATGGGCTCGCTGTCCAGATCGACATCGACTGTGCCGGCCAGCGCGTAAGCGACCACCAGCGGCGGCGAAGCCAGGAAGTTGGCGCGCACATCGGGGCCGATGCGGCCGCCAAAATTGCGATTGCCGCTGAGCACGGAGGCGGCCACGATATCGGCCTCGTGGATGGCGTCTCGCACCGGTTCCGGCAGCGGGCCACTGTTGCCGATGCAGGTGGTGCAGCCGTAGCCGACAGTGTGGAATCCCAGCGCGTCCAAATGCGGCGTCAAGCCGGCTTTATCCAGGTACTCGGTGACGACTTTGGAGCCAGGCGCCAGGCTGGTCTTGACGTAGGGCTTGCGCGTCAAGCCGCGTTCGTTGGCTTTCTTGGCCAGCAGACCGGCGGCAACCATAACCGAGGGATTGCTGGTATTGGTGCAGGAAGTAATGGCGGCGATGACAACCGAGCCGTGCTGCAAGGTGGCGCTATCGCCGTTGGCGCGGACTTCTCCGCGCGCGCCCAGCTGCTCGTCCGACAGGGCGAATCCCTGCGGGCCCAGCGGCGCGGTCAGCACCTGGTTGAAGGTCGGCTTGAGCTCCTTGACCAGGATGCGATCTTGCGGGCGCAGCGGACCGGCAACGCTCGGCTCCACTGTGCTCAAGTCCAGCTCGAGCGTGTCGTTGTAGTGCGGGTCGTCCATCCCGTCACTGCGGAATAGTCCCTGTTCTTTGCAGTAGACCTCCACCAGCCGCGCTAGCTCGTCGGAACGGCCGGTTCGGCGCAGATAGCTCAATACTTCGTCATCAACCGGGAAGAAGCCCATGGTCGCGCCATACTCGGGCGCCATATTGGCGATGGTGGCGCGGTCGGGCAGGGTCATGCTGCTCAAGCCGGGTCCGTAGAATTCCACGAACTTGCCCACGACGCCCTTGGCGCGCAGCATCTGCGTGACCACCAGCACCAGGTCGGTGGCGGTGGCGCCTTCCGGCAGCTGCCCCAGCAGCTTGAAGCCGACCACTTCCGGCATCAGCATATAAATCGGCTGGCCCAGCATGGCGGCTTCGGCTTCAATGCCGCCCACGCCCCAGCCCAACACACCCAGCCCGTTGATCATGGTCGTGTGACTGTCCGTGCCCACCAGCGAATCGGGCAGGGCGACGAGGCCGTCCCCTTGCGGGTCATCATAGAGCTGCACGACATTAGCCAGGAATTCCAGGTTGACCTGATGCACGATGCCGGTGGCCGGCGGCACCACCTTGAGATTCTCAAAGGCTTTCTGCCCCCAATGCAAAAACTCATAACGCTCGCGGTTGCGGACAAATTCCATCTCGGCGTTGCGGGCGATGGCGTCGGGGCTGCCGAAGACGTCCACCTGCACCGAGTGGTCAATGACCAGGTCGACCGGCGCCTGCGGATTGATCTTCTGCGGATCGCCGCCCATACGCGCCATAGCGCTGCGCAGCGCCGCTAAATCGACCAGCGAGGGCACGCCGGTGAAGTCCTGCAAAATCACGCGCGCCGGGCTGAAGGGAATCTCGGCCGGGTTGGGATTAGCCGCGTCCCAGGAGGCCAGGTTTACCACGTCTTCGGCCTGGAAGTGGCGGCCGTCCTGGTTGCGCAGGGCGTTTTCCAGCAAGACCTTGATGCTGAAAGGCAAGCGGTCGATATGGCCGATGCCGTCCTGCGCGAGCTTGCTCAGGCGGTAGATGGCCGCGCTGCCGCTGCCGGCGTCGATTGTGCCTTTGCTGCCGAAATTGTCACTCATAGGCTTGTCCTTCCGGGTCCGGCCTCGGCCTAAATTGTGACCCGCTTAACCTTGTCATGATTGGAAAGGCATTATGCGATGAACAGCGAGTATTTTACCAAAGAATTGACGCCGATGTTACCGCCGCTCGCCGATCAGCTGCTATCTTCAGACATCGGCTTCGGCGCAGCATCCGAGGACATGTTTCAGCCAAATCAGGTTGTGTTGGGCTGAGTGTCTTGCGACTGGTTTAGCGGGCGCGCATGAATCTGGATTGATAAACTCCAAGAACTTGAATACTGCGCCTGGCGGACAAGCTGGCTTTCTGTTTGCAGTTGGTTGGAGAAAATCGTGCGAAAATCAGAAGGCCGGCCGTAGGGGCGACCTATCTGGTCGCCCGCTCTGTAGGTCGAGATTTCGGGCGACATAATGAGTTGCCCCTGCAATTCGACTGTAGTAGTGATTTCTCACGACAATCTTGGAACTACTTCTGTGTTCTCTTTGGTAAATTAATCTGTACAGCGTTCGCCACTCCCCGCGAGAACTTGTCGTTTTACAAAAGCGGCGCTCTCAAGTAGACTTGCCGCATTCAGCTGACAGCGTTCCACAGGTCCTGCGAGGTCGAGTCAAGTATGGCAAAGAAGAGCAGCCGCACGCGCGAAGCCAGGCAGCGGCGGCAAAAGCAGCGCCGGCAAAGCAAACGCGTCTTGGCGCTTATGGGTATCGTGGTGGTGGCCGTCGTAGCAATCGCCGTGGTCATCGTCTCCAATCAGCCGGTCGAGGCGCATATCCCCGCCGACCTGTCCGCCCGCTACGAAGACATCGCGCGCTCATATTCGCCCGAGGGTTATCCGCGCCTGGGCGATTCGGACGCGCCGGTGACAGTCGAAGAGTACGCCAGTTTTGCCTGCCCGGGCTGCGAATCATTTCATAGCGACAGTTTCGACGCCGTGCTGGAACGCGTGCGCGAGGGGCAGGTGCTCTTCACTTATGTGCCGCTGAATACCGGCTCCGTGCCCAATGCGCCGGGGGCGTCGCGCGCGGCTCTCTGCGCCGGCCAGCAGACCATGTTCTGGGAGATGCACGATGTCCTCTTCGACTGGCAGACGCGTTACGGCAACACGGCGTTCTCGCAAAATCGGCTGCTGGCGGGTGTGGAGCAGCTGGGCTTGATCAGCAATGCCTTCACCGATTGCTTCAACTCGGCGGCGACTTCGGCCACGCTTGGCGCCGCGCAAAGCGAAGGCGTGTCCACCACGCCGACCATCCGCGTCAACGGCGTCACCGTGGAGCAGGGCGCGAGCATCCCGTCAGCCGAGGCGATTCTGCAAGCCATCGACGCTGCCACGCCCGCCGACTGGGGCGCTCCCCCCGAGCCGGAAGCGGCTGAGCCAGCCGACGTCGACCTGACTGAGACCCCGGCTCAGGCCGAGAGTGTCACGGGCGACGAACCGGCTGTCGAGGAAGCCGAGCCAGCGGACGACGCTGATCCGGGGCAGGTTGACGCGAGCGCAGCGGACGATTCAGACGCAGCCGGTGAGGAGACCGAGGCTGACGCGGACGACGCCGATGAAGCAGAGTCCGAAGCGTCCGGCGGCTAGCGACTCACTGGCGCGCCAGCATCGGCCCCAGCGAGCGTCCGCCGACCAGGTGCATGTGCAGGTGGAAGACTTCCTGCCCGCCGTGGGAGTTGCAATTCACGATCAGACGATAGCCGTCATCGGCGATGCCTTCCGCGGCCGCGATCCTGGCCGCTGCCGTGAAAAGACGGCCCAACGCGGCTTCGTCCTCGGGCTTAACATCGTTGGCGGTGGCGATTTCGCGCTTGGGAATGACCAGGATGTGGGTCGGCGCGGAAGGCGCGATATCACGAAACGCCAGCACCAATTCGTCGTCGTAAACGATATCGGCCGGGATCTCGCCCGCGATAATCCTGGAAAACACTGTGCTCATTTGCTGTCTCCTCCTGTCGCTTACATGACCATGCCGCCGTCGACGACCAGGGTCTGGCCGGTAATATAAGACGCATTGTCGGACGCCAGAAAGGCTACCGCCTTGGCGATGTCGTCCGGCGCGCCCATCCGGCCCAGGGGGATGGCGTCGATCGCCGCGCCTTTCAGCTCATCGGACAAGTCAGCCGTCATATCCGTCTCCACGAAGCCGGGCGCCACAGCGTTGACGCGCACACCGCGAACCGCCAGCTCCTTGGCCAGCGACTTTGTCAGCCCGATGATGCCGGCTTTGCTGGCGGCGTAATTGGTCTGCCCGCCATTGCCGGCGATGCCGACCACGCTGGTGATATTGATGATGGCGCCCCTACGTTTGCGCAACATGATGCGGGCGGCTGACTTGCAGCAGAGCCAGCAGCTCCTTAAATTGGTCGCCAGCACCTGGTCGAAATCGTCCGGCTTCATCATCATAATGACATTGTCGCGCGTCATACCGGCGTTATTCACCAGGATATCCAGCGTGCCTGCCGCCGAAGTGATCTGCTTGAACATCGCCGCCACCTCGTCAGCGTTCTGAACATCAGCTTGTACGGCAGTGGCCGTTCCGCCCGCGCCCGCGATTTCGGCCACGACTTGCTTGGCCGCGTCGGCGCTCTGCCGGTAATTCACATAGACTTCCGCGCCGCGCGCCGCCAGCTCCAGGCAAATCGCCCGGCCGATGCCGCGACTGCCGCCGGTAACTAAAGCCGTTTTGCCCGCGAGTTCTGTCATTCTTGGCTCCTTCATCCGACATTAGAACAATGTAAGTCATGCAAAAGGTTTACCACCGAGTACACCGAGAAAAGAGTGAACGCCGAGACAAGCGTTGGCGTGATCGCGAACCAATATGAGTTGTATATGTTGCCCGGCTGCCGCGATTGCAGCAGCATCGAAACATTACAAAACCCTCTGTGACCTCTGTGTATCCTCGTTTTACTCTGTGGTGAGTATTTGCGTGACCTGGCCGCACTTAATGCTGGCATTCAGTTTTTCCACTATAGCGGCTGGAATCCGCGACGGCTACGGTCAGCCGCCGACCCAGCCGATCAAATCGACCTGGCCGCGCAGGTCGCTGGTCAAGCTGGTCGCGCCGAAGCCGTTGGCGCTGGCGACATAGATATCGTTGCGCCCGTCCACGCGCGGGTTGACGCCCGTGAAAGCCAGGAATTCGCCGTCGAAGGAGTAGACCGGATCGCACATGGTCGGCGGCGGCCCGGCATTGGCTACACTGCGCAGCCGGCGGTCTCGCACGCGGACGCCGAAGGGACACTGCCCGGCGGTTCCGCCTAGGGCGATGCGCTGGCCATCAGGCGACCAGGCCGCGCTCATGCTGAAGCGGGGAAAGTCCAGCGCCTCATCCTCGCCGATCAGCCTGCTGTCCGCGCTCAGCTGGACTAGCCGGTTATCGCTGTCAGCGATTTGCGCCAGCACGGCGGCGCCATCTGGCGACCAACGCTCCGACAAGTAACTGGCGCCGGTTGGGCTGTCCGGCAGTCGGATTTCGCGCACATCGCCGCTGACAATATCCGCCCGCCAGATGCGCCGCTGCGGATTCAGCAGATCAAAGGGGTCGCCGCTGGAGAAGGCGAGCATGGAGTCATTGATCCAGTAGGGCGCTTCGCTCGCTGCGACATCTGATACCCGCCTGACGCTGCCGCTCTCGATCTCGTAGAGATAGACCTGGCCCCCGGTCGGCGGCGCGCGAAACAAGGCGTCGCAGAAATCGGGCTCGCCGGGGATCCAGCTGGGGCAATCGTCGCGGTCGGATACGAAAGCGATGCGCCGGCCATCCGGCGACCAACTGGGCCACATATCGTAGGACCCCTGCTCGGTGATATTCGTCCGGCCCGAGCCATCCGTCGCGTAAAGGTAAATGTCGATGTCGTAGCCGGTGGCGACCGCCATCGCCAGCTGCGAGCCGTCAGGCGCCCACGACGGCTTCATAAAATAGCCGCGCTGCACCAGCGGGTTATCGCCTGCCAAAACACGCGCGCTGAATCCGGTCGCGAAATCGAGAATATAAAGTCCCTTGCTGCGGATGTCGCCGTCAGTTCTAACATAGGCCAAGGCATTGCCGGGGCGCGACACAAAGACTTCCAGCCCGGTCGTCGAATTGACTTCCAGCACCGGGATGCGTCCGCGCAGGCGCGTCGGCGAGGCGAAGTACAGCGTTTGCACGCCGGTGCCGGGTTGAGGCGTGGCGATATTTGCGATGGATACCTGCCGGTTGGCGCTGATATAGGCCAGCATCTGGTTCTGGATGCCATCTCTGATGTCCGCCGGCACATCGACCACGTCCCAATTGTCAAAGACGAAGCCGGACAGCGGCAGCGGCGTGATGCTGGGTGTCAGCGTGGGTTTTGGCGTGGCGGTGGACGTGGCGGTGCTGGTGATGGTCGGGCTGGCTGTGGGGCTGGGCGTATCTGTCGCGGTAGCTGTAACTGTCACTGTGGCGGTCGCGCTGGCTGTGGCGGTGTATGTCGGTGAAGGCGTGGCGCTGGGCGACAGCCGGCCGAGGGCGCTGCAGCCGCTGAGAAGCAGCAGCGCCAACAGCAGCCGCAGCTTGGCGGCGAAGTTCAGGCTTGGTCGTAAGGTTATGCGCGCGGGAAGAGAATTCAAGCGACGCCCTGTTTCAATCTGAGGCGCGCGCAGTTTCGTCGGCAGCGCTCGGTCGCCGCTCCGCGTCAATCGCCCGCTGTCTCCTGGTCGGCGGCTCTTGCAAAACCAGTTCCAGCACACTCTTCAAATCCGAGACGTAGGCTATGGCGAGGTCGCGCAGGGCCGCCTTGGGAATGTCGCGCGCGTCTTTTCGGTTGTCGTCGGGCAAAATAATCCGGGCGATTTTACGCCGGCGCGCCGCCAGCGCCTTTTCAACCACGCCGCCCACCGGCAGCACATGACCGCGCAGCGTGATCTCGCCAGTCATGGCGAAATCCGCGCTTACTTGCCGTTCGGTGAAGGCGGAGATCAGCGCAGTCGCCAGGGTGATGCCGGCTGAGGGGCCGTCTTTGGGCACCGCGCCCTCCGGCATGTGGATGTGAATATCGAAATTCTCGAAGTCTTCCGCGGGTAAATCAAATTCATGGGCGCGCCCGCGCAAATAGCTCAACGCGATATGCGCCGATTCCTGCAGGACATCGCCCAGCTGCCCGGTCAGCATCAGGTTGCCCTTGCCCGGCGCCAGCGTGACTTCGACCGTCTGGATTTCGCCGCCGTTGGGCGTCCAGACCAGGCCGCTCGCAATGCCGACCGAGTCCTGGCGGTTGACCTTGGAGGCCAGAACTTGTGGCGCGCCCAGGTAGCGTTCGGCCATCGCCGCCGATATGCGCCGCGGAATCTTGCGCTCGGCCGCCACCTGGCGCGCAACTCTGCGGCAAATCCGGGCGATCTCGCGCTCGAGATTGCGGACGCCGCTCTCGTAGGTGTAGTGCCGGATGATATGCTCCAGCGCCGCCTTGCTGAAACGGATGCCGTTCGCTGCGATGCCGTTGGCTTCGATTTGCTTGGGGATGAGGAAGCGGCGGGCGATCTGAATTTTCTCTTCTTCCGAATAGCCCTTGAACTCGATGACTTCCAGGCGGTCTTCCAGCGCTTCGGGTATCGAGTACAAGTCGTTGGCGGTGGTGATGAATGTCACCTTGGACAAGTCATAAGGCACTTCCAGGTAGTGGTCGACAAAGTTGCGATTCTGCTCCGGATCCAGCACTTCCAGCATGGCCGAGGCCGGGTCGCCGCGAAAGTCGGAACTCATCTTGTCAACTTCGTCCAGCATGAAGACCGGGTTGACCGTCTCCGAGCGTTCCATCTGCTGCAAGATGCGCCCGGGCATGGAGCCGATGTAGGTGCGGCGATGGCCGCGGATTTCGGCCTCGTCGCGCACGCCGCCCAGGCTGATGCGCAAGAATTTGCAGCCCAGCGCCTCGGCGATGCTCTTGCCCAGCGACGTCTTGCCGACGCCCGGCGGGCCAACGAAACACAGGATCGGGCTTTTCATCTTGTCGCCCGCCAATTTGCGCACGGCGATATGTTCGATGATGCGCGCCTTGACCTTCTTGAGCCCGTAATGCGCGCGTTCCAGGATGTCTTCGGCGTGTTTCAGGTCCAGGTTTTCCTGGCTGAGCTGAGTCCAGGGCAGGGCCAGCAGCCGGTCGAGATAAGTATGAATGACGCCCGACTCCGGCGACATCGGCGGGATGACGCCCAGTCGCGACACCTCCTTCATGGCCTTCTCGCGGACTTCGTCCGGCAGGCCCGCGCCGTTGATGCGCTCCTTGAGCTCGTGGATTTCTTGCTGGAAGACATCGCCATCGCCCAGTTCCTGCTGAATGATGCGAACTTGCTCGCGCAGGTACATCTCGCGCTGGTTGGCCGCGATCTCGTCTTGCAGCCGTGAATGCACTTCGTCGTGGATTTCGTTGTCCTGCAACTCGCTGGTCAGCAGCACGGCCAGCAACTCCAGGCGTTTCTCGACATCGTCCAGCTCGAGCAGCTGCTGCAAGTCGTCCGGCGCCAGGGGCAGAATCGCCGCGAGCGAATCGCAAAGCAGGCCCGGGTCTTCCAGGGACAAGATGTACTTGATGACGCTTTCCGGCATGGCTTCGTTGTATTGACTGCTGTGCTTGAAGAGCTCGATCAGCGCAGTCGCCAGCGACTCCAGCGTCGCCGGCTCAACGGCGCGGTCTGGCAGCGGCCGCGCCGCGGCAACCGGGTAGGGCCCCTGCTGGTCAACCGCGAGAATCCGCACCCGCCGCCGGCCTTGAGCCAGAAGCTGCCTGGAATTGTCGGCCGATTCGGCGTATTTGCCCGGGGCGATCTCTGTGCCTATCGGGTGGATTCTGTCGATCAAGGCGCCGCCATTGTGCTCGGCCCGCAGCTTGCAGGCGATCAGGGTCTGCCCGCGCTGGTCGGCGTAAGCGGCCGCATTGATTTGCGTGTCTTCCGTCAACGGGATCAGGCTCAAGACCTGCGGGAAGAGCACGCGATCGTCCAGGATCAGCAGCGGGCGTTCAAAAACGCCGTCCTGCTTCGACTCGGCGTCGTGAATCTTTGTGAGCCGCTTGTTTAAGTCTGTCGTCAAAGCTTACCGCCACATTCCACCCGCTCCGTGAACTCAAAGTGTAGCTTAGCAAAGGCGGAAGTGTAAAGACCGCCGGCCGCGCCGTGCGGCAGTCGCCAGCTTTTGCTGTAATCAAGGGAACGCAGGAGCGCATCCACGGAAGTGATGAAAATGACTGCGCTATGAGTGACTTTGCCAGAATGTACGAATAGCTGTCGGGGCGCGCCATGGCTCGCCCGCCAAAACCTGCCCTTCCCTTCCCCGGCCCCTCCTGCGCGAAATTGCCCCGATTCTGTGGACAGCCAAGCAGCCGCGACGACTCAGTCGCGCTTTTGCTGTACTCGGGCAGGCGGGCTTATTGCAGGAAGGGAATATAGAGGATGACCAGGTTGGCGACAATCTGGCAGACCCAGGCCGCGGCCAGGCCGTTGCGCTTGCGCACATAGACGTATAGCAGATTCATCATCAGCAGCAGAATGACGATCACGCTTGTGACGGCGGGAAGCTCGGTGACTGCGGCCCACATCACCGGGAAGAAGAGCACGATGTTCCAAACGGTTGCCAGGAGTCCCACCAGCCAGAAGACCAGCTGGCCCTGCAGCAGGCCGCGGAAAAACAGCGTCTCCGCGATGGGCATGACAAATACCAGGAAAGCGAGCAGGCTGCCGGATGACATTGCGGGAAAGAGGCGATCGGCCGCCGGCGCAAGCACAATTCGGCTCAGGAACACCAGGAAGGGTATGCCCAGCATGAGGGCGTACAAAATGCCCCAGCCCAGGTTTTCCGGGCTTTCCTGGTCGATACGCTCCATACTGCCGAGCAGCCAGGATAGAACGCTGACGCCGGCCAGGGCGCCCCAGGCCAAGGTATAGCGGAGTTCGACGCTGTCTGGCAGCAGCGGCGTCAAACCGACGCTTAGCGCGGCCGCGATGATAAAACCGAACAGGGGGTCGCCGGCGCCGCGACGGTATGTCCGCCGGGCGATTGCGCTTCGTTCTTCCCCGGCGTCCGTGGCTTCACTGCTGTCAGTCGTATCGCCGGATTCGGGCGAGCCAACCTGACGTGATGGACGACCCTTGGCGTCTCGCAGCGGATCGAAAGGCGCTTCCGGCATCATGACAAGAGTGAACTCACCGCCGCGTTAACCCGGTCGACAGCCGGGCGGTCTATCCAGTAGTGGGTGCGCAGGCGGATCATGCCGCGTTCCCCGCTGTAGGGCGACATGAGTATGTTGTAGTCGCGGCGCAAGGCGGCGACAAATGCGTCCAGCGAGATATCGACATCGTCTGCGAGGGCGAAAAAGACAAAGTTGGTATTTTGGCTCTTTAGGCGTATGCCCGCTATTTCGCTGAGCCCTTCGGCCAGAAGCTGGGCATTGTCGTGGTCTTCACATAGGCGATCGCGCATGGTATGCAGCGCGACCGAACCCGCCGCAGCCAGGATGCCGACCTGACGCATGCTGCCGCCGAGCACCTTGCGCGCGCGCCGCGCCCGGCGAATAAAGTCTCGCCCCCCGACCAATATGGAGCCGGCCGGGGCGCAGAGTCCTTTGGACAAGCAGAAGGTGACAGAGTCGGCCCCGGCGACCAGCGCTTTGACATCCACGCCACAAGCCGCCGCCGCGTTGAAAATGCGGGCGCCGTCGATATGGAAGATCAGCCGATTGCGCCGCGCGAAATCCGCCACTTGATCTGTGTATTCAGCTGAAAGGGGCATGCCGCCCGCCATATTGTGCGTATTCTCCAGCGCGACCAGGCGAGTCACCGGCTTGTGCTCGTCATCAGGATTGATGGAGTCCTCAAGATCACACAGCCGCAAGCTGCCGTCGGGCTGGACGGGGACGGTATGGGGCAGGATGCCGCCCAGCTGGGCCATGCCGCCTTGCTCGTAGCGGAAGATATGCGACGTGTCGCCGATAATAATGGAGTCGCCGCGATTGCAGTGCGCGAGCAGCGCGCAAAGGTTGCCCTGGGTGCCGCTGGTGACGAAGACCGCGGCTTCCTTGCCGAGCAATTCCGCGGCGTCCGCCTCGAGCTGGTTCACCGTCGGGTCGTCATGATAGACATCATCGCCGACTTCGGCCTTGGCCATCGCCTCGCGCATGGCCGGCGTGGGATGGGAAACTGTATCGCTTCGTAGGTCAATCGTTTTCATGGGGCGGGACCGCGCTCACAGACCTGGCTAATGGTCAACGATACTAGACAGAAAAGGAGGCTATGACAATAGCCAAAGGCGGCGTCGGCTCGCTGGAGCGGTGACGGAAGGAGACGTAAATGTGACGGAATCTCGCCATTCAAGCGCGCTCCCAAGATGATCTCCTCCGAGTGGCCCAGATGCAGGTCCGACAAAGTTTTGCAGTGACCGTTGGGACATTGCAGGGTAGGCCAACCTGGCCGCCCGTCGTAGCGTCAGGGTGAGTATACGGGCGACTTGATAAGTCGCCTTTACAGCCGGCTTGATTGCGGATTCTCGTCGCCTTGCTGGAACCACTCGGACGATGGAACAGCTTCGCCGCAGTGCGTTTTGCGGTACAATGCCAATTAATAATGGCTGCGAGTCGCGCGCGCAAATTACGCCCCTGACCGGTGGCGCGCGCGGCAGCGCATAGCGCAGCGCAAAAGGGAAAATCATGACGGCGGAAGCCTTTCGGCATCACATCAGCCAGGTATTGGCCGAGTTGGATGTCGATAGTTCGCAGGGGCTGAACGACGCTGAGGCGGCGGCGCGGCAGAGTCAATACGGCAAAAACGTCTTGCCCAGCGACGACGGCGTCAACTGGTTCAAATTGATCCTGGGCCAGTTCACCGACGTTATGGTCATCGTGCTGATTGTCGCCGCCTTCATTTCCGCCCTCCTGGGCGAAGCCACCGATGTCATCGTCATCCTCGCCATCGTCGCGCTGAACGCCCTGCTGGGCATCTACCAGGAATACCAGGCCGAGCAAGCCCTGGCCGCGCTGAGCCGACTGCAGGTGCCGCAGGTGCGCGTCCGCCGCGGCGGACAGATTCACGAGATCAGCGCGGAGGAGCTTGTGCCCGGCGATATCGTCTTGATCGGCGAAGGCGATCGCATACCTGCGGACGGTCGGCTGATCAAGTCGATCAACTTGCAGATTGAAGAAGCGGCGCTCACAGGCGAATCGCTGCCGGTGGAGAAAGCCACTGACGCCATTGCGATTGAGGGCGCGGCGCCGCTCGGAGACCGGGCGAATATGGCCTATATGGGCACGGCGGTCAATTACGGGCGCGGCGAGATGGTCGTCACGCAGACCGGCTTGAAGACCGAAATCGGCAATATCGCCACCATGCTGCTGCAAGTGGAGGAAGGCGCCACGCCCTTGCAGCGCCGCCTGAATCACCTGGGACATATCCTGGCGACGGCGGCTTTGATCGTTGTGGCGATAGTCTTCTTCGTCGGCTTCCTGATTCAGGGCATTCCGGCCGAGCAGATGTTCCTCATCGCAATCAGCCTGGCGGTCGCGGCTGTGCCGGAGGGGCTGCCGGCGCTGGTCACTATCGGCCTGTCGCTGGGCGCCAACCGCATGGTCAAGCGCAACGTCTTGATCCGCCGCCTGCCAGCGGTCGAGACGCTGGGCTCGGTTAATGTGATTTGCTCGGACAAAACCGGTACGCTGACCAAGAACGAGATGACCGCCACTTACCTGGTGCTGCCTCGCCATGACGATATCCGCGTGGAAGGCGCCGGATATGTGGCCGAGGGCGATCTGGTGTCGCTGGGCACGCACGACCCGCGCAATCTCGGCCAGCCGATTGATGCCGAAAATGACGAGGCGGCGCAGCGCATGCTCAAGGCGATGGCGCTGTCGACCAATGTGTATCTGGAGACTCAAGACGCCGGCGGCCAGGTCAAGGTGGTGGGCGACAGCACCGAGGCGGCCTTGCTGGTGGCGGCGCAGAAGAGCGGCTTCTCGCGCGAGCGGCTGGAGCTGGACTTGCCGCGTGTGGCGGAACTGCCCTTCAGCAGCGAGCGCAAGGCGATGACGACTGTGCATGAGGTCCTGGGCGAAACGGCGCAGCGGCTATTCCCCCATGCCAAATACGTCGTCATCACCAAGGGCGCGCCCGACCGTCTGATCGAGTGGTCGGCGAGCGAACAGACGCCGGACGCGGTCGTCGATCTGAGCGACAGCGATCGCCAGGATTGGCAGCAGCGGGTTGACGCCATGGCGAATGACGGCTTGCGCGTGCTGGGCATCGCCTGGCGCCCGCTTGACGAGCTGCCGGCTGAGATCACGCCAGAGATCGAGCGCGGCCTGGAATTGATCGGCTTGATCGGCATCCTGGATCCGGCGCGGCCCGAAGCCAAGGCGGCGGTGCGGCGCGCGCGCGAAGCCGGCGTCCGCACCATCATGATCACAGGCGACCACGCCTTGACCGCCGAAGCGATAGCGCGCGACCTGGGCATCATCGACGCCGGTCAGAAGGCGATCACCGGCAGCGCGCTGGAAGAGATGACGGACGCCGAGCTGGAAAGGGCCCTGCAGCTAACGTCCTGCTTCGCGCGCGTTTCGCCGGCCCACAAGCTGCGGCTGGTGCAAGCGCTGCAGGGGCAGAACAACATCGTGGCCATGACCGGCGATGGCGTTAATGACGCGCCCGCGCTGAAACAAGCCGATATCGGCGTGGCCATGGGCATAACCGGCGCCGATGTCAGCAAAGGCGCCTCGGAGATGATCCTGACCGACGACAATTTCCGCTCAATCGTGGCGGCAATTGAAGAAGGCCGCGCCATTTACGACAACATCAAGAAGTTCATCAAGTACATGCTGAGCTCGAATGTCGGCGAAATTCTGGTGATGTTCGTGGCGCTATTGATCAACCTGCCGATTCCGCTGCTGGCGATTCAGATACTCTGGATCAACCTGGTGACGGACGGTTTGCCGGCTATCGCGCTGGGCTTCGAGCCGGCTGAAGAAGGCGTCATGCGGCGGCGGCCGCGCCCGACCAACGAGAGCATTTTCGCGCAGGGCACGGGGCTGCACATCGCCATCGTCGGCGTTCTGATCGCGATCCTCACGCTCATCAGCTACGCCTGGGGTTATACGACCATCGGCCTGGACGCATCCAGCCCGTCACTGGGTCTTGAGCGGCTGGAGCGCGCGGTGGTGGTGGATTTGGCGGGAGAGGAAGCCGTGCCGCTGGCCTGGGACGACTGGACGTCCGAGCAGCGCGTTGTCTTCCTGGACGCTGATGCCGAAGCCGGCGCGGGCTTCCTGGAGGAGCATGACGAAGCTGGAAAAGACCCGGGCCGGCATCTGCTCAATCAAGCCGAGCGCGTCCCGCGGACAATCGCTTTTACCGTGCTGGCCTTCACGCAGATGTTCCAGGTGATGGCCATCCACGCCGGCGACCAGACGACGTTCTGGCAGGCGGGTATCAAGGGCAATCCGCTGATGTTTTGGGCGGTGCTGTCCACCTTCGCGCTGCAGTTGATCGTGGTGTATATGCCCTTCTTCCAGGAATTGTTTGACACGCGCGCGCTGGAAATGACGCATTTGTCCGTCAGCATCGTGGCGGGGCTCTTCGTCCTGCTCTTTGTGGAAGTGGAAAAAGCGGTATTCCGCCGCTGGCTTTTCACCGGCAAGGCAAGCGGGTAGCGCCCGGTCAGCTAGCCGTTTAACACGAATCCCAACTCGACCAGTCGATCCACGACAATCTGGGCGTTGGCCTCGGGCGTGGTGTCTTCGGCCGTCAGGGTGAAGTCCGGATTCAGGGGCGGCTCGTACGGATCGTCGATGCCGGTGAAACCTGTGATTTCGCCGCGGCGCGCTTTGGCGTACAGACCTTTGACATCGTGCCTTTCGACATAGTCCAGGGGCGTGGCCATGTGGACTTCCAGGAAGCCCTGGCCGACCATGTTTCGCACATCTTGGCGGGTGGCGCGGTAGGGGCTGATGGCGGCGCAGATGACCATCCCGCCATGGCGAACGATCTGCCCCGCGACATAGCCGATGCGCCGGATGTTGGTGTCGCGGTCTTGCTTGCTGAAGCCCAAACCTTTGGACAGGTGGGTGCGCACGACATCGCCGTCCAGCACAGTGACGTTGCGGCCCTTCTCGAGCAGCAGGTTGACGATATGCCCGGCTGTGGTGGATTTGCCGGAGCCGCTCAAGCCGGTCAGCCAGAGGCAGACGCCCCGGCGATGGCGCGGCGGGTAAGTCTCGGCGAGGATTTGCGCCACTTCAGGCCGGGAGAACCAGGGCGGCAGCGGCACGCCCTTGCCCAGGTAATCTTCGCGGACTTGGGTGCCGGATATCTTGCGCACATTGGCGTCGGGCGCCAGCTTGGAACTTTCCTCGTAGCGGTCTTCGTCTTCCAGATAGACCATCTCGGTGAAAGGCAGGGGTCGGACGCCGATCTCATCAGCGAATTGCATGACCAGGTCTTGGGCGTCATAGGGCCCGTAAAAGGGCTGGCCCTGGGAATCGGCGCCGGGGCCGGCATGATCGCGGCCGACGATGAGATAGTTGGCGCCGTAGTTGCGGCGGATTATGGCGTGCCATACAGCTTCGCGCGGGCCGCCCATGCGCATGGCCAGCGGCAGCAGCGACAGCAGGCTGCGCTCGTCTTCGTAATAATTGTCAATCAAGGTCTTGTAAACGCGCACCCGCGTGTAGTGGTCGACATCGCCCGGCTGCGTCATGCCCACGACGGGATGCAGCAGCAGCACGCCGTCGACATCGGCGGCGGCGCGTTTGGTCAGGGCTTCGTGGACGCGGTGCAAGGGGTTGCGCGTTTGGAAGGCGACGACGTTGGCGCGGCCGTAGGTTTCCAGCACGGCGCGGGTTTCGGCCGGCGTCCGGCGCAGCTCGGCGAAATCCATGTGAGGCGGCAGCTGCAAGACTTGCAGAGGGCCGGCGACGTTTGTTTTGCCCCAGCGGTGCATCTCGGCGATGATGGGATGACGCGCGTCGTATTTGCCAAAGACTTTGGTCGCCGTCTCCTTCAGGTCCCATTTGTAAATCTCTTCGACCGTCTGGATGGCGAGGATGTTGTTTTTGCTGTCGCGCAGGGCGATTTCATCGCCCGGCTGGACATCGGCCGGGGGTTCTATGGGCAGCGTGATGGGCATGGGGAAGAGCGCGCCATCGGCCAGGCGCATGGTATCCAGCACGCTCTGGAAGTCAGCCTGATTCATGAAGCCGCGCAGAGGCGAAAAAGCGCCGATGGTCAGCAGCTCCAGGTCGCATTCGACGCGGGCGCTGACCTGGACGTAGGGCAAGGAATTGGCGTAGGCGGTCTTTTCGACCAGTTCAGCGCGCGGGACAAACAGGTTCACCAGTTCGCCGCCGTAGGGTTCGATAAGTCGGGTTTTTTCGATGATCATCAATCTCTCCATGCTTGAAGGCGCCAGACCGCCGCCACTGTGAAAAACGGCGGTATTGTATCACAGCCCTGGACCTGTTGTTAGCGAAAACTCAGTCTTTTTGATCGACGCCGGAGATTTTACGTCCGAAGAAAACCAGCACAATGCTCAGCGCATAGAGCGCCAGCAGGGGCGCCATGACCAGGAACATGTTTACAGGGTCGATAGTGGGCGTGATCAGGGCGGCGGCGATGGACGCGCCAACGATGGCGATGCGCCACTGGCGAACCAGCGTGCCGGCGCTGACCAGGCCCAGCAAGGAAATGAGGAAGAATACCAGCGGCGTTTGAAAGGCGACGCCCATCCAGAACAGCAGCGATGTCACGAAGCTGATGTAGCCGTCCGCCGTCCACTCCGGCTCGAATATCTTCGCCTGGAATTCGCTGAGGAAGCCCAGCGCCGGCGGCATCAGGATGCGCCAGGCGAAAAAGACGCCGACGCAAAACAGCACCGTGGTTGCGGGAATGGACAAGTAGACGTAGCGTTTCTCCTTGCGCGTCAGCCCGGGCAGGATGAACATCAGCAGCTGGTAGGTCACCATCGGTATGGACAGAATGCCGCCGACCAGGAGCGCGACTTTGAAATAGATGATGATATTGCCGGTGGGATTGAGGATGACCAATTCACAGTTGTCGACGGAAGGGATGCGACAATAGGGTTCTTGCAGCAACATCAACACGCGATCGGCGAAGAAGATGCCGATGGTGGCGCCAGCGACCAGAGACAGGACGGCGCGAGTCAGCCGGTAACGCAGTTCATCGAGGTGTTCGAAGAACCCCATGCGGAGCTCGTGACCGTCGTCGACCGCCTCCTGAATTGCCGTGTCCGTCATACCAGGTCGCCTTGGCCGCGCGCGGCTTTGGTCCAGGCGCCGAGATCAACAGCGCCGCCATTGGCGCCGGGAAGAGGAGCGCCGCTCCAGGCGCCCAGAGTCGGCCCGGGCGCCGGGTCAGGCTTTGCCGCTTTCGAATTGGCTGCGGCAGGCGTGGGCAACTTGACCGACTTGGCCGCTGAGGCCGGGGCTTTTTTGGCGACGGGGCTGATCGCGGTTTTCTTATTGTTGAGCGAATCGCTGACTTCCTTGACCGTGTCGAGGTCTTTCTTGACCTCGTCCAGCGAGTCCTGCACGGGCTGGGTCATTGGCTTGACGGCATCGGACACGCTCTGATTCAAGCTCTTGCGGGTAGGAGGCTCTTTGGGCAGCTTGATATCGACGCCGGCTTCGTCAAATTCCTTTTGTACCAGGTCAACCGTCTCCGACCAGATTCTGCGGAATTTGGCCACATGCTGCCCCAGCACGTATGACCAGTGGATCATGCGCTTGGGCCCGGCGAATACCAGCATGATGAGCAAGACCGCAATAAGTTCAGCCGCGCCGACGCCGAGGATATTCATTTAGCGTCGCCCTCGTCAGCCGCCGGAGGCGTTTCCGGCGTCAACTCATTCGTGATGGCGCCGAGCACGCCATGTACAAAGCTGTGCGAGTGTTCCGCGCCAAAAAGCTGCGCCAGATGGACGGCTTCGTTGACGATGACCGGGATCGGCGTGGCGCGCGTTTGCATCAAGTATTCAAAGACCGCCAGGCGCAGGATATTGCGATCCACGACCGCCACCTGGTCAATGGGCCAATCGGGCGCGTATGCTTGCAGGATGGCGTCGATTTCGTCGCGGCGTTCCGTCACGCCCTGGACAAAGCGGCGGATGATCTGCCGCACGGCATAAGCCTCGGGCCGCTCCAGCATGTGCGCCTCAAGCGTTGCCGCCAGCGCATGGTCGGTCGTATCCAATTCGTAGAGTATCTGCAGGCAGGCGCGCCGGGCGATGGAACGGTCGGCGGCGTGTTGCGCCGGCTGGACGACCTCCGACGTGATCTGGTCGACAGCGGGATCAAAGTTCTCCAATTCAAAAGGATAACCGTTCAGCAAAGTGGCGTCTTCCATGCAGCGTTTCCGGCCGGCCGGCAAATATGGCGCAAGTGTAGCGCAATCGCGGACAATTATCCATGTTGAATGGCGAAGGGAAAGGCAATTATCAAGGCGTTGCCAGCATCACGTCAGGAAATCCACCACAGCGACCCGGAATACGGGACGCGCTTATTGTGCAGAATTCAGCAAAAAGTCGAATTGTAGGGGCGACCTGATAGGTCGCCCCTACACTGATCCTCCTGATTGTCGCAAAGTTTACCTGGCGCTGCTGAGGGTCGCGCGAGCCCGACGTCGGGCGCGGCGGCTTGTACCTGTACGCGACCGGCGAATCTGTCTACAATACGACGTCTCAAACCAGAGCCAAATTCCGAATCCACGATAGCGGGAGCAGCCCATGCGGGCCAGAAGGCCGCTTGACCTGCGGCAGGCGCTTGTCGTCGACTCCATCACCAAGTATTTCCACTTGCCGCAGCCGCCGCTGTGGAAGCGTTTGCTTGGCGCCAGCGCGAACCTGCCCGAGCCTGGTCAGCTGCCCCAAGCCAGCAAAGGCGGGAAGTCGCCGATTGCCGCGGTCGATCACGTCAGCTTCTCGGTCGAGCGCGGCGAAATCTTCGGCATCCTGGGGCCCAACGGCTCGGGCAAGTCGACGCTGGTGCGGCTGATATCGACCTTGCTGCGGCCGGACCGGGGCAGCGCCAAAGTCTTCGGCATTGATTTGGCGGAAGACGAAATGGGCGTCAAACAGCTGATCAGTCGCGTGTCGGTGGATGCCGCATTTTTCAAGAAACTCAGCCCGATGGAGAATCTGCTCTATGGCGCGCGTCTGTACGGCGTGACGGCGCCGGAAGCCACCGTCAGAGCCTACGAAATCATGGGGCGGCTGGGGCTTAAGCGCTCGTCTTTCAACGAGCCGATGGAAGAAATGAGCCGCGGCATGCAGCAGAAGGTCGCGGTGGCGCGCGCCTTCTTGACGTCGCCGGTCTTGCTGCTGCTGGACGAGCCGACGACCGGGCTGGATCCGCGCTCAAAGCGCGATGTGCGCGGATTTATCGAGGAGCTGCGAGATTCGCACGACGCCACCATTCTGATCACGACGCACGATATGGAAGAAGCCGATGCGCTCTGTGACCGGGTGGCGGTGATTCACAACGGCAAATTGGCGGCCATCGGCACGCCGGAGCAATTGAAGCGGGGTTCATCAGCAAACGGCAAATTCTCGACTCTGGAAGATGTCTTCATCCACCTCACCGGCGAGCAGCTGACCGACGCAGATGCTGCGGACATCGCCTAGTTTCCAGGCTGGAGGTCAATCATGCGGACTGTCTTGCGGCGCGGCTTGAGCGCGATGCGCCTGGAGTCGCTGCAATCTTACGCCTTTCTGGTACGCAACTGGCATTTGACGCGGCGCTATTGGGGCTGGGAGGTGGTGTGGTTCTTCTATTCGTTGACCAGCGGT
>CAZWCV010000052.1:22239-24157 GCA_964632725.1 uncultured Anaerolineaceae bacterium
CCGAGGCATTGACCGGCGAGACGCCCAGTTTTGACGTGAAGTACCTGACGATGTACCTGATCATCGGCACTTTGATTTGGCGCTACCTGTCCAACATTTTTATGCTCACCAGCGAAGTCATCGCCTGGGAGCGCTGGGAAGGCACGATCGAATATACGCTGATGGCGCCGGTGGAGCGCTGGGTGCACCTGGTGGGACAGACCGCCTATTCGCTGATCTACAGTCTCATCACGACGGTGCTTATCGGCATCGCCATGGCGCTGTTCTTTGAGCTGGATTTGTCCAAGGCCAATCTGCCGGGCGCGGCGGCGGTGGTGCTGGCCGGGAGTTTGTCCTTGATCGCCATCGGCATCGTGGCCAGCATCTTGCCGCTGCTGTATCCGGAGCGCGGCGCGCAGATGACGGAAGTGGTGCAGGCCTCGTTTCTGCTGATTTCCGGCGTGTATTATCCCATCAGCGTCTTGCCGGACTGGATGGAGTGGCTGGCGCGCTTTTCGCCCGTGACCTACGTTCTGGACGGGACGCGCGCCGCCGTGCTGGACGGGGCGCCAATCGCCGACTTGCTGCAATATATCGCGCCGCTGCTGATACTGGGCGTGGTGGCGCTGCCCATCGGTCTGCGCGCGTTTAAGGCGGCGGAGCGTTACGCCAAGCGCGCCGGCAAGCTAAAACGCGTCGGCTAGTTCAGTCCGGAATCAGGCGCAGCTTTCGGAGCGACGCTTTCGGCAAGCCGGGGATTGCGGGTCCGGTCAGGCAGCTGAACCTGGATCTGCCCGTCGCGTATCGAGATGCTGACCGAGGGGTGCGCCTCCGCCTCGGCTGTCACGCGGTCGACAATCCAGTCGTTCAAGCGCGCGCAAAACTCGGCGCTGAAGAGGAAGATGGCGGCGATCAGATAGGCCCAGAACAAGAAGACAATGACGGTGGCGATGCCGCCGTAGACGAATTGAAAGCCGCCCAGATTGGTCAGATAATAGCTAAAACCGCTCTTGGCCAACTCCCAGCCGACCGCGCCCAGCAGCGCCGCCGGCAGCACCGCGTCCCAATGCACGTAGCGCGCCGGCACAAAGCGAAATAGCAAGGCGAAGATTACAACGTCCAGGCCGAAGGGCAAGAAGCGTATGCCGATGCTCAGCCACAGGCTGGGCTGATCCAGCAGCAGCACCGAGAGCAAGCGCAACACGCCTGCGGTAACAAAGGACGCAACCACCAACACGACCAGCGCCAGGCTGATGCCGATAGCTTGCAGGCGCAGCTTCCAGATGTTACGGCCATTGGGCACGCGGAAAATCTCGTCGAGCGAAGCGGTCAAGTTCGAGAACAGGCTGAGCGACGACCAGGCCGCCGCCATGATGGCGACGATGCCGAAGGAATTCGACTGGTCCAGAGACTCGTCCAGGATTTCGCGCACAAACTCCACCGTCGCCTGATCATCAGGCAGAAACATGCGCAGGCCATTGGCGATTTGTTCTTGCGCCGCGGCCGGCTCCAGCAAGCCGCCGATCAAGACCGCCAGCAGCAGCATCAGCGGGAAGAGCGAAAACAGCGCGAAGAAGGCCAGCGCCGCCGATTGCCGCGAGCTGTAGCGGCCGAAGCTGCGCAGCGTGTTTAGCAGGATAATCGGCAGCGCCCGCGTGGTGGCGCTGCGCATGGACCACCAGCGCAACGCGACTTGCCGCATGCGTTTGCTATGGTCTCTCATGCGCGTCCAGTTCCAACAGAATCAATTCAAAGCAAATAATGTGAACTCAGGAATCGCCGCATTTCTACCCCTTCCCCGGCCCTTCCCAGAATCATCACTGAGGACAGGACAGTTTTTGAAAGTCGCCGCCGACTGATTTTACCCCACCCCCCGGCCCCCTATCCCGCCATCTCTATGGCGGGCATCCGACGGGTCAGGGAGGGGGAGCGCGTTGAA
>CAZWCV010000053.1:0-1285 GCA_964632725.1 uncultured Anaerolineaceae bacterium
GCCCTCGAGATCTACAGCAAGAAGCTCTGCGAAATCCGCAGCCTGGCCGTCGACCCCGCGGCGCAAGGTTTGGGCATCGGCAAGAAACTCGTGGCCGCCTGCGTCCAGCTGGCGCAGCGCGAGGGCATCTACGAGATCATGGCCATCAGCGTGGCCGAGGACTTCTTCAAGTCCTGCGGCTTCGATTTCACCTTGCCCAACTTAAAGAAAGCCTTCTTCCTTCAAACCCGCGACGAGATGTAAGCCGACCCGCGCTCAGCCACATGAAAATCGAAGTCTTGACCCTCTTCCCCGACATGTTCAGCGGCGTCATGTCGCAGAGCATGATGTGGAAGGCGCGCGCCCGCGGCTTGCTCGACTTCGCGACGCGCGACATCCGCAGCTTCACACAAGACAAACACCGTCAGGTCGATGACACGCCTTATGGCGGCGGCGGCGGCATGATCCTCAAGCCCGATGTGCTGGTGCGCGCGATCGAGTCCGTCAAGGGCGATGCCGATGCGCCCGTCATTCTGCTGTCGCCGCAGGGGCGCCGGCTGACGCACGAAGTCGCGATGGAGCTGTCGCGGCTGCCGCGCCTGATACTGGTCTGCGGACACTACGAGGGCGTCGACGAGCGCGTCCGGGAGCTGGCCATCAGCGCTGAAATCAGCATCGGCGATTATGTGCTGACCGGCGGCGAACTGGCGGCGATGGTGCTGATCGACGCAGTGGTGCGGCTGATCCCCGGCGTGCTCGGCGCGGCAGGCGCGCAGCACCGCGACAGCCACGCCGATGGCTTGCTGGAAGGCCCGCATTATACGCGCCCGCCCGAGTTCCGCGGTCTGGGCGTACCCGAGGTGCTGACCAGCGGCCACCACGCCGAGGTCGACCGCTGGCGGCGGCGGGGTGCGCTCAAGCGTACCTGGCAGCGCCGCCCCGACCTGCTGGCGCGCGCGCAGCTCAGCGCCGAAGACCGCGCCTACCTGGCGGGGCTGCAAGCGGACGAGGCGGACTAGGAGAACCAGCCGAAATTCGCCCGGGATCAAGAATCACATGAGTTTCCTCACAAGGGAATAGAAGAATCTCCAAGAAAGCAAACACAATGACGCTGCTAGGATGGATTTGTCAAAATAATCGCAACGCTGTAGGGGCGAGCCTTGGCTCGCCCGCACATAAACAATCTTCGGTTCACATTTGACGCGACGTGCTCGGTATTGCGCAGCCCGTGCAGAAGTCTCGGTGTTCTCTGTGTTTCCTCTGTGCCCTCTGTCGCAAAACCTGTGCAGTGTTCGCTATTGTGAGA
>CAZWCV010000053.1:1295-23721 GCA_964632725.1 uncultured Anaerolineaceae bacterium
TAATGCGCCGTCTCGCTCAAGCCGGCTTGATCGCCCTCGGCGAAAGCCAGCGCGCGTTTGTCGCCGCTCTCGGGGTCAAGCATGGCGCTCACGCTGTCCTCGCGGATGACGCGCCCCTCGTCCAGCAGCAGCACCCGGCTGCCGATTCGGCGCGCCTGCTCAATCGAATGCGACACCCAAATCATGGTCAAATTCGTCTGCCGCCGCAGCTGCATCAGCGAGTCCTCAACGCGACTGGTGGCGATCGGATCGAGCGACGAGGTCGGCTCGTCCAGCAGCAGCAGGGTCGGGTTGAGCGCCAGGGCGCGGGCGATGGCCAGGCGCTGCTCCTGCCCGCCGGAGAGGTCGGCTGCCGCTTTGTCCGCCAGCTCGGCGTCCAGCGAAACTTGCGCCATCAGCTTGAGGACTCGGTCGCGGCTCAGGCTCTCGCCCTGCAAGCGCGCGCCGAAAGCGATATTTTCAGTCACGCTGCCTTCGAAGGGCGCCGTCTTCTGGAACATCATGCCTACCCGGCGCCGCAGCTCGGTCACCGGCAAGTCGTAAATCGACTGGCCATCGAGCTCTATCGCGCCGGCGTCGATGTCGTTCAGCCGGTTGACGCAGCGCAGCAGCGAGCTTTTGCCGCTGCCGCTGGGCCCGATAACCACCAGCAATTCGCCGGCGGGCGCCTCGAGGGAGACATCGCGCAGGACGGTCGCGCCGCCGCGTTTGAGGCTCAGGTTGCGGATGGAGAGTTTGGACATGGATATTCTCTCAAACGAATTAAAGCGCGTTTCGTGCAAATTGTAAGACTCGTAGATCTTTGACGAATACGGTCCGTATTGGTAAGCGCGCGATGTAGCGGTCAATTAGGACAACTGAGAAATAAAAGCCCGCTTGGCGCGGGCTGTATTCACAGTTATTCATGACTTGGTCACTGATGATTGTGACTTGGCTCATCATCAAATATGCGCATCTTGCTGACTTTGTCCATATGTTCCCGAATTGGCGTGGGAATTGCGGCATCCGAGGCGATTACGAGAGTATCAACTTTACGAGAGGCTTCAGAAACGCTTGGAAGTTTCGCCGAACCATCGCTACGGCGTACTGTACATTGCAGCGGCGGTCTGTTGATCTTGTCCATCATCTAGCCTCCTTCTCAGCATAAACCCAACGGAAACAATATATGATCTCGACAAATGCACCGGAATACCGTACCTGGCGCCGCTAACGGTGATTCTATAGCATCCGTCTCCACGGTAAATTATATCGCTTAGTTGCAGATAAGTAAACCATTCGTGCTGCTGCGGAGGAATTGAAACGGGGAAGAAGATTTCTTCCGTTCCGTTTACGTCGACCTTCATCAGGTTAGTGCTAAAGTCGGGCGATGTAAGTGACGCAGCATAATAGACATCGCCAAAGCTTGCCGCGTCCATTCTTCCCCATTTACACAACAATACAATGGGTTTGGAGAGCTCAATGACCTCGCCGGGTCTCGCCGGCATTCCCCCATATTCCAGGATATGCACCGGGAAGCCGTAGTCTAGTACACGATCATCGTCGGGATCCGTCTTTACATCATCAACTAGTTGCGCCCAAAAAATATCCATATGTCTCATCCGCCAACTTCGCAAATGGTAAGTCTCAACAGGCTATCATAGGGACAAGTAAATCTCAATTAGCTGCAACTGCATTATGCATCGTCCTTACTGGTGTGCCAGCATTCCCTTTTCCATCAAATCCTCGCCTTGTTGGAGGGACCGCCGTTGTCGTTTAAGATGGGTATCCATGCTTGCTGTGGATAGCGCTTGCGATCTACGTGCCATTCCCCCGCCGAGCATGGTAAACTTGTGCGTAATCACGGGCAATCGAACGGGGACGACCCATGCAAATGACCATGACCTGCGCCGAGCAATCGCGCGACGCAGCCGAAACCCTGGCGGGCACCTTCAAGCCGGCCGACACCTTCTTTCTGATCGAGAGCAGCTTGCCCGATTACGGCGGCTGGCAGGGCGAGGCGGTCAAGTCAGCGGCGACCGGCGGGCCCTTCGCCCTTTGCCTGGCGCATCTCCAGTCCGCGCCGCGCGCCAAAATCCTCTTCATCCGCAAGCCGCAATCCGATGGCAAGAACTTCTACATCGCGCTGACGAATCAGGCGACGCCTCGCATCTATCACACGACACTCGCCGACTACGATGAATTGCTGCAACTGGACATCAGCAGCCTGGCGGCGGACGGGACGCCGCGCATCAACGGGCGCGCGCTGGACGAGATCGACGAGCTCTACACTGTCTGCACCAATGGCCGCCACGACCCCTGCTGCGCCGCGCATGGGACGCCGGTATATCACGAGCTAGTGACGCAAGCCGACGCCGAGCGCGTCTGGCAGACCACGCATATCGGCGGCCATCGCATGGCGGCCACCCTGATCGCCTTCCCGGCCGGCATCGTCTACGGTCATGTCGACCCGCCCGATGTCGAGGCGCTCGTCGCCAATCAGCGCGCCGGTTATCTGCTGACGCATAAATATCGCGGACGCGGCGCCTATGCCGCGCACGCCCTGGACGCCGCGGTCCATCAAGCGGCCGGCGCGGCTGAAGCCGTCATTCGCGAGCGCACGCGCAATTACCGCCTGGACGACCTGCGCCTGCGCGAGGCGCGCGATCTTGGCGGCGAATGTACACGCGTGACTTTCGTCGATGCTGACGGCGGCCGGCATAGCGCCGAAGTAACGACTGGCCTTTCGGCGCCGCGCTTGACCTCCTGCGGCGATGCGCCCAAACCCATGCCGCAGCATGACGTGGTTCTCGTCGCGGACTAGCCTTTGGAAGAAGCGAAACGATGACGCATTATCCGGGCGAAAGCATACCGGCACTGCCCAAAACGCCCTGGCTCGTGCGACTGCTGCGCCTGGCGATCCTGGCGTTTGCCGCGCTGTCGCTGTTGACGCTGAGTCTGGCTGTCGCGATCATCGGCCTGGACATGGCGCTGGCAGACCGCATCGCGCCCGGCGTCAGCATCGGCGAGAGCGATATCGGCGGCTTGACCCGCGCCGAAGCGCTTGCGGCGCTCTCAACCCAGTACGGCAGTGTCGAAGCGGCGGTCTACACCTTCCGCGACGGCGAGCGCAACTGGACGGCGAGCGCGGCTGAGCTCGGCTTGAGCTTGCCGGCTGAGACGCTGGTCGAGCGCGCCTACGCCATCGGCCACGCGCAGGACGGACGGCGCAGCTTGCGCGAACGGGCCGATGCCTGGTTCAGCGGCGCCAACCTGCCCCTGACATTTGCCTTCGATACGGGCGCGGCGCAGGCCTTCATTAAGCGGCTGGCCGGCGAAATCGACCGCGATCGCCAAGACGCTGCGCTCAGCCTGGACGGCCTGCGCGTGGTAGTCAGCCCGGGCCTCAGCGGCCGCCGGCTCGATCAATCAGCCACTTTGACTGCGCTGACCGAGTTAGTGCTGGCGCAGTCGCAGCGGCGCGACATCGATCTCGTGATCCACGAAACCCCGCCGCGTCAGTGGAATCTCAACGAGGTGGCTGCGCAGATCGAGATCGCGCTGTCGACGCCGCTGCAATTGGTGGGCGACCTGCCCGATGGCCAGATGCTGCCGCCCTGGGTGGTCACGCGGGAGCAAATCCTGGCCGGCTTGACCGTGACGCTCAGCGGGGCGGGGGAGGGGCGCCGATACGATGTCAACGTCGACCTCAGCGCCTTCGCGCCGTTTCTGAGCACGCTGGCGCCTGCGCTGGGCAAACCTTCGGCCGAAGGGCGCTTCGACTATGACCCCGACAGCGGCCAGCTCAACCCGCTGCGGCCGGCGCGCGAAGGCCGCGAACTGGATGTCGCCGAGACTATCCGGCGCCTGGAAGCGGCCGTATTCGACCCGCTCAATCGGCGCGTGGCCATGTATTTTCGAACGCTGCAGCCACGTTATCCCCATGGCGTGAGCGCTGCCGAGCTGGGCATTACACAGTTGGTGGCCGAGTCCACGACTTACTACTGGGGCTCCTGGCAGAACCGGCGCAGCAATATCGCCCTGGGCGCGGGCAAGCTGCACGGCATCATCGTGGCGCCGGGCGAAGAATTCTCCTTCAATCATCATCTGGGCGATATCACGCCCGAAGCCGGCTATCTGGAAGGCAGCGTCATCCTGGGCGGCGCTACGGTCACCGGCATCGGCGGCGGCATCTGCCAGGTAAGCACGACTATGTTTCGCGCGGCTTACAGCGGCGGCTACGCTGTCACGGAGCGCAACAGCCACGGCTACCGCGTCGGCTACTATGAATACGCCGGCGCCGGCCCGGGCCTGGATGCAGCCATCTGGCAGCCCGATATTGACCTGCGTTTCCAGAACAACACGCCCTATCACCTGCTGATCGAGTCATCGTTCCTGGGCGCGCAAGACGCCCTGCAATTCCGCATCTACAGCACGCCTCATTGGCGCACGGTCGTTGAGCAGCCGATAATCCGCGATATTGTGCCGGCGCCGCCCGATGCCTACATTGAAGCCGCCGACCTGGCCCTGGGCCAAATCCGCCAGATCGACTACTCGGCCGATGGCGCGGACGTCTGGGTCTATCGCAATGTCTACGATAGCGCCGGCAGCTTGATCCAACGCGATCATGTTTTCACGCGCTTTCAGCCTTGGCAGGCTGTCTTTGAAGTGGGTCCGGGCGACCCGCGCCTGGAAGCCGAGGACGAGGGCGAAGACGACGGCGTCGCGCCGGTCGGCCAAAGCGGCTGAGCGCAATCTTGACTACGTTAGCAGTTGTCGTTTTGCGGAAGAATCTGCTGCGGACGGGCGCCAAAGCCCGCCCGCCCGTCAATTTCTCACTTACGCCACCGGTAGCGCGCGCGCCGGCTCGACGAAGCCCTTGAGGATCTTCTCCAGCGCCATCGTATGGCTGCATACGCCCCGCTGAGCGAAGAATGAGGCCGTGCTGGTCCAGGCGCCCTGGTCGTAGGTCACGCGGTGGTCCTTGTTGTAGCCCTCGAAGCGGCAGTCGAAGCTGACGATGCGAATGCGGTCGCGCTCTTGCGAGTAGCGATGGGCTTTCTCGACATCGCTGACGATATTCTGTCCCGGCGCGTAGGGCGCGGGCTGGCGCTTGAGCAGGGGTTTGAACAAAATCTCCAATGCCATGATATGCGGGCAGATTTGGTATCGGGAAAAGCCGGAGCAACTGCATGACCAGCCCTCTTCATCGAGGCTGACGCGGTGGCTGCTGTTGTCGCCGACAAAGTCCACAACGAGGTTGACGAAAGTGGCGCGTTCCGGCTGGCTGGCGTAATCGCGGGCTTTTTGAATTTTGTTGATCATACTTGCGTCCATTTCGATCCTCTCGACTAATAAATCTGGCTAATTTAAGAAAAAAACGCGGGGGTGGCTTTGTCGGTCACACCGCGCGTTCGCTGGTCTTGCCCTATGAAACAATGTCGTTTGCATCGTCAGCATCGCCCTGTTTCATCTATCCTGAGTTTAAGCGAGCGTTAAGCGAAAGTCAATCAGAATCTCGGGAATTCCTGTCCGATTCTGTCTATATTGCACAAGCTTTTGGCGCGCAGATTTTGGTGATAAGCGCGCTCGGCCTGGACGCGCGGATGGCGCCAGGCAATCGCTAGTGATGAGGGATCAATTCGAGGCTGTTCAGAGATGTTTCGCGGCGCCGGCCAGGAATAGGGACGCGCCCGCGCCGCGAAAGCTATCCGCGTTGTCAGTTGCCAGCGCTAGTCTTCTGCCTCTAGCGCGGCCCGCTGCTCGGCGATCATCTCATCGGTGCAGTGCAGCGAGTCCAGGAAACCGGTCAACTCCGCCTGGCGCTCATCGGCGCTTAGATCGGCGAACTCAGGTTTGACGAATGCTTCGCTGCTCTGGCCGTTTTCATACACGAAGTCGACTATTTCCCTTAGCTCGCTTGAAATCTCTATGCCGCCTTCAGCGATGGAGTCCAGGTTTAGCGCGACGGTAAGAGACGGATCGGAGTGGATGCCCGTGCGCGCAGGATCCAATTCGCCTTGCAGGGCGGCTGCCAACATGCGTCCTATAACCAGCCCTTCCTCATAATAGGCGTAGAACCCGCCGGCGATATGCACGCCACGCGGGATATGCGATATTGATGCGGAGACGATCGGTATGCCGGCTACGTTGGCGGCTTCGACAATCGCCGGCAAGGAAGCTGGGAAAGCCAGCGAAACGAACATGTCGACGCCTTGGTCGATAAGGGTTTCGGCGCCGACCATGCCATCGGCGGCGCTCACCCAGGGCGCGGCTTTGACAGCGATGCCTCTTTCCGTCGCGTAGCGTTCAATTTGCTCGACGGCATATACGTGGGCGAGTCTGGAAGGGCTGACGAAGCTGCCCACGAAATCTACATCCGGGTCCTGCAGCGGCAAAAGCGCTACAACATCTTCGTAGGACACGAGCGCGTGGCTGCCTACCACGTTGGGCGGTTTAACGCAAGGCGCGTCCGCGATGCCCGCGGAGTAAGGCGCGGTAACCAGAGCAAATATGACCAGCGGCGGCGGATCTATGCCGCTCTCGAGCGTCGCTTTGACGGAGGCCAGCGTTACATTGGTCGTCGTTGTGACGAATATGTCCGCGCCGCGATCCAGCGCCTCGTCTACCATGGTGTTGATAGTGGGCAGGTCGGCGCCCGCGTCGCGCCAGACAATGTCAAGATGTTCGCCCTCGAAGTCCTGGTTGTGTTGAAAATCGGCGATCTTGGCCGGATCTACGAAGCCATGGTAAGCCAGGACATCAAATACGCCTTCGATTGTGCGACTACGAATGGATTGCACGTCATAACTCAGAACAGCGACGGTTGGATTGTCGTCTTCGGCGCGCGCCGTCGCCGGGACCAGCGCGGCAGCCAGCAATGCCGCCGCAAGACACAATGCGCTCAGGACCTTCCGTTTCATGGGAGTCAACTCCTTGTGTTGATGAATAGTGAGATTGAATAGCAGAGACTGCGATCATGTCGGGTTGACATGAAGACTGTCTGTAATCATGTTAACAAGTATCTATAAGCAGTGTCAATAAAGCAAATATTATAACGAGAGTTAATATAATATGGATAACAATCAATACAAAAGACTAAATTGCAGCCGCGGTCGGCTTCAGACCCTGGCTTGGCGTGATGCTGCAAGCGGCGCCAGACACAGCGTCAGCGACTCGACGTAGGTACAGTGTCGCCAGGGTATTGCTTCGTCTTGCCGCGCAAAAAACAGGTCGAGGTCTCGGTTTCAGGCGCGTGACGCGGTGGTCAAATGCGGTGGAAACGTCCTGCCGCCGGACCGGCGACGTATAGTGAGGAGGATTCAATTCGAGGCTGATGAGACAAGTTTCGCGGCGCCGGCCAGGAATAGGGACGCGCCCGCGCCGCGAAAGCTTGATGCGAGGGCAGGCGCGCGCTAGTCTTCTGCCTCAAGCGCGGCCCGCTGCTCGGCGATCATCTCATCCGTGCAGCGCAAGCTGTCGAGGAAGGCGTCGCGTTCCGCATGGCGAGCATCCATTTCGACATCGGGATAATCGGGCTTGACGAAGACTTCGCTGCTTTCGCCATTTTCGATGACGAAGTCCGCCCGTTCCATCAAGGCTTCGGACACCTCAATATCGCCGGCTCTGATCGAATCCAGGTTCAAAGCGACCGCCAGCTTGGGCGCGGCATGGATGCCGATGCGCTCAGCGTCCAGCTCGCCATCGAGCGCCGCGGTCAGCATATTGCCGACGACCGCTCCCTCGGCGTAGTAGGAGTAGAAGCCGGCGGCTATATGAACGCCGCGATGCACATAAGACATCGCCGTAGCGAGTATGGGTATGCCCGCTACGTTGGACGCCTCAATGATGGCCGGCAGCGACGGTGGATGGCCCAAAGACACAAACATATCAACGCCGCTGTCAATCAGCTTTTCGGCATTGACCAAGCCATCGGCTGCATCCAGCCAGGGCGCCTCTTCGACCGTGACGCCAATTTGCGCGCCATAGTGCTTGATCTGCTCGGTGGCGTAAACATGACCGGAATTGCCCGGGTTCAAGAAGCTGCCGATATGGTCAATTTCGGGGTTTTGCATGGGCAAAAGCGCCATCACATCCTCGTAGGAGCTAAGTGCGTGGCTGCCCAGGACATGGCTCGGCTTGAGGCAGGGCGCTTCCGCCACGCCCGAGGTGTAGGGCGCGCCGACCAGGGAGAAAATCACCAGCGGCGTCGGTGTAATGCCGCTTTCCTCTGCGGCATGGATGGCGTTGAGCGTCACGTTGGTCGTGGTCGTCACCATGATGGTGGCGCCCTGGTCCAGGGCGTACTCGGTCATAATGGGCACGTTGGAAATATCGCCGCCGGCGTCGCGCCAGATGATGTTGATCTTCTCGCCAGCGAAATCCTGATTGGCGACGATCGACGCGACTTCGTCATCGCTCAAATAGCCGTGATAATTCAGCACGTCGTAGACCGCTTCCACCAAGCGGCTGCTGATGCCGGAGGCGTTGCGATAGCTCAAGACAGCGACTGTCGGTGTATGCTCGTCGGCGAGCGCCGTCGCCGGGACAAACGCCGCCCCCAGTAATATTGCCGCAAGACATAATGCGCCTGCTAACTTGCTCTTCATGGGAGTCAACTCCTTTTCCTGATGAATTATCAATGTGGTAAATGGACTGCGTTCATGTGAGACTGACATGAAGACAGTCCGCAAGTGTACAAGCGTTGCCTTCTATTAGTCAACACAATAAATAATTATGAGTTAGGTTAAAGTACTGTGTTTAGCTATGTGAACAGAACTAATAATTACTGACAGCGGGGCTTGGACGACGAGGCTTGGCGCGATGCTGCAGCTGGCGACAGGCCCAGCGTCAGCGACTCGACGTAGATACAGTGTCGCCAGGGTATTGATACATCGGCGGCGGACAGCGCGGCATCGCTCAACTCCACCTCCGCGCCGCGGATGAGGGCGAAGGGCGTGGCCTCGTCCCGCTCGCCCATGACCACCTGCGCGCAAGCCGCCAGCGAGTCGGCCACGCCGATTTGAGTTACCGCCATGGGGTTGCCGAAAAGGTCCAACTTGCCGCGCTCGTCTTTGATCGGCCGGAAGCCGGCAGCGGCGATGGCGATGCCGGTTGCGCCGTAGCGCCCGGGCATCAGCCAGCTGTCGCTGAGAATGACGCCGATGCGGCAGCGCAGGCGTCTTTGCAGCGCTTGCCGGATTTCCTCGGCAGTCGCGAAAGGTCGCGAGGGCAGCAGCACCACTTGACCGCTGGGGATGTTGGAGCGGTCCAAGCCGGCGTTGGGGGAAATGACGCCGCCCTTCGCGGTCAGCAGGAAACCCAGCTCAATGCCGCCGAAGATATGCTCGGCTTCATCAAGGACCAGTTGGGCTACAGCGGCATCCATCTGGTAGCGACGCGCCAGTTCTTGGGCGCGGGCGCCGGCTTGAATCTCGGCGAGGCTGACTGTGCGCCCGGCGGCAATCGAGGCGTATTTGCTGGAAATCGCCAGCACATCGCCATCGCCAAGTGAAATACCGGCGGCCTCAAGGCTGTCTAGCAGCGTGGCGATCAGGTCAAAGGGCCGGTCGCGCACCGGCGCGCCGATGGGGGTTACAGTCAATGTTCGCGGCATCGTGTTTCATCCTGCAATGCGGTAAGCCGAATGCGCTACCATTCCAGTATATACGCCGTCCGAAGTCAGGCGAATGCGCGGTCTGCCGGGCATCGTGATGGTCGGCGCCGACTTGACGAATTCGCTAACCAAAGAAAGAATCTCTGTGTCCTCAGCAAATGCAAGTAAGTCACCCAAAAGATTTACCACCGAGTAAACCGAGTAAAACTGTGAAGTAGATCGTATGCCAGCGAAAGTTCTCAATTGTTGGATGGCTGCCTGATTGCGGCAGTATCAAAACAATACAGAACCCTCTGTGCCCTCTGTGTGTCCTCATTTTCCTCTGTGGTAAAGGAAAAGATTCTTGAAATGAGATTTGCATGACTTAGTGTGTTCTACTTCTGCGCCCCTGTGGTGAATTACTTGTGCGGAATTCACAATCAGCCTTCGGTCGCCGCCAGGACCAGCACGCGCTCGGAATCGGCCAGCGCCAGCAAACGCCCGTCCGGGCTGAAGGCGATGGCGCCAGGCGCGATGTCGTATGCCGCGGCGCTGCCGTAGGGGCTGAGCGCGTTGGCCAGCCGCAGCTGCCCGGCGCCGCCCGGCCAGTCGACAGCGAGCGCCAGCAGAACTTCCGCGCCGGCCTGCTGACGGAAGGCGAACTTTCTAAGCAGCGCGCCGTCTTGATGATAGAAACGCTGGTCGACGCCGCTTGCTGCATTGAGCTGGTACAGGCTGTCGCCGCTGCTGTAGACGAAATCGCCCAGGCTGCCTGCCGCCGATGCCACAACCGCGCTGTGACCGCCCAGCGGAATCAAGGGCTTGGCCAGCCGCAGTTCGCCCGTGTCGGCGGCGTAGACCCAGATGGCGGCGCGCCCGGCGCTGCTGGATTCGCCCGTCACCGCCAGCCAGTCGTCGTCGGCGCTGAATGCCAGGCTGGTCAAGGGATAGGGGAAGCGCAGGTTAAGCGCGAGACTGCTGTCTTCAGGCGCTGATCTGTCCGGCGACCATACTTGCAGCGCCCCGGCCCGGCGCGTCAACTTGAGCGATTCGGCGCCGCTGACCGCCGCCAGCTTGTCCCCGGCGCGCGACCACGCCAGGTCGCGAATCGGGCCATCCAGCTGTCTCATGATCGGCAGCCCCTCTAAGGGAGAAGCGCTCTCAAGGTCGAGCAGGCGGACGCTGCCGCTTATGTCGCCCAGGGCCAGCCGGCGCTCATCCGGGCTGAACGCCAGGGCAGTCGTGGCGCTTGCCGGGCCCAGATATATTTCCGGCGTACTGAGGTCGGCTGCGCGGAAGACCGTCAGCGCGCCATTCCCGCCCCGCAGGGCCAGCAGATTTTGCTGCGGCGACCAGGCCAAGCCTTGCGGAAGGGCCGCCGGCAGAATACCGACTGTATTGAGAGAGTCGATATTGCCGCTGTGAATCAGCTGGCCGGTAGCGGGAAGCGGCGCGTCCGCGGGGATCCGCGGCGAGTTGTCAATCCGCGTCGTTGGCGCGACGGGCGCCAGGTAATAGTAGTTGTAGTTGACATCGCTCTCGACCGTCCAGCCAACCAGCCCGTCGATTTCCACCTGCCACCAGACCCAGGGTCCTTGGCAGGCGGGCCCATCCAATACGGCGTCGATGATGCGGCCGGGCGCGATCTCGCCGATTTGCCGGGCGTCAATACTCGGCTGGGCGCGCAGTCGATTGGCGATTGTCTCGGAAACGACGCGCGCTTTTCCGCCCCCAATGCCGATGCGCGGGGGAAGAAAGCCGCGGAAACCGGGCGGGCAGAAGTGGATGACGCCGCTGCTGACTAGCTCGGGATCGAGCGCCGGCAAGCTCTCGCAGTGCCCGGCCAGCTCCACCACGTCGCGGCTGACCCAGCCGGCGCGGACCATCAGCCAGTTGCCGGCGAAATTACGGCCCAGCACCGCTTGCGGCGTCTCACCGGCAAGGCGCGTGACGGCGGCGCCGGCGGGCGCTTGACGCACGTTGACGTACTCGCCCAGCGGCCGCAGGAAACAGCCGGTCGCGCCACCGGCCGCGGTATTCACCTGCGGGATGTTGTAGCAAGCGCCCGTCAACTGCGCCTGCTCGACGCTCACCCAGCCCGCCGCCAGCTGCAGCCAGTTCCCGGCTGCGCCCCGACCGATGACCGCGCGGCTTTCCGCATTTGCAAGGCTGCCGATGACGGCGGCAGCGCCGTCGCCGCTTGCTCGCAGTGGCGCATCATCGGCCTCGGCCGCGCAGATGTCAGCCGCGCCCCGGCGCTGCGTCGAACTGCCGCTGCCATCGGGCGGGCAGCCGCGCGCCAGCTCCCGGCGGTACGAGCCGAAATCGGCGCGACAGACGTCGATGTGATCGGGCGCGCCATCGCCGTCGCCGTCCGCCAACAGCGCGCAGCCATCGGCAGCCGCGGCGCCGGCTTGCTCGGGGCAGCGATCGGCGCTATCAGGAATACTATCGCCGTCGCCGTCGGATGCGGTAATCTGCGGACAGCCGTCCTCTGCGGCGCCGGCGATGTAGGGACAGGCGTCGGAATCGTTAGGCCAGCCGTCGCCATCGCTGTCGGCATCGGCGCGCGCGACCAATTGCGTACCTGCGCCCAGGTTGGGCAGTCGCTCGTCGCAGGCTTGCGCCAGCGAGCCATCGGCGGAGATATGCACGGCGAAGGCGCCGCCGGCCAGTGAAAACTCGACCCGGTAGACATCAAGCGGGTCGGGCAGGGCCAGCCCCGTCAGCAGGTGGCAGCCCAGGGCGGTTGAGTCGATCGCGGGCAGGGGCGTCAGCGTCGGATCGCCGGCAGCTTGGAGAGGCGGGTAGAGGGCGCGGGCGCGGTCGACGAGGCCGGGCGCTTGACCGGTAGTGTGCCCGAGATCGCCAATGGCGATGAGCGAGACGAGCAGAAACGTAATAATCCGCAAATTGGTATCCTCGCAAGCGACATTGTGATCCGCTCACATTCTAACCGACGCGCGCATGATACAAGCAGGGCATCGAGGGTTCGGTATTCCGGGCAAGCAGACCAATAGATGCCGCCACAACAATGGAATGGGTGTAGGGGCGGGTCACTGAGCCGCTCGCAAATGAATCTCCCTGTACGAGCGGGCATTTCACCGAAACGCCCCTACAATGCTGGCTGTTTGGACGTATGAATAAGGAGACCAGACGACATAGAGGCTTTCTGAACCCGAGATCGCAACAGTCGTAGCGGCGGCAACTATCGCTCCACCCTTAGCGCCGCCCGCCGCGCAAACATACCCTGTATCATCGCGGCGAAAGCTGGTACATTGCGGGCTTACATTGAGAGCGAGCCGCCGCCCGCTGGAAGTGCCATGCCGCGTTTGTCTGAACTGTATCAACTGGACAATTTCATCGATACCTTCGCCCTCGGTCATTACGCGCGCGTGCTGGATGCGCTGGACCGGCGCAACGGCAATCATGTCGCATTCAAAGTCATGCGGCCCGAGCATCTGGATCGCGATGGCGATATGCGCTGGGAATACCGCGCCTTCGGCAACGAAGTCGACATTCTGACGCGGCTCTGGCACAGCCCTAATATCGTCAAGCTCTACGACTGCGGCTTCATCTCCGACCGCGAGGAAGCGCCGCGCGACGGCGAGATCACATCCTTCCAGAGTGATGTGCGCGGATTCATCGACTCGATGTCGCGATTCGCCGCGGCCGGCTGGCGTCCCTACCTGACCATGGAGAACCTGCCGCGCCATCACAGCCTCTTCTACCTGATGAAACCCAACAGCGCCAATAGCCGCTGGCGCTTGCCCAGCGAAGAGGGGCTGGCGCTGGCCCTGCAATTCAGCGAGCTGCTCAGTCTGGCGCACGCCAATAAAATCGTCTACCTCGATCACAAGCTTGAGCACGTCTACTGGGATGGCATCCACCTCAAGGTCATCGACTTCAACAGCTCGCGCCGGCTGGATGACGACCGCAGGCAGTCGCCGGGACAATACAGCAAAGATGTGCATAATATGTGCGTCGGCGTACTTTATACGATTTTCACCGGCATGTCGCCGCAGAAAGGCTCGCTGCGCCCCCAACCCAGCAGCCGCGACGCCGTCGAAGCCCGCTACACCGATATTCACAGCCTCGACTTTTCAATGGAGCCCAGCCTGAGCGAGGGCATCGCCGAGCTATTGCAGCGCGGCGCCTCCGAGAGCATTGAGACGGTGCAGGAATTCATCAACGGCTTGCAGCGGGTGGCCACGCAGCACGGCTGGCAATTCTCCGATTATTACACCAGCGCCGCCAGCAGCGAGGCGCGCCTCCAGGTGCGGGCCGGGCTGGAGCGCCTGCGCCAGGGCCAGGAGAATGTGCGCGAGGCGCGCGACCTCTTCCGCGAGGCGCTGATCGAGGACGGCATCAGCCGCGATCTGGAAGACGAACTGCGGCGGTTGGTGGTCGCGCTCAACGAGATGCTGAATCACCGCGTGGCGCCGTAGATTTTGCCACAGAAGTAACTCCAAGAAAGTAATGCAACAAACAATGGGACGTCGTAGGGGTGATTCTGCGAATCGCCCCTGCATTTCGACCTTATGCCGAATTTCGCATGACTGATTTGTTGCTACTGAGGCACAGAGTGGGCCAAGAAATAATAGCGAGCCGCCGCCATCCCACGGATGTAGGGGCGAGCCTGGGCTCGCCCAGCAGGTCCGTTTCAGTCCACCGCAATCGTCCCCGGCAGAACATAATCCGCACGCTGAATCACCGGCTGAAGCTCGAGCAGCCGCCGCACGGTGTCCTGCATCTCCGCCGGCAATTCCACCGTATTGCCGCGCACGCCATCCCGCGCCAGCTTGGTGCCCGCCTGCGCATCGCTGGCGAAGGCGCCGACCGCGTCAGCCAGCGCCGCCTCCGGCAAGTCCAGCATACGCAGCACTCGCGACAGCACAGCATCGCGTTCCCGCTGCAAGTCCTCGTAGCGGATGGCTGACAGCCCAGAGTCCCGCTGCCGCGAGTCAAGATAGCGCTCCAGCATGAAGAGCCAGCCAAGCGCGCGGCCCTCCAGTCCGAACCAGGACGTGAAGCTCGGCGGCGCAAGTACCTCGAAGACCTGCGCATCGCACTGATAATAGGCCGCTTGCTGCTCGATGATCTGCGCCCGACGGTAGCGCGTGGGCGTATCGCCGCGATTGACGCGCAGGCGCTGGAATGACGCCAGCCAGTCGATGACGTTGCGGTACATAAAAAGGTGATGCGCTTCCGGCAGCGCGTCGACATAAGTGTCCAGCACGGCCATGGCCTGGTTGCGGAATTTGATGACGACCTGATGCGCCGCGCCGATGATGGCCGGGCGCAGGAGCCAACTGACGCAGGCGCGCAGCAGGTCGCGCTGTTCTGTTTGCGGCGTCAAACGCAAGCCGATGAAAGCGGTCAGCGCGTCGGGCTCGGACAAGGAGATCACGCCCTCAACTTCGTTCAGCGCGCGACTCAAGACTGTGGAGCCGCAGCGGCCGATATTGTGCAGGCAGAGCAGCTTTGGCGCCGCCGCGATGCGCTCAGCCAGTTGCAGAAACTGCGGGTAGGGCAGGGCGACCAGGTAATCGGCCTGGTCGAATTGCGCCTGATACATGAAGGGCGCCGTCAGTGGAGTGACGCCCGCCGGCAAACACGTGAAGATTGCGCGCTTGCTGTCATTGTCGAGGCAGTAGAGCGTAAAACGCGGGTCGTCTATGAGCGAGTCGGCGGCAATATCGCCGTCGGGCGCCAATTTGAAATCCGCCGGCGAGGTCAGTACGCCCATATGCTCTCGATGTCGGGAGAGGATCCGCAGTTTGCTCGCGCTCATTTCGCCTCTGATTGCCGCCGCAGATAATAACGCGCTTCCGCTTCGACGAATTCGACCGCGCCGGCGATGCTGGGGTTGGGCGGCGTATCCGGCGGCATGTCATGCACGGTCGCCGATGCCAGCCGCGGCCTCCCGCGCAAGTCGACGACGACTTCGCCTACCTGGCCGGCCTCCACCTGGCGCAGCCGCAAGCTATTGCCCTTGATGCGGGTCTCCGGGGCCGGCGCCAGCGCGATTTGCAGGCGGGCGGCGCATTTCCGCGGACGCAGCCTGACAACAATGCCGGGGTCGCGCGCGGGCGGTACGCTGTACGACCAGTCTTGAGCGGCATCCACGAGCGCCAGCGTGACTTGCTCGGCCAATTTGCCGCGATTCTCGGTGTCCAGCGCGCCCTCGACATTGGCGGCGTGGTAGCCCATGCCGTCCAACACAATCAGCGTTGAGCGGCGGCCGGTGGCGCGGCAGTGCCAGACCGAGTCGGCGCAGCTCCCGCCCAGGTCAAGCAGCAGCGCCCCTTGGCCCTCCGCCGCTTTCAGGCGCTGCAAGAAGGTAAACATTCGCGGCAGCAGCGCCAGGTCGCCGGCGATGCCCGCAGTGTAGCGCAGGGACAGGCTCAGCGGTTTTTCCATTCGGCCCGCCGCTTCTCGATGAAGGCGCGCATGCCTTCGGCTTTGTCTTCCGAGCTGAAGGCGATCAGGAAGTTGCGCCGTTCCAGCGCCAGGCCTTCGCGCAGCGAGGTCTCGTAGGCTTTGTTGATGGCTTCTTTGGTCAGGCGGATGGCGACCTGGGAGCGGCGCGCTACTTTCTGGCCGATGCCGATGGCGACCTCCATATATTCGTCCAGGGGCGCGACGCGGTTGACCAGGCCGTATTCCAGCGCTTCCCCCGCGCTGAGCTTGCGGTCGGTCAGCATGATCTCCATGGCCAGGGCCTTGCCCACCGCGCGGGTCAGGCGCTGCGTGCCGCCGGCGCCCGGGATGATGCCCAGGTTGATCTCCGGCTGGCCGAAAACCGCCGTCTCCGAAGCCACGATCATGTCGCAGCTCATGGCGACTTCGCAGCCGCCGCCCAGCGCGTAACCGGACACCGCCGCGATAATCGGCTTGCTGATGCTCTCGATATCAAAGCGGTCGACCAGCGAGCGCGACATCAGCATATCGATCTGCGTCTTGCCGTCCATCTCCTTGATGTCGGCGCCGGCGGCGAAGGCTTTGTCGTCGCCGGTCAGGATCATCGCGCCGATGTCGCTGTCGGCGTCGAAAGCCGACATGGCCGCCGTCACCTCGTCCATCAGCGCCGAGTTCAGCGCATTCAAGGCCTGCGGTCGGTTGAGCCGCACGCGCCCCACGCCCTCCGCCGGCCGGTCGACAATGATGTTCTCGTAGCTCATGCTGTCGTCTCCTCAGTCAAATCAGGGCATATCGCCGCCCAATAGTATCATAGCCCCCGGCCGACAATGATACGCCGCGCCGCGCGCCCCGCTCAAGCGCCTGCTTTGCCGACGATAGCTTTGACCTCTTGGAATACGCGCTTGCTGATGTCATGCAATTCGGGCGGATAAGCCTGCGCCACCGAATAGGCCGTGACCTGGTCGCCCTGCACGCGGACGGCGATGGCATCCGGCGTGTATGGCGCGTATCGCCGCGGGTCAGTCGGTCCCATCAGCATGACGGTCTTGGCGCCACTGGCCGCCGCCAAATGCGTCAAGCCGCTGTCATTGCCGATGTAGACCAGCGCTTCCGCCGCCAGCGCGCCGATCTCGGGGAAGGTGAGACGGTCGACCCAACTTGCCGAGCGCAAATCCAGCAGCCTTTCGACTTCAGCGACCAGCTCGGCATCGCCCGGCCCGCCCAGCAGAATAACGCCTGCGCCGCTGGCTCTGGCGACGCGGTTCACCAGCTCGGCGAAATGATCGGGCGGGAAACGTTTGCCGTCGAAGCGCATGCCCGGATTGACCCCGCCGCCGGGGTGCGCCACGATGAAGGGCTCGTCGATACTGTTCGCCGCAAGACAGGCGCGAGCAACCGCCCGGGCCTCGTCCGTCACCGGCAAGTTGGTGTAGGCGTGTAGCTTGCGCCCGGCGACCGCGCTGACCACGCGCAGGTAGATTTCGCTTTCGTGCTCCGGCGCATCGGGGTCGACCGGCGCGCGCAGATTGTAGCCGAAGCCGCGTCCGCCGCTGTCCAGGCCGGCGCGGACGGGAATGCCGGACAAGCCTGCCGCCAGGCTCATCAAGGGCGAGCGCACCAGCGACACCGCCAAATCGTAGTCGCTGGCGCGCAGCAGCCTGACCAGGCGCAAAAACGCGGCGGGCGACTTCAGCGGCATGTCGGCGCCGACATCGACGATCGCGTCCAGGGCGGGATGATGCGAGATGGCGCGCGCCGACCAGGGGCCGACGGCCCAGCTGATATGCGCGTCGGGGAAAGTTTCTCGCAAGGCGCTCAGCGCAGCTGTGGCCATGACTGCATCGCCGATGCAGCAGGGGCGAATCAGGATAATCCGCTTGGGATTTGAGCGGGCCTCTGCTTGTGATACCACGCGATTCCTTACCTTCTGCGGCGAGAGCGGTCTGGCGCCAATGTAATCCAGCTCGCGGTCGACGACCAGTGCCGCTTGCCCAGCGTGTTATTGTGGCTTGGTTTCGCTATTTTCATCAGCGTAAATAGATAACGCACCTGTCAGCAGAACGGTGTATGGGCGAATCTGTGAATCGCCCGATGCTGAAATCGCTGGTCATCGGGCGACATACAATGTCGCCCCTAAATCCGAATCGATTCCAGTTGGCCAATTTTCGGTAGGCTTCACATCATCGTCGCTTTACTGTGAAATCCGCCAGTTCCCAGCTTGCAAACACGTCGAAAACTGTAGGGGCGATCCTTGGCTCGCCCGCGTGAACAGGCGCTACTGTTGCGGAGAGACGATAGCTGTCCAAAGCCGACGCTTGCCAAATCGTAAAAGTATGTTAAGATTGGTTTAAGCAAATATGAAATCTCATAACAATAGATTCGGAGTTCTATCATCATGGACTTTGTACGCGCGTTTACATATGTCTCCGACGACCGGCGCTGGCCGGCCAAGCTGGGCGAGACGGCGGTATTCGCCTTGCTCTGCCCCGTGCCCGTCATCGGGCTGATTAGCCTCTGCGCCCTGCTGGGTTACCTTTCAGAGCTAATACACAATGTCAGCAACGATTACCCCCGCCCCTTGCCCGAGTGGGATCATATCGGCGAGGACATCAGCAAAGGTTTCCCGGTGTTGGCGGCGATCGTGGTTTATCACTTGCCGCTGCTGCTGGTTCTGCTGTTTCTCTATGTATTCCGGCATGTCATCGCTGTTAGCCTCTTCGGCGGCATTACGTTCTTGAGCATCCTGGGCGGCCTGGCGCCGCTTCTGATTCTGTATTTCGCCCTGGCCTGGTCGCTGCTGGCGCTGGGACTGGTCCGCTACGCCGAATCCTGGGAATCCGCTGCCTTCTACCAGTTGAATCGCTTGCTGCGCAGTTTAAGCAACCACAGTACGCTGGCGCTGCAGTGGCTGATCGCATCTCTGGCGGCCAGCATAGTTTTGCTGGCGCTGCTGCCCTTGGCGCTGCTGGGCCTGGCGCTATTCGTGCCGGTGCAGGGATACCTGGCGGGCAGTTACGGTCGCAGATTACGCGCCGAGCGGATGGCGCTGCGCCGCGGCCAGTCGCCGCCGAGCGAGCCTGCCACCCCGCTCACTGAGGCCGGGCCAGCGCCTGTATCCGGGCTGGTCGGCGGCAGATAATCACCAGGGCGCGCTCCCGTCCGTTTCCACAGTTCGCGACCGCCGGCGCTCATTGCCCCAACTGAGGCGTGAATCCTTTGTAGGCCTTGCTTGTCGCGGCTATAATGAATCCTGGATGTCTTGGGTCCCGGCCTCGCGCGAGCACAGACATAGTCTGGCCGGCGCCCAACTTGCGGCCCGAAAAGGGGCCATCGTAAATTATTGTTGTTTATCCTAGTCTTGACTCTTCGTTAATCCAAAGCTGTCGCGGAAGGAGTACGGATCGGGCTAAGCACGGGAGTAAAAGAGTACATGAGTTCATTTCTCATTTGCCGTTTAGCCGGCCTGGTCGTATTCGCATTCATGGGCAGCCGCCTCGGCGCGACGCTGGCGCATCTGACTGAATTCGACGCTGAAGAATCCATGCTGATATTCGCCGGGCTGGGCGCCTTGGCCGGCTTGATAGCCGCCCCGTGGCTTACCATCGTGCCCTTCCGCTTTTGGCGCCGTCACGCCAGCGAAATGACCGTGCCGCGGCTGATGCTGGCTATTCTGGGCGGGCTGGTCGGCTTGACTGTGGCGCTGATGCTGGCCTTCCCGCTGTCGCTGCTGGGCGATCCGCTGGGGCGCGTGCTGCCGGCGCTGGTGTCCCTGGTCTGCGGTTACCTGGGCATGAATCTCTTTAACATCCGCTCGAGTGAAATCCTGGATGTCATCAGCGAAAAAATCATGGGTCGGCAGCGGCGCTTGCAGCCCTTCGCCAACCGCCAACTGCTGCTGGATACCAGCGTGCTGATCGACGGCCGCATCGTCGAAATCGCCGAGACCGGCTTCATCGGCGGGACGCTGGTGATCCCGCGCTTTGTGCTCAGCGAACTGCACCGTGTGGCCGACTCGTCCGACCCGCTGCGGCGCAATCGCGGTCGGCGCGGCCTGGCCAAGCTCAACGAATTGCAGCGCAACAACGACCTGCCCGTCAAGATCGTCGACGACGACCCGCAAGACTTCGGCGAAGTCGACGCCAAGCTGGTGGCGCTTTCCATCCAGCTAAGCGCTTCGCTGGTCACCAACGACTTCAATCTCAACCAGGTCGCTGACGCCCAAGGCGTCGATGTGCTGAATATCAACGCGCTGGCCAATGCCGTCCGCTCGGTCTACATCCCCGGCGAGAAATTCGCTATCCGCATCATCCAGCAAGGGCGAGACCCCAATCAGGGCGTCGGCTACCTGGATGACGGCACCATGGTCGTGGTGGAATCGGGACAGAAGTACATGGATCGCAACGTCAACGTGGAAGTGACCAAGCTGATCAACCGGCCCACCGGCCGCATGATCTTCGCCGTGCCCCAGGCCAGATCGGGGCGCTAGCTGCTGGCGTTCAATGCAGCGCAGAGACCTCAACCATCGCTTTGACGCCGTTGCAATTGAGTTAGGTTGGGTTAGTCCTGGCGGAAGCCCATCGGTGGCTTTTCATCGTAAGGCACTTCAAGGTGCTCAATTTTTGCCTCAAGCATTCTGGTGTTTACTAGGATGGCCTCGCGGTTCTCCTGGATGGACGCGCGGTTTTCCTGGATTCCTTTACGGTTGGCGTCAATCGAGGCAGCCATGACTGGCAGCACGTCCTCAAGACCATCCATGATGGTGTTCTGCGTACTGCGCAGCGCTTCGTATTCTTTGGCGACGCGTTTGAATCTTGCGTCGTTCATGAACATCCTACCCACCGCTTTCGTTTAACTCGGAATTATGCCGGGATGAATCAGAATATCCTCCTGTCGGCTCATACTTTATCACGGAACATGCGTATTGGTGAAGAGATCAGGCCGATTGCTTAAACATACGCCGGTCGCCCCTATATGTTTTCTACGCTTCTGCTACGATTACGCCCTTGACTTAGCCACAGACACAGAAGCGAGAATGCGATGAGCGAAGCCGCGCAGAAGCGCCTCACCGGCGCCGAAAACGTCATCTGGGACCTGTCCGTTTTCTACCAAAGCCTGGACGACCCGCAGATTGACGCCGATATTCAGAAACTCAACCAGCTTATGGATGCCTTCCAGGAGCGCTGGCGCGGCAACCTGGCGCGGATGAGCGCGGCCGACTTCGTCAGCGCCTACGCCGAGCTGGAAGCGATTTACGACCTCAGCGGCCGGCTGGGCTCCTACGCCATGCTCAACTTCTCCACCGACACCGGCAATCCCGACTACACCGCCTATATGGCCCGCATCCAGGACCTGGACGCCGAGCTTAACCAAAAGATCGTCTTCTTCTACATCGAGTGGAACGCCCTTGATGACGAGCGGGCGGAGGCCATCCTGGCTGATCCGCAGCTGGACAAATGCCGCTACTACCTCGAAGCGGAACGGCGCAACAAACCCTACTATCTGTCCGAAGCCGAGGAGCAGATCGTCATCGAAAAGCAAGTGACCGGCAGCGCCGCCTGGACGCGCTTCTTCACCCAGCTGACCAGCGCCTTCCGCTTCGACTGGCTGGGCGACGAGGTCAATATGACCTTCGTGCTCAACAAGCTGCGCGACGCCGACCGCGATGCGCGCGAGATGGCCTGGCGGGCGCTGACCGACAAGCTGGAAGAAAAGTCGCTGGAGCTCACTTTCATCTTCAACACCCTGGCGCTGGACAAAGCCAATAGCGACCGCCGCCGCGGTTACGCCAGCTGGATTTCATCGCGCAATCTCAGCAACAAAGCCAGCGATGAAGTGGTCGAGGCGCTGGTCTCCACCGTGACCGGCAATTACCCTCTGGTCGCGCGGCACTACGAGTTGAAAAAGGCGCTGCTGGGCTACGACGAGCTCTATGACTACGACCGCTACGCCCCGCTGAATCTCAAAGAAAGCGAAGAATTCTACGTCTGGGAGCAGGCGCGCGCTATTGTGCTGGAAGCCTTCGACAACTTCAGCCCGCAAATGAAATCCGCGGCCCAGCGCTTCTTCGAGGAGAACTGGATTCACGCGCCCGTCCTGCCCAATAAACGCGGCGGCGCCTTCGCCTCGCCTACGGTGGCCTCCGCCAATCCCTACGTCTTCCTCAACTACCTGGGCGATACCCGTGATGTCACCACCCTGGCGCACGAGCTGGGGCACGGCATCCACATGTACCTCTCCGGGCGCGAAAGCGGACTCTTCGCCCTATACACGCCGCTGACCACCGCCGAAATGGCCTCGACCTTCGCCGAGATGCTGGTCTTCCAGGACCTCATGGCCGCCGAAGACGATCAGGAAGTCAAGCTGTCCATGCTGACCGAGAAAATCGAGGACACTTTCGCCACCGTCTTCCGGCAGATTTCCATGAACCGCTTT
>CAZWCV010000054.1:0-22914 GCA_964632725.1 uncultured Anaerolineaceae bacterium
CTAATGCATTGGGGAAGCGTCGGGGATGGGGTAGAAAAAACTGTCCTGTCGTCAGGATGCATCAGGGAGGGGGAGCTTACACTACGCTAGCTAAGCAGGAGAGTCCGCCTTTCGTCGCTGACAACATCACAATGCCCAAGCGCACCCATTGCGAAATGAGCTTCCCCCCATTGCTATGGGGATGCCCGCCATAGAGATGGCGGGATAAAGAGGGGGGTAGCGCAAGGACGGCGCGCGAGAAAACGGTACCGCACAAGCCTTGTAGGGGCGAGCCTTGGCTCGCCCGCGCTTGCAATCGGATCGTGGTAGGGGCAACTCGGTGAGTCGCCCGGCTCAGAGCAAGTGTCGCGGCGATCCCAGCGTGTCGCGATCGGTCATGATCACATGATCTTTGTCGCGGATATGCGTCACCGGATAGTCATCGCCGGGCGCGCCGAAGAGCGCCAGCCGCAGCACGGTATTGGCCCAATCCAGCGCGATGCCGTTGCGGCAGTATAGCCGGATGCGCCGCGCCGCCAGAATCTCGCGCAGGCCCAGCGTGTAGGCGTGGCGCGGGAAGCCCGCCAGATTGCCGCCGACCCCCGCGCGTATGGCGTTGATCGTCACGGTGAAGTCGTTCAGCCTCACCTTGCGGCTGGGCAGGTTGCTGACGCCCGGCTCCGGCTCGTTGAAGGCCACATGCCCGTGAATGCCGATGCCGCCGTAACAAGTGTCGATTCCGCCCAAGGACTCGATGACCGCCGGCAACGCGTCGATATTGCGCTCATCGGGAAAATGAACTTGCGACCTTTTCAACTGGCAGTCGTCGGCGATGACGTCCAGGAAGAGCGCTTGCGCGATGCCGCGAAAGCTCAGCGGATGCGCGCTCGGCAGCGCCGCGCCCTGCTCATCGCAATACTCGTCCATGAAGAAGAAGTGGCAGTCTCGCAGCGATGTACGCGTCTCGTTCAGCCGCCGCGCCAGGATAGGATACTGTCCCGTCGGCCCCACTGGCAGAATCAGGCGCGTCGGCCGCCCCAGTTCATTGTTGCGGCGAATCTCCTCAAAAACCGAGTCGGCCAGGTGTTGGTGCAGATCGGCGACGGTATCGCATACCACGAGGCGATCGCCCGCGCGCGCTATGACTTGCTGCGGCGTCATCTGGTTAAACTGGCGGATTTCTTCGCTGCGTTTCATGGCGCGTTGCTATTGGCGGAAATACGACACTTTTGCCACCGAGTTAATTGAGTAAAAGAGAGGACACCGAGTAAAGCAGTTTGGCATCGATTTGGACGCAACAGATTTCATAAACGCAAAAGTCGGCGGATTATTCCAAAGCAACATGACTTAATAGACTCGCCGCGCTCTCTGAACACTTGGTGTTCTCGGTGTACTCGGTGGTAAAATCACTTTGTGTCCTTTGCGCCTTCGTGTCTTTGTGTTGAAAAAACCTGTGCCCTGCACGCCAAATTGATCTCATGCCGACGATAATCTTTCGCGACGATGATACCAGCTATTTCACATCGCCGCAGAAGCTGGAGGCGATCTACGGGCGCTTGTGGGACGCCGGGCTGCCCGTGTGCCTGGCTGTCATCCCTTACGTCTACGGCGATACCCGCGTCTACTGGCGCGACGGCAATCCTCATGACCCCGGCATTCCACCCCAATATCGCGGGGGGACGCGCCACTTCGCCCTCAGCGACAATCGCGCGCTTTGCGACTTCTTGAATGACAAGCTCAGGGCCGGCCTGGTCGAGATCTGCCTGCACGGCTACAGCCATACCTTCTTCGAATTCATCAGCCACGACCGCTCGCTGATTCGCCGGAAACTGGAACAAGGCCTCGACCAGCTGGGGCGCGCCTTCCCGGCCGCGGACATTAAGACTTTCATCCCGCCTTACGACCGCATCTCGCCTATCGCGCTGGAAGAGCTGATCGCCGCCGGCTTTCATATCAGCACCATGTCGCATAATCTGGCGGCGCTGCCGAGTTTGCCGCAGATCGCCGGCTTTGACGCCGGGCGCATCAATCAGACGCAAATGCTCTTCGTCTGCGACGACTATCTCTTCACGTATGAGCGCGACCCGGCCGAGTCACTGCGTCGGGCGCGCGCGGCGCTGGCGGAAAACGACATAACCATCGTCTGCAATCACTACTGGATGTTTTATCACCCCTGGCGCGCCCAGGCGAACACGGCCGACATCAAGGCCTGGCGCTCGCTGCTGGACGAGATCCTGGGCGCGGACGCTGATGAATGTGAGGTCGCGAGTTTCAGCGGCTACGCGGCGCGCGACCGACCGTAAGCAAACCTGGCCTTTGCTGGTATACTGCCTGACACTCTTGAGGCGTGGACCAATACGAAAGGAATGCTCATGGCGCGGAAAAACTTGATCGGCGGGGAATGGCGCGGCAGCGACGATGTCATGGAGGTGCGCTTCCCCTACGATGACAGCCTGGTCGGCGCGGTCTCGATGGCTGGCGCGGCCGACATGGACGACGCCATGGCAGCGGCGGCCGCCGGCTATGAAATCACGCGCAAATTGCCCAGCTACCGGCGTTCCGAGATCATCGAGAATATCCGCGCCGGCCTGGAGCAGCGCTTTGACGAAGTCGTCGAAGCCATGATCCTGGAAGGCGGCAAGAACTACAAAACAGCCGCCGGTGAAACTGCGCGCGCCCTGGAGACGCTCAAGGTCTCCGCCGAAGAAGCGCGGCGCCTGGGCGGCGAGGTCTTCAGCATCGATTGGACGGCGGCCGGCGTCAACCGGCAGGGCTTCACCCGCCGCATGCCCGTGGGCACGGTGCTGGGCATCACACCCTTTAACTACCCGGTCAATCTCGCTTGCCACAAGATCGGGCCCGCCATCGCCGCCGGCAACAGCATCATCATCAAGCCGGCCGAGAAGACGCCGCTCTCGTCCGTCATTCTGGCCGAGATCGTGCTGGAATCGGGCTATCCGCCGCAGGCCTTCAGCATGCTCAACGCCTGGGGACCTGACAGCGAGCAGATGGCGCTCGATCCGCGCGTCGCCATGATCAGCTTCACCGGCAGCGCTTCCGTCGGCTGGATGCTCAAGAGCAAAGCCGGGCAGAAAAAAGTGACGCTGGAACTGGGCGGCAACGCCGGCGTTATCGTGCATAACGATGCCGATCTGGCGGACGCGGCGGCGCAGTCAGCGGCGGGCGGCTTCGCCAATGCCGGGCAGAACTGCATTTCCGTGCAGCGCCTCTTGATCCAGCGCGATGTCTTCGAGGACTTTACCGACCTGTTCGTGGACGAAGTCAAGGCGCTGAAAGTGGGCGACCCGCGCGACCCCGAGGTCGATATCGGGCCCATGATCAGCCTGCGCGATGCCGAGCGCGCCGCCGCCTGGGTGGATGAAGCGCAGCGAGCCGGCGCCTCCGTGCTGGTCGGCGGCCAGCGTGACGCGACCATGTTCCCGCCCACGGTCATGACCGAAACCTCGCCGGAAATGCGCGTCAACTGCGACGAGGTCTTCGCGCCCGTTGTCACCCTCAGCCCCTACGACCAGTGGGACGACGCCATCGCCACCATCAACGACTCGCCCTACGGCTTGCAGGCGGGTGTCTTCACCAACGATGTTAAACGCATCATGGACGCCTGGGAGCGCGTCGATGTTGGCGGCTTGCAGGTCAACAGCGTCTCGACCTTCCGCGTCGACCACATGCCCTACGGCGGCGTCAAAGCCTCGGGCTATGGGCGTGAAGGCGTCCGTTACGCCATCGAGGACATGACCGATTTGCGCCTGATGGTGCTGAATTTGGGCTGATTATTTGGCCACAGAGGTACAGAGACACTGTAGGGGCGAACGACGGGCAGTGTCTACGCGCCCCTGGTTCGCCCGCCAACGGGACAAGATCAATACAATGAATCTTTCAGACATCCGCATCGGCTTCGTACCCATCGCCCGGCCGACCTTCGACCTGGACCTGGCGCGCGAGTTGACCGCGCAGGTCTACGCAGCGGTCTCTACCGACGGCTACAGGCTGACCGGCGAGCAAGACCTGGTCATGGAAGGGGCCGCCATCGAAGCGCGCATCAGCGAACTGTCCGCCGCCGACGTGGACACGATCCTCGTCCTGCAATCGACCTTCGCCGACAGCACCATGGTCGCGCAGCTGGCGCGGGCGCTCGACGGCAAACCGCTGCTGCTCTGGGCCCTGCCGGAAGCGCAGGTCGGCGGACGCCTGCGCATCAACTCCTTCTGCGGCGTCAACCTGGCTGCTCATGGCTTGCGGCGGGCCGGCGTCACCTATGACACCATCTACGCACCGCCCGCTGACGCCGCCGCGCATGACAAACTGCGCAGCTTCGCCATCGCGGCCCGCGTCAAGTCGCAGCTGGCCGGGGCGCGCATCGGCCGTCTGGGCGCCAACCCCGACGGCTTTGATACCTGCCTGGTCAATCACGCCGCGCTTTCATCGCAGCTGGGCGTCGAGGTCGCGCAGTACGAATTGGCGCCATTTTTCCAGCGCGCCCGTCAAGCCGATTCGGCGCAAGTCGCCGCGCTCTCCGAGGAGCTGTCGTCGACCCTGGCCGGCTACAGCGACATGGATGAGGAGGCGACTCACGGCACACTCGGCGCTTATGTCGCGCTTGATGAACTCGTCCGCAGAGAGAACTTGAGCGGCATGGCGGTGCGCTGCTGGCCCGAGTTTTTCACCGACCTGGGCTGCTCGGCTTGCGGCGCCATGTCGCTGCTCAGCGACGCGCTGACGCCCTGCAGCTGCGAAGCTGATGTCAACGGCACGATCACCCAGCTCATCCTGGGCTGGATCAGCGGCGAGCCGGCATTCGGCAGCGACCTGGTCGCCGTCGATACCGCCGCCGATGAAGCGACGCTCTGGCATTGCGGCCTGGCGCCCTTGTCCATGTGCGACCCCGAGGCGCAGCCCGAGGCGACGATTCATTCCAACCGCGCGAAGCCGCTGCTGATGCAATTTCCGCTGAAGCCCGGTCGCGTCACCATCGCGCGCCTAAGCGAGGCGACCGGCGAGCTCCGACTGGTCATCGGCGGCGGCGAGATGCTGAAAGCGCCCCCCGCGTTCACGGGAACGAGTGGTATAATACGCTTCGACTCGGGCGCGGCCGCGGTGATGGATTCCATCTTGCGCGAGGGCCTGGAGCATCACGTTTCCCTCACTTATGGCGATCATCAGGATGTGCTGGAAGCGCTGGCGCGGCAGCTGGGTTTGCCCGTTCTGCGCCTGTGATTGGCAGGCGCAGCAATGCGGAGCGGTCGTTCGGGACCGCAAACTTTCGTTTATCTCTACAAGGAGAAGTATCATGAAACACGTTACGTCTTTTGTACTGCTGATAGCGCTGGTCTTGACGCTGGGCGCGACAGCCCTGGCGCAAGACGCGGTCGAGTTGAACTTCATGTGTTACAACAACGGCATCGAGTGCGAAGTCTACGACGACCTGCTTTCGCGGTTCACGGCCGATAACCCGGACATCGTCGTAAATGTCGACACCGTGCCTTATACCACCGTTCGCGATCAACTGCGCGTTCAGGTTGAGGCCGGTCAGGCGCCGGATATGGCGCGCATTACCGACTTTGGCGGCATGGCCGGCTTCTATTTGGACCTGCGCCCCTTGCTCTCGGACGCGTCCATTATCGAAGACGCATTCTCGGCGCCCTACCTGCAAGCCTTCCGCGCCGGCGATGATGACAATGGCGTCTACGCCTTCCCCGACGAGCTGTCAGTGACCGCCGCCTTTATCAATCGCACACTCTTTGACCAGGCGGGCGTCGATGTGCCCAGCGATATGAGCGACGAGGTCGATTGGGCGACCTGGACGGCAGCCATCACGGAAGTAGCCGAAGCCACCGGCACGCCCTACGCCTTCGCCATAGACAACAAAGGGCATCGATTCGCTTCGGCTGGTTTCGCGTTGGGCATTGAACTCTTTGATGAAGACGGCAACTTTGCCCTGGAAGGCGACGCCGGCTATCGCGCTTTTGCCGAATGGATGAAAGCCTGGTTCGACAATGGCTTGACGCCCGCTGAAGTATGGCTCGGCGGCGGACAGTACTCTTCGGCTCGCGATTATTTCGTCAATGCCGAAGTTGTCATGCTCTATTCGGGCAGCTGGCAGATCAATGGTTTTGGCAGCGAGATCGGCGATGCCTTTGACTGGGTGCTGGCGCCGAATCCGGTGGGCCCGGGCGGCAGCGCGGGCGCATCTGGCGGCGCGTCAATCGTCGGCTACGCCCAGACCGAGCATCCCGAGGCCGTGGCGCGGGTGATGGAATATCTCTTGCAGCCGGAGGTCGGGCAAGAGTTTGCATCGCGTACGCTCTTGATTCCGCCCAATCCGCCGGTGGTGGCTTTGGGCGTCGAGTTTGATACCGACAACGCGGCCATATCGGCGGCGCTGAACCAGGCCGGCGTCGATGGCACCAAGGTGACTGAGAACGGCGTGGCGATGAACTTGCATCCGCTGGCGTTCGCCTACTACGATGCCTCGAATACCCGTCTGGCGCAGTATTTCGCTGGAGAACTGACGCTGGATGAGGCGATGTCGCGCCTGCAAGCTGATCTTGACGAAGCCGCGGCCAACATGGCGGCGGAGTGACGCCGAGGTTAGGCGGCAACAGTCGAGGGAGCGGTCGGCGTGACTGCTTCCTCGCTATTTACACTGCAGGCGTCTGTCAATCGAATGAAGAGGAGACTGTAATATGTATCGCATTGCACCTGTGTTGATGCTCGTTGCCCTGGCCTTGTCGCTGGGCGCGACTGCGCTGGCGCAAGACATGGTCGAAATCAACTTCATGTGTTATGAGAATGGCAATGAGTGCTCGGTCTACGACGACTTGCTCAGCCGCTTCAGCGAAGACAATCCGGGCATCAGCGTAGCGGTCGACACCGTGCCCTATACCACCGTTCGCGATCAACTGCGCGTGCAAGTGGAAGCGGGCCAGGCGCCGGATATGGCGCGCATCACCGACTTCGCCGGCATGGCGGGCTTCTATCTGGACTTGCGCCCGTTGATGGATGATCCGGCCCTGATGGACGACAACTTCCCCGCGGCCATCCTGGAATCCTTCCGCGCCGAGGGCGATATGAGCGGGCTGCACGGCTTCCCCGATGCCGCCACCGTCACTGCGCCTTTCGTCAACGCCACGCTCTTTGAGCAGGCCGGCGTCGATATGCCCAGCGATGTCATGGACGAACCGAGCTGGGAAGACTGGTTGACGGCGCTGGACGCAGTCGCCAGCGCGACCGGCGTGCAGTATTCGATGGCGATCGACAACAAAGGCCATCGCTTTGCCGGCCCCGCCATGAGCATGGGCGCCGACTTCTTCGATGAAGACGGCAATTTTGACCTGGAAGACGACGAGGGCTTCCGCGCCTTCGCCATGATCCTCAAGGATTTGATGGACGCCGGCAAGACCCCGGCCGAGACCTGGCTGGGCACCAGCCAATACGCCGGCGCGCAAGACTACTTCATCAACGTCGAGGCCGTCATGTACTTCAGCGGCAGCTGGCAAATCGGCCGCTTCTCCAATGATATCGGCGACGACTTCGACTGGATCGTCGTGCCCAATCCCTACGGACCTGGGGGCAGCACCGGTGTCGCCGGCGGCGCCGCCATCGTCGGCTATGCGCAGACCGAACATCCCGAAGCGGTAGCCATGGCCATGGAATACCTGATGCAGCCCGAGGTCTATGGTGAATTCGCGGCGCGCACGCTCAACATTCCCGGCCATAACGCGGTCGCCGAAATGGGCGTTGACTTCGAAACCGACAGCGAAGCGGTCGCCAACGCGCTCAATGGCTTCGGGCGTGAAGTGCCCAAGCTGCAAGATCAAGCGGTCGCGCTGAATCCGCACCCGCTGGCTTTCGCCTACTACGACGCCTCGAATACCCGGCTGGCGCAGTACTTCGCCGGCGAAATGACGCTGGACGAGGCGATGTCGCGCTTGCAGGAACAGCTCGACGAAGCCGCCGCTAACATGGCAGCCGGCTAAGGCCAATCACACGATTTGTCTGGGCGACTCTGTGAGTCGCCCATATCTCGCGCGTTGGTATGGAAATGGCGAGGGTAAGCGGATGGTGACGAGACAAGCATTTTCTGTGCTTCTGCTTCTATTTCTTTCCGCCGCTATGGTGGTAACGACCGCTGCGCAAGACCCGGCGCCACTGCGCTTTCTCTGCTTTCAGGACCGCAATGAATGCGAGGTGTACGCCGACCTGCTGGCGCGCTTCTCGGAAGCGAATCCGGGAATTGCTGTCTCTGTCGATGTGGTCGCTGAGGCGGAGATTCACGATCAGCTGTCCGCTGAAGTTGAAGCGGGCGCGCCGCCGGATTTCGCCCGCGTCGCAGACCTGGATGTCTTGGAGGGGCAATATCTTGATTTGTATCCCTTTTTGATCGATCCGGAATACTTATACCAGAGCTTTCCCGAATTCATCTTCCGTTCCATGAGCAGCTATTTCCAGGATATTGGCCTCTACGGCTTTCCTGATACGGCAAAAGTTGTCGCGCCCTTCGTCAATCTATCACGATTTGAAGAGGCGGGCGTACCTGTCCCCGGCGCTGGCGACCAGGTAGCCAGTTGGGATGATTGGCTGGCCGCGCTGGGCAAGGTCGTCGCAGCGACCGACGCTACTTACTCGCTGTCGGTGGATAACAAGGATCATCGCCTGGTGGGCCCGGCAATGAGCTTGGGCGCTGATTACTACCACAATTTGAAATTGAGCTCGGCGGATCTTGACGGCTTGCGCGACTTTCTAATGATCCTCACAGATCTCATGGAAGACGGCAAGACGCCGAACGACGCCTTGCTCGGTACAGGAAAGTCTCAGGAGTACTTTGTCCGCGGCGAAGCCCTAATGTATATTTGCGGCAGTTGGAAAGTAGAAGAAGTGGCCGCCCAAATCGGCGATGAGTTTGACTGGGCAATCGTACCCAATCCGTCTGGCGAAGGCGGCAGCACGGGTGTCGCCCAATTAACCGGACTTGTCGCTTTTGCCGCGACTGCGCAGCCTGAGGCGGTCGCCAGAGTCTTTGAGTATCTCTTGCAACCGGCCATAACCACTGAGTTTGCGGCGCGGACGTTAAATGTTCCTTTTAGCGAGACGGTTTCCCGGCGCGATATCGACTATGCTACGGAGGATCCGGTTGTCACGGCGGCCCTGAACAGCTTCGCGCGGGAAGTGCCCAGGCTGCAATTTCAGGGGATTGCGTTTGACTTGCATCCCTTGGCTCCCGTCTACTATGAAGCGTCAAATACTTTTCTGCGGCAGTATTTCGCCGGCGTGTTGACTCTGGACCAGGCGCTTTCGCTACTGCGGGAAACAGTTGCCGAGGCGGAAGAAGATCGGTATGCCGAGGGATAGTACTTCCATCGCTAAAGGCGCTGCCTTGCGCAGGCGAGCCGGTTTTGCGCCTCAGTCGACGCATGTTTTTTTGGCGGCGGTGGTGAGCTTGGCGCGCAGTTCGGTAGTGCCATGAATCGATTCGTCGACAGCTTCGTCAGCCTCTTTGACGGACTCTTCAACCGCATACAGCGCTTCACCGGCGTGACCGGCATGGCCTACATCTTCGTCGCGCCCAATATGCTCGTTTTTTCTGTATTTGTGCTCTTCCCCATGCTCTTTAACTTCGTCTACACATTCACCGGCAGCGACAAACTCTTCCTCAATCAGCGTCCCTATGTCGGCGCCGCCAATCTGGAGCGCCTCTTCGATTGCGATGACTTCCTGCGCCCGGCCACCTGCGACGAAGACTTGTTCGCCGCCGCCGTGCTCAATACCGGCAGCTTTGTCGTCACCCAAGTGGCGGTTATGATCGGCGTCTCTCTGCTGACGGCGGTGGTTCTCAACGGGCGCATTCGGGCGCGCGGCTTCTTCCGCAGCGTCTTCTTTTACCCGGTCCTGCTTTCGCCCATCGTGGTCGCGCTGATCTGGCGCTGGATGCTGCAAGAGAACGGGCTATTCAACGCCGTCATCGTCGGGCTGGGCGGGGAAAAGCTGCGCTTCCTGACCGACCGCAACTGGGCGCGCTTCTGGGTGGTCATGGTCAGCGTCTGGTCGCTGATGGGCTTTTACACGCTGATCCTGCTGGCCGGCTTGCAAGCCATTCCCGCCGATCTCTACGAAGCCGCCGCCATCGACGGCGCCAGCAGTTGGCGCGCCTTCCGCTCGATTACCCTGCCGCTGCTGGCGCCAACGATGCTGGTGGTCATCGTCCTCTCCACCATACGGGCGGTGCAGATATTTGACGTGGTCTTCGCTTTCACCGGCGGCGGACCCGGCTCGGCTACCCTTTACATCGTGCATTTCATCTACAACAACGGCTTCGCCAGCCCCTTCCGCGAATTTGGTTTGGCGGCCGCCACCTCGCTGGTGATGGCGGCGGTGCTGATTGTACTCACCATCATTCAGATCCGCGTCCAGGGCACGGGCCTGGAAGAGGAGGGCGAGGACAAAGCCAAGCGTCTCCCCTTGCCGGACGTCGCTGGCTTGCGCTCTGGCGCGGCGGCTTTGGCCAGGCCCTTGCTCGAGTGCTTGCAAGCGATTTTGGACGTATTTGGCGGCATTCTGGGCTGGCTCTTTAGCACCGACCGGCGGCGAGCTTTCTTCACTTACGCCTACCTGCTGCTGGGCGTCATCGTCATGTTCGGCCCGGTGCTCTGGCTGGTGATGTCGTCTTTCAAAAGCTCGGGCGATATCCAGCGCTTTCCGCCGCGCTTCCTGCCCTATTATCAAGAGACCGCGCCCGTCGCGGGTTACGATGAGCCGCTGCCGCTCTACAACGTGATACTCGAAGACGGCTCGACCGCTCAGCTGGCGCAGAAGCGCCGCGTCGGCCTGGAAGCTCAGATGATCGACCCGGCAAATCCCGACGGCGACGTTATCAAGGTTAAACTCAACGACCGCCAGCCGGTGGAAAGCGTCCGCTTCAGCCTCGACAATTACAGCCGCGGCATCGAGAGCTTCAACTTCTGGCGCTATCTGTCCAACAGCGTCATCGTCACCGCCGCCGCCACCATCCTGACGCTCTTCGTCAACAGCATGGCCGCCTTCGCCTTGAGCAAGTACCGCTTCCGCGGGCGCGGCGTCATCTTCATGCTGATCATCAGCACGCTGATGGTGCCGCTGTCGGTCATTCTGGTGCCGGCTTTCCTGCTGATCACCGCGCTGGGCTGGAACAACCAGCTCATCGGCATCATCATCCCGACCATCGGCACGCCCACCGGCGTCTTCCTGCTGCGCCAGTACATGCTGACGATTCCCGATGAACTGCTGGATTCGGCGCGCATCGACGGCGCCAGCGAATGGCGCATCTACTGGCAGGTGATCCTGCCGCTGGCCGCGCCGGCCCTGGCTGTGCTGGCCATCTTCTCGACTATCTGGCGCTGGAACGACTTCCTCTGGCCCAAGATCGTCATGACCCGGGACGAGATGTTCACCCTGCAAGTCGGCCTGGAGACCTTCCAGGGCGACCTGACCATTCAGTGGGATTTAATCCTGGCCATGACCGTGCTGACGGCCCTGCCCATCACCTTCGTCTTCGGTTTCCTGCAGAAGTACATCACGACGGGCATCGCCACGACCGGGATGAAGTAGGCGCTGTTACTCGGCGGGATGAGCGACCGCATCGGCTTTGCCGCCTCGCTTTTGTGTACATAGCGCCTTTGTGGTGAATTAGATTTGTCTCCGAATCCACTATTGCCCGAGAATTTGAAACTTGCTGGGTCAACTGGGTAATATACCCAGTTATTCAGAAGGCTTAATTCGGAATCCCAGCATGTCCACTCACCCACCCAAAATCGTCGTCATCGGCGCCGGCAGCGCAGTCTTTGGCCTGGGCGCGCTGACCACCATCATCCAGCACCCGGCCATGAAAGGCGCCCAACTCGCGCTCTGCGATATCAACGCCGAGGGCCTGGCCATCATCCATCAGTTGGCCGAGATCATGAACCGCGCCTGGGACGCCGGGCTGAGCATCAGCAGCTCGACCGAGCGCCGCGAGCTGCTGCCCGAGGCCGACTTTGTGCTGGTCTCGATCCAGGTCGGCCCGCGCGAAGCAGTCTGGGAGCGGGACTGGCGCATCCCGCTGCGGCACGGCCTGCGGCAGCCCTACGCTGAAAATGGCGGGCCCGGCTCCTTCGCCCATACCGCCCGCAACCTGCCCCTGATCATGGCTATCGCCCGCGACATGGAAGCGCTCTGCCCCGACGCCTGGTATCTCAACCTGGTCAATCCGCTGATCCGCCTGACCACCGCGCTGCACCGCCACAGCCGCATCAAGGCGGTCGGCTTGTGCCATCAATTGCTCTGGGGTTATACAATGGCCGCGGCGGTGCTGGCCGACCGCTGGGGCATCGCCGTGCCCGACGGCTTCCACGTCCATACTGACGCCGACAACAAAATGGCGTTCCTGTCGGTGGCGAACGAAGCCGTGAAACACCTCGACATCAAAGCGGCGGGCATCAACCACTTCTCCTGGGTTTACGACATCCGCGACAAACAGTCCGGCGAAGACCTGTACCCTGAATTGCGCGAGCGCTGGCTTACCCGCTTCCGCCGCGACTTCGAGCCGCTCAGCCGTGAATTGTTCGAGATCTACGGCTTGATGCCCACCGCCGGCGACAGCCACCTCTGCGAATACTTGACCTGGGTCAGCGACCCGGTGGCGCAGCCCTGGCGCAAATATGATCTCAAATTGCAAAGCTGGGACGGCAACCGCCGCCGCCGCGCCTCCCGCCAGCAGTTGGCGCGCGATATCGTGGACGGCCGCGTCGACGTGGACGACCTGCGCGATCTCTCGCGTCACGGCATGCTGGACGAGGGCATCCCCGAGCTGGTCGCCGCCGTCCACTATGACCGACCTCTGCGCCGCCCGCAGCTCAATATCCCCAACCGCGGCTATATCCCCAATCTGCCCGAAGGCGCCATCGTCGAAGTCCCCGGCACGGTCAGCGCCGCCGGTTTCGTGGGCGACGTTTTCCCGCCGCTGCCCGCGCCCATCGCCGAAATGTGCCGGCGCGAGCTGGCGCTGAGCGAGCTGTACGTGGATGCCGCGCTGACCGGCGACCGCGAGCTGGCGCTGCAGGCCCTGCTGCTCGATCCGATGGTTACGGATATTGACAGCGGGCGCGCAATCCTTGATGATCTTCTGATTGAGTTCGCGGAGTATCTGCCGCAGTTTCGCTGAAGCGCAGAAAGGCACAGCATGAAGAAAGTATTTGTCGTCTACGCCACCGATAATGTGGGCACGGCCGTGCTCGAGCCGATTCGAACCGGCGACCACGTCAGCTGCAATGGCGAGCGCAGCGACCTTGAGGTCATCGCGCAAGCCGATATCGCCTACGGGCACAAGATCGCGCTGATGGACATCGCCGCGGGCGACACCGTGCTCAAATACGGCCTGAGCATCGGCTCGGCGCTGTGCGATATCAAAGCCGGCGACCACGTCCACGCGCATAATGTCGAAAGCAATCGCGGTCGCGGCGATCTGGCCGAGCGCGGTTCGGTAAGCGCAGAATAATTGAGAATACAGGGGCGACCTACCAGGTCACCCGACACAGTTCTGATGATGTAAGGGCGACTCTGTGATTCGCCCGCAAGATACAGGTGTAGGGGCGACCCTTGGGTCGCCCGCACTTCATATTAAAGGAGTCTAGCGAAATGTCACACTTCATGGGTTATCACCGCCCGAACGGCGATGTCGGCATCCGAAATCATGTGCTGATTCTGTCGGGCACGGTCTACGCCAACGGCCTGGTCGAGCGCGTCGCCGAAACCAACCACGGCGCCGTGCCAATCACGCACGCCAACGGCCGCTGCCAGGTCGCGCCCGACCTGCGGGTGACGCGGCGCTTCCTGGCCGGCACCGCCATGAACCCCAATGTCGGCGCGGTCGTCATCATCGACCATTTCAAAGAAGAGGGCATGACCGCCGAAGACCTGGCTGATGATATCGCGCCCACCGGCAAGCCCATCGCTACGGTCAACATTCGCGGCGACGGCGGCTTCATCAGCGCGATTGAAAAGGCTACCCGCTACGCCCAGGACTTCGCCCGCCGCATCAGCCTCGAGCAGCGCGAGCCGGCGCCCTTGAGCAAGATTCTCTTCGGCACCGAATGCGGCACTTCCGACACCACCTCGGGCCTGGCCAGCAACCCGGCCAATGGTCTGGCCGGCGAACTGTTGATCGCGCAGGGCGGCCGCATGTTGATGGCCGAATGCACCGAGTGGATGGGCTGCGAGAACTGGCTGACCGAGAAAGCGGCCAGCCCGGCCATCGCGGAGGCCATCGTGGCCGGCGTACAGCACATGGAAGCGCGCGCGCTGGCCAGCGGCGAGGACATCCGCGGCTCACAGCCGACCGGCGACAATATGGCCGGCGGCCTGACTACCATCGAAGAGAAATCCATGGGCGCGGTCAAGAAGATCGGCGACAGCCCCATCATCGAATATCTCGAGATCGCCGAAGCGCCGACCAAGACCGAAGCAGGCAACTACGTCATGTACGGGCCCGGCATGGGCGCCGAGAGCATCAGCAGTATGGCGGCGGCCGGCTGCCAGGTGCTGACCTTCTGCACCGGCGGCGGCCACACCTCCAACCATCCCATCATGCCCACCATCAAAGTCACCGGCAATCGCGGCTCATTCGAGCTGATGCGCGACACGGTTGATGTCGATGTCAGCGGCGTTTTCTACGACGAGATCACGCTGGCCGAAGCCGGACAAATCGTCTTCGACGAGGTCGAGCGCGTCTGCAACGGCTACCTGACCAAGTCCGAGGCCCTGCGCGACAACAACAGCTTCGCGATTCATCGCGTCGGTCCCAGCGTTTAGCGTGCTTGATTGTCTCGTTCGTGAATCACAATGCTGGCGAGTGAATGCGTGACCTCACGAGCGAGGCGTCTATCGCGGTGAATGCCAAGAGCTTCTACAAAACTGGCCAGCCAATCATCCAGCGCGCGCTGCTCGCGGTAGCGGCAGTCGTCATTACATTGCTGCTGCTCGAGCTAATCGTGCGCCTTGCCGGCCAGGAAACCGCCGACGGCCAGTTCATCTTTGCCGGCATCGAATTGCAGCCCTATGCGCTGCCGCTTGGGCGTTTGGCCGAGCAGGTCCAGGAATACGAAGACAATCTCGACCGCGTCACGCTTGTCTATGACGAGCTTTTTGGCTGGAAATACCGTCCCAATTCATTGCGACAGGGCGGCGAGTTTACGATTAACGGCGCCGGACTGCGCTCGCAGCGCGAATACGAGTTGCAGCCGCCGGCCGATACCTTGCGCATCGCCCTATTTGGCGATTCCTTCACCGCAGGCGATGACGCCACCGACGAGCAAGTCTGGTCGCATCTCCTGGAAGTGAATCTCAATCGAAACGGCATCCGCGCCGAAGTACTGAACTTCGGCGTCAGCGCTTATGGTATGGATCAAGCTTACTTGCGCTGGCTGCACGATGGGGGCGATTACGCGCCCGATATCGTCGTCTTTGGCCTGCAAGCCGAGAATCTGGACCGCAATGTCAACATATTTCGCCAGCTGATTCATCCTGAGGGACCGGCTTTCTCAAAGCCGCGTTTCGACCTGTCCGACGAAGTGATGACCCTCATCAACTCGCCCGCGATCCCGCCGGACCAGCTAGTCGAAACCTTTGCGGCTTTCGCCAGCCATCCCTTGTCCGCGCACGAGGCCTACTATCGCAGCCGAGACTATGCTCGGAAGTGGTGGCCAAGCAGCAGACTGGCCAGCTTGCTTTACGCGGCCGTCAACCAGCAGCTTGAAACTGAAGCGGTCAGGTACGGACCGGAGAGCGAGCGAGGAAGACTGGGCAAAGCGATAGTCGAGGCTTTCGCCGCCGATGTCCTGGGGGCGGACAAAGCGTTTATCATTGCGTTCCTGCCGCATAAGGATTTCTTCGAGCGCAAGTTTTATGGAAGAGAAACTCCATACCAGTATCTCCTGGACTTCTTTCGAGATACTTACCACTACTTTTCCCTGGCGGACCACGTGGATCCGGAAATCAAGAGTCTCAAGAACTGGGGGCCGACGCTTCATTACGGTCCGGAACTCAACAGCCTGATGGCCGAGCTCCTGTCGGCTGAGATTGCCGCCTGCATCGAAAGCGCCGCTTGCCCCCTCGCGCGCTTTGACGATATAAACGCCATCTACGCGCCGGCTGCGCTTGCCGGCGAATAATCACGATTGGCTCAAAACCTTCCAACGTACTTCAGGCGGATGTCGGCATGACCAAAATCAAAATCCCGTATGGAAGACGCCATGCCAGCGCTACTTTGCCGGACGGCTACTCTGTAAGCTTCGTCTGGCCGCGGGAGCAGTCGCCGTCGGCAGAGCCAGGCGCATTGGCGACGCATGCGGTCTACAACCCGCTCGGCGAGGCCAAGCCCCCGCGCGCCGGCCAGACTGTCGCCATCGCCATCAACGACAAGACGCGCCCGGTCCCGCATGAATACTTGCTGCCGCCGGTCCTGGGCGGCATGCGCCACGCCGGCGTTCGCGATGTGGACGTCGTTTTCATCATCGCCACAGGCACGCATCCGGGCATGACGCCAGGCGAGTACAGAGACATCCTGCCGCCCGAAATCATCAATAGCTATCGTATCCTCTGCCACGACGCTGGCGACGACGTCAACTTGACCGCCCTGGGCGAAACCGCGCGCGGGACGCCTGTGTCTATCAACAGCGTCTACCTGGCCGCCGACTATCGCATCGTCATCGGCAATATCGAGCCGCACCAATTCCAGGGCTTCTCCGGCGGCGTCAAGAGCGCGGCCATCGGCTTGGCGGGCTTGCCGACTATCAATCACAACCACGCCATGATGCGCTGCGCCGACGCTCGTCTGGGCGAATACGACGCCAACCCGGCGCGCCAGGATGTCGAAGAGATCGGCCGCATGATCGGCGTTGATTTCGCCGTCAACGCCATTCTGAATACCGACAAGCGGATCGTCAAAGTATTCGCCGGCGATCCCTTCGCCGTCATGCAGGCCGGCATCCCCGAAGCAAGGGCGCTGTACCAGGCGCCGGTCGCCGAGCCCTTTGACCTGATGATCGCCTCGCCGGGCGGCCACCCCAAAGACATCAACATCTATCAGTCGCAAAAGGGCATGGCGCACGCCGCCTCCGTCACGCGCGACGGCGGCCGCATGATTCTCTGCGCCGCCTGCCCCGAAGGCAGCGGCAACGCTGACTACGAGCGCTGGATGGCCGACCCGTGCATCCGCAGCCACGCCGATGTATTCGAGCGCTTCGAGCGCGACGGCTTCCAGGTCGGCCGTCACAAGGCCTTCCAGGTCTCGCGGGACGCCGCCCGCATCCACACATCGCTCGTCTCCGAGCTGGACGCCGACTTCGCGCGCGCGCTGCTGCTGCATCCGCAGCCGGACTTGCAGACGGCAATCGACGAGGCGCTGGCGCAGCTGCCGCAATCCGCGCGCATCGGCGTCATGCCCGCGGCCAATGCGACGATACCGGTGTTGGCATTTGCGTATGGAACCACAAAGAACACGGAGACGAGACTTGAGTAAGCGGCTACTGAGGTTTAGCTGCCAAAGTCAAGATATGCTAGTCTTATGGATGAAGGTGCCGAAACGTTGCACCTTGAATTGCTATTAGCGAACCTGCCTATAGGAGTCTATTGAGTGGCGGACAACGACCTTCCTCAGGAAGTGGCTGATGAGCTCTTCGGGATGGAAAAGCACCGATTAGATGAGCGAGAGCACCGCTTTTCCACACCTGGTCAAAAGCTGTTCATTGAACTAGCGTCGGAAGACGGACGCGAAAAATTCCATCTAGACTTGTATCGTGGCAAGAGGAATGTATTCAAAGTGAGCTTACAGAACCGCGCCCGGCAGAACTATTCGCTGCGTCGGCTTGATGTAAATGGTAGAACACACACAAATCCAAACGGACATAAAGTGCCTACCCCACATTTGCATGTGTATCGAGAGGGATTCGGCGCCAGTTGGGCGGAGCCTGCCCCTCTTGATATGTTCTCGAATCTTAATGATGTCTGGACTACATTGCAAGAATTCATGCGGTATTGCAACATTTCCAAACCTCCTATCATTAAGCGAGATCTATTCACATGATTGATGAAATCCGACAGTTGACTAACTCGTATCATACATGGCTTCGTGACAACACTGATATTCAAGCAATTGACGATTTCGTAGAGATAACGACGCCGTTTCTGGATAGGCACAATGACCATATGCAAATCTATGCTGAAGCGACTTCTGGCGGGTTTCTCTTATCAGACGACGGCTATACCATCGCCGACCTGGAAATGTGCGGTTGCAAATTAGACTCTCCAAAACGCAAAGCTCTCTTGCAAGTGACTTTGAATGGCTTTGGTGTGCGCAATGTGAATGACGAATTGCAAGTATCAGCTACTGCAAAGGATTTTGCGCGCAAGAAGCATAATCTCTTACAAGCAATGCTGGCCGTCAATGACCTCTTTTACTTGGCTTCGTCGTCAGTAGCTAGCTTCTTCTTTGAAGATGTTGTGAGTTGGCTCAATCTCTCAGGTATCCGCTACTTTCCGAATGTAAAACTGACCGGCAAGAGCGGATACGATCATCATTATGACTTCGTCATTCCGAGATCAATTATCCATCCCGACCGGGTTCTATTAAAAATAACTGACCCCAGTAAATCCAACGTTTCAAAGGCTGTCTTCGCTTGGACTGATACGGCAGTGGCTCGTGAATGGGAATCCCGCGCTTACGCCATCCTGAATGACAGCGAAAGAACTGTGTCTGGCACTGTGCTGGAAGCCTTTCGCAACTACGACGTGAGACCCGTCCTCTGGTCAGAGCGCGAATCCGTGCGGGAAGAACTCGCTGCCTAGTTGATGTCGCAAAATGGCGCCGCCCGCATCGTCATCGTCTGCTCGTTGTCGCTCTTCATTATCTTCGGCATCCGCCTGTCCTTCACTGTCTTCTTCGCCGAATTCGTCCTGACCGAGGGCTGGAGCAACGAAGCCGCCGCCGCCATCTTCAGCCTCAACATGCTCTGCTTCGCCTTGACCGCGCCGCTGGCCGGCATCGCGCTCGACCGTTACGGGCCTCGCCCGGTCTTCGCCCTCGGCGTGCTGCTGATGGCCGCGGGTCTCTGGCTCAGCAGCCGCGCCGCCTCATTGACCGACCTGCTGCTGGCTTATGGCGTCATTGAAGGCTGCGGTTTAGGCATCACCGGCTTGGGGCCGGTGGCTTCAGTAGTAGCCGGCTGGACGACGCCGGCGCAGCGCGGCCGCGCCATTGGCATCGCCTTCGCCGGCACCGGCCTGGGCTCGCTGGTCTTTGTACCGCTGGCTGTCCGGCTGATTGCCCAATTCGACTGGCGCGGCGCCTATCTGATTCTGGCGCTGGTTTGCCTGTTTCTGCTCTTGCCGCTGATGATCATCGGCCTTCGCAGGCCGCCAGCCGTCACAAACCGCCGCGGCCACAGCCGGCGCCCGGCGGGACAGTGGCGCCAGCTGCTGCGCGAGCCGGTCTTCTGGGCGCTGATGATCGTCGGCCTGACCGCTCTCGGTCCCGTGCGCAGCTTGACCGTGCATCAGATCGCCTACATGGTCGCCGCCAATATCGTCGGTCTGGCCGGATTGCTGACCAGCGGCAGCTTCGTCGCCTTGGGCTGGGTCTCCGATCGCTTCGGGCGCGCCGCCGCCTTCACGGTTGGCTGCGCCGGGCTGCTGGGGGCTGTCGCCATGCTGCTTCTGCTCTCGTCTGCCGCTTCTGTCGCGGTCTTGGGGCTCTACGCGCTTTTCTTCGCGCTGGGCGAGGGCACGCGCAGCAGCCAGTCCACGGCGCTGGCCAGCGATGTCTTTCAGCCGCAGGGCCTGGGCCTGATCAACGGGCTGATGGGCGGCATGTTAGGGCTGGGCGCGGCGCTGGGTCCCTGGCTGGTCGGCCGCCTGCGCGATCAAAGCGGCAGCTATGACAGCGGCTTGCTGGTTGTGGCGACGATGGTCATCGTATCGCTTGTCGCGTATAGGTACGCCGCAAATGCTCACAGAAAATCGCTAACGTAAGGCTTTAATGGAATCTGCATTCTTGCGCCCGGCGTTTGCCCGAAGGCTAGGGTCAGGCGCTTTGCAGCATGACGCTTCTCAAAAACAAACTGTTTGCTCGCGCTTCGCTTGCTCCCCCTCTCTGATGAATCGGAGAGGGGGCCGGGGGGTGAGGTAGAATCTCGGCGCGGAAGCACCATTGCCGTACATGCCCTACAAATACTGATACGCCGGCAGCGTCAGAAACTCGCTGAAGTCCTCAGCGCGGATCATCTCATCGAAGAGCTGCATCGCTCGCTGATAGTGACCGCTTTCAAAGCGCGCGTCGCCGACCTCGCCGCGGATGGCGTCCATCTCTTCTTCCAGCAGGCTGCTGTATAGCGCGACCGTCAGCGGCCGCCCGTCGGCCAACGCCGCCTTGTGATGCAGCCACTGCCAAACTTGCGCCCGGCTGATCTCGGCGGTGGCCGCGTCTTCCATCAAGTGATAGAGCGGCACACAGCCGTTGCCGCCCAGCCAGGCTTCCAGATACTGGATGCCCACCTTGAGATTTAGCCGAACGCCCGCTTCAGTGATATCGCCCGCGCTAGCTGTCAGCAGGTCGCGCGCTGAAACATTCACATCCTCGCGCTGTTTGTCCAGCTGATTGGCGGCGGGCATGTATTCATCAAATACTTCCGTCGCGATCCGCACCAGGCCCGGGTGCGCCACCCAGGTGCCGTCATGCCCTTCTTTCGCCTCGCGCAGTTTGTCCGCCCGCACCTTGTCCAGCGCGGCTTGATTGCGCTCGGCGTCATTGCGAATGGGGATCTGCGCCGCCATGCCGCCCATGGCGTGGGCGCCCCGCCGATGGCAGACTTTGATGACGTGCAGCGTATAGTTGCGCATGAAGGGCACGGTCATCGTGACCTGCGCGCGGTCGGGCAGCAGGTAATCGGCGTGATTGCGAAACTTCTTGATATAGCTGAAGATATAATCCCAGCGACCGCAATTCAGCCCGGCTGAATGCTCGCGCAGTTCGTAGAGAATCTCTTCCGCCTCGAAGACGGCCAGGATAGTTTCGATCAGCACGGTCGCCTTGATCGCGCCTTGCGGGATGCCCAGCGCCTCCTGCGCGTACACAAAGACATCGTTCCACAGCCGCGCTTCCAAGTGGCTTTCCAGCTTGGGCAGGTAAAAGTAGGGGCCGGCGCCGCGCTCCAGCGCCACGCGCGCGTTGTGGAAGAAATACAGGCCGAAATCAAATAAACCGCCCGGTATCGGCGCCCCGTCGACCAGGAAGTTGCGCTCATCGAGATGCCAGCCGCGCGGTCGCACCATCAGCGTCGCCGTCTCTTCATTGAGCTGATAAAAGCGGCCGTCGGGATTGGTGAAGTTGATCGTGCCGGCGACGGCGTCGCGCAAGTTGATCTGCCCGCTCACCATGTTATCCCAGGTGGGCGAGTTGGCGTCTTCGCAATCGGCCATGAAAACTTTGGCGCCGCAATTGAGCGCGTTGATGACCATTTTGCGGTCGGTCGGCCCGGTGATCTCCACGCGGCGGTCTTTTAAGTCCGCCGGCGCAGGCGCGACGCGCCAGCTCGGGTCCTCGCGGATAGCGGCCGTCTCCGGCAAGAAGTCGGGCATGTCGCCGCTGTCGATGGCCGCTTGACGCTCTTCTCGCAGCCGCATGAGCTCGTCGCGCCGCGCGCTGAATTTGCGCGCCAGCCCGGCCAGGAAAGCGACGGCTTCGTCGCTGAGAATGGTTTCGTATTCGGGCCGGATCTCGCCGATGATGTCGACGCCGGCGACGCTGTTTTCGAGGGGCATGGCATTATTTCCTCTTAAAGACTTGAACCTGCGGCTAGTCAGACTGTCAAAGGCCGCGGCCTGAACAAAAACAACCGTCCCTCTCGCGACGGCTGTCCGTAACAGAGTCAGGCGCCGACTCCCTGTTGTTTGCTTGCCAGGCACAGCTAATGTATCATGCCCGCCCCGAGACCGCAACCGGTCATCGACAGTAGCGGACGCCGGACAGAAATGCGCGATTCGCCAAACAGTCCATCCGCCCGCAACGCGACTGCATACGGAGAGCGGGTTTGGGGCGGAAAGCAGTCCCTGCCCCGATGGACGGACGCCGCCTGAATGGGCTGGACGAAGTTGTGCGCTATCGACAGGACGAGAAGAATCCTTCCCTGCCAAATATCAGCGCCCTGGCCATTTGACGGCGACGGTCGCCGCTTGAGCCTGGCGTTCGAGGCCTTTCGCATTTAGTCAGGGCATCTCTTTGACCCGCGCCTGGCTGCGCATATCTCGCTCATCGAAGCGCCGCGTTTCATGCTCGCGGATGATCACGGCGTCTAGCTATCCGACAATGTGTAGACTTCGGGATCGGCGCTGCAAGCGAGCGTCCCAAAGTTCATGTGCGTCAGAGAATCGTCATTGGCCGAACCCGGCAGCTCGCCGGCGATATTGCGGCGGAAGCTGACTTCGTAAACATAGCTGCAAGCGCCGAATCTCCAGATGGCGCCACCCTCGCCGCTGGCTTCATTGTCGAGGAAGCTGCTGTCGAAGACGTTCAAGCGGCTCGCGCCGATTGACGCGACCGCCCCGCCCATGCGCGCGCGGTTGTTGCGGAAGGTCGCATCCACCAGCAAAAGCTCGGCGCTCTCCCGCACGGTGACGGCGCCGCCGAAACCGTCGGGTTCGACGCCGGTGTTGCGGCCATCGCTGAGCGTGAGGTGCTTGAGGACGACTCGGCCGGACTCGATATTGAAGATTGGGAAGCGGCTGTCCCCGCTGATGGCGCTTTTGGAGATCTGCGTCTGCCCGCGAAGCGCTGCGATTGCGTCGACCCGCCGTCCGCCGCTCCGAGCAAATCTCGCGCTGAGATATTGCTGCGACAATTCGGCGCTAACTTGAGGG
>CAZWCV010000055.1:0-22856 GCA_964632725.1 uncultured Anaerolineaceae bacterium
CGCCATCGCGCCCGGCCTTTTCGACACTCCCTTGCTCGGCAGCCTGCCGGAAGCAGTACGGGAATCGCTGGGCAAGCAGGCGCCCTTTCCTTCTCGGCTCGGCCAGCCCGAGGAATTCGCGCGGCTGGCTCAGCAGATCGTAGAAAACCCCATGCTCAACGGCGAGACTATTCGGCTGGATGGGGCGCTGCGAATGCAAAGTAGTTGACGCTCTCGTTGCCGATTTCTTGGCAGTTTTCGCTTCTCTGTTGACAAATCGACTTGACTACGTTAAGCTTTCACCCAACTGAATAGCTTTGAGAGTTGATCGATGTTCCAAGCTCGTTTTTCCACCTGTTGTTGTCAGACGCTATCAGCCGATAGTCGTGCGGAGGCGCCTTGCTGAGTCGAGATTGACAAAACGCGAGCCAGAACCAAATGCCCCGTGACGACGCGGGGTTTTTTGTTGCGAAACGAGGAATGAGAATCGTGCCATACATCGGCATCCAGTCTTGCATCTGTACCTGTCAATGTACCTGTACCGCGCCGATGCGGCGGGGTTATCCGGGGCTGGCTTGTCGATGTAGCCAGTGAGACGTTCAGCAAGATCAGGGCGCTTCGGATAATCCGAGGCGCTTTTGCTTTATCGCGATGAACACTCACTTGGGGAGATACAATGCGACACCAACACATTGAGACGCTTGCGGAACAATTTGAAGCGGCCGAGCCATACGACATTCTGGCCTGGGCCAGCGACGCTTATGGCGGGCGGCTGGCCATCGTGACCAGCTTTCAAGTCACCGGCATCGCCACCTTGCACATGCTGCAGCGCATCGCGCCGCGCACGCCCGTGCTGACCCTGGACACCGGCCTGCTCTTCCCGGAAACGCAAGACTTAATCAGCGACTTGCAGGCGCGCTTGCAACTCAACTTGCGGCGCGTCAAGCCGCGGCAGACGCCCCGGCAGCAGGCGCGCGATTACGGCGACCGCCTCTGGGAGCGCAATCCCGACCGCTGCTGCCACATCCGCAAGACGATTCCCCTGCGCGACGCGCTGACCGGTTTCGAGGCCTGGGTGGCGGGCTTGCGGCGCGATCAATCGGCCGGGCGCGCGAACACGCCGATTATCAGCCGCGAAAGCCGCAGCGGCCTGGTCAAAATCGCGCCCTTCGCCAACTGGAGCGAAGACCGCGTCTGGGACTACATCCGCGAGCATGACTTGCCCAGCAATAAACTGCACCACGCCGGCTATCCCAGCATCGGCTGCTGGCCCTGCACCAAAGCCAGCGTTGCGAAGGGCGACGGACGCAGCGGACGCTGGGCGAACCGCGCCAAGAGCGAGTGCGGCATCCATATCCCGACGCGCGACGAGCCGGCGGTCGAGGTGGTCCATGCCTGAGCCGGCCGGCGGATATCCCGTCCTGCTGCACTTGCAGGATCGGCAAGTGGCGGTCATCGGCGGCGGCCGCGTGGGCGCGCGCAAGGTCAAGCACCTTGTACGTACCGGCGCGCGTGTACTGCTGATCAGCCCCGGGGCCGGCCCCGATCTGCAAGCCCTCGCCGCTGAAGGCGCCATCGAGTGGATCGCCGAGCCTTACCGGCGCGATATGCTCAACGACTATATGCCCGTTCTGGTCATCGCCACCACCAGCGATGCGCGCGTGAACCAGACGATCGCGCAGGACGCCCACCGCATCCGCGCGCTCTGCAATGTGGCCGACGGCAGCAGCGGCGACAGCGACTTCAGCAATATGGCGCTGATTGAAAAGCCGCCTCTGACCATCGCGCTCAGCAGTGACGGCCGCTCGCCAGCGCTGGTCCGCCAACTCAAACGCCGGCTGACTCAAGATTTGGGCGACGAGTACGCCATCCTGGCTGACTGGCTGGGGACCCTGCGCGCTTCGCTGCCGGATGATTCCGCCACGCAACCCGACCGGCAGACGCTATACGAAGATATCCTCAGCTCGGAGGTGTTGGCGCTGCTGCGCGCCGGCGAACGCGACAAGGCGCGGCGCGTCTTTCAACAGATCCTGCTGGAAGGAGCGTCCCGATGAGCGGCGTCGCTCTGGTTCTGGCCGGGCATGGCTCGCATATCAGCGCGGAGACCGCCGGCGTCGTCTGGGCTTATGTCGACCGTCTGCGTCATCTGGGCGTTGCCGATGAAATCACCGCCTGCTTCTGGAAAGAGCAGCCGGCCTTCTCACAGGCGCTGGAGAGCGTGGCCGCCGATGAGGTCGTCATCGTGCCGGTTTTCACCGCGCAAGGTTACTTCACGCGCGAGGTGCTGCCGGCCGAGATGGGGCTGGCCGGTCCGCTGACCCGGCGCGGCAAGCGCCGCATTCACCTGACGCCGACAGTCGGCGAGCACAAGCTGCTGGATGGCATCGTGGATGCCCGGCTGCGCGAGACGATTGCCCGCTGCGGATTGCAGCCAGGGGCCACCGCCGCCGCCATCATCGGGCACGGCACGCCGCGCAACCGCAACAGCCGCGCCGCCGCCAAAGCGCAAGCCAACCGCCTGCGCGCCCTGGGCTGGCTCAATGAAGTTATCGCCGTCTACCTGGATGACGAACCCGCGATTCCCTCCGTCTACGACAATACGTGCTCGCCCAACATCATCGCCCTGCCCTATTTCCTGGCCGAAGGCTCCCATGTCACCTTAGACGTCCCGCGCGCCCTTGGTTTGTCGCCTGGGCAAACCGCGGAATCCGTCAACGGGCGCCAGGTCTATTACTGCCAGCCGGTCGGCGCGGACGAGTCGATCTGCGCTGTCATCCTGCAGTTGGCGCGCGAGAGTGGTCTCGCTTTAGAGCCCCGGAAACACGTCGATGACTGGTCATGCTTTCCCGCCGCCGGCAGAGATACCCTCGTCAACGCATTGCGGCGCGAGGGCGTCCTGCGTTTCGGTCTGGTCATGCTCAGCGCAGCGCGCGTTTGGCGCAGCGGCGATTCGGTGGCGGGCAGCCGGGCCTTCAAGACGCCCGCTGAATTGCGCGCGTATCTACGCGAGGCGCCCTTCCGCCCGCTGGCGACCAGCGCGGATTTGCCCGGCGGCTGGCGCGTCGACCTGGAAGCGCCGGAACAGGCCCACGCCGTTCTGGAGACGGTCTATCCCGGCTTGGCGGCAGACTGGGCCGCGCAGCAGGACGGCAGCCTGGAAACCGAGGCGCTGGAAGCCGTCAGCATGCGGCAGGTCGGCCTGTTCAAGGACATCCATCGGCTGCCGCCACAAGTTATCGAACAAACAGTGGAACAGGTCTGTGGCAGCTGCGTCTGTCAGCCGACTTGGTGGCAAAGTGTATCTACAGCGAACGGGACTTTGCCCTGCCGCGCCGCCTGCAACCTGTGGCTGTCGACCGCACAAAAGAATGGGGAGGCTGCGGCATGAAGACAGGTACCGTTTATCTGGTAGGCGCCGGCCCGGGCGATGCGGATCTGATCACGCGCAAAGGCGCGCGCCTGCTGCGTCAAGCCGATGTCGTCGTCTATGACCGGCTGATTCCCTTTGAGCTCCTGGAAGAAACGCGGCCCGATGCCGAGTTGATCAACGCCGGCAAGCAGCCGACGCGCCATCGGCTGGCGCAAGCCGATATCAATGCGCTGCTCATTGACCGCGCGCTCAAAGGTTGCGATGTGGTCCGGCTAAAAGGCGGCGACCCCTTCGTTTTCGGGCGCGGCGGCGAAGAGGCCCTGGCCTGCCGCGACTTCGGCATCCCCTTTGAAGTCGTGCCGGGTGTTTCCAGCGCCTTCGCCGTGCCCGCCTACGCCGGCATCCCGCTGACGCAGCGACATTTCAGCAGCGCCTTCACCGTCATCGCCGGTTATGAAGACCCGGCCAAAAGCGGCAGCAGCATCAACTATAAGGCTGCAGCGCAGCTGGGCGGCACAATCGTCATTTTGATGGGCGTCGCCAACTTGCCCGCCATCACTCGGCGGCTAATTAAGCAGAGCTTGAAGGCCGACACGCCCGCCGCTGTCATCGAGTGGGGCGCCACCCAGCATCAGCGCGCGTTTATCGGCAGCGCCGAGCATATCGCCGACATCGCCCAGCGCATGGACATCATGCCGCCCGCCATCACCGTCATTGGAGAAGTCGTGCGCCTGCGCGAAGCCGGCCTGGCCTGGTTCGATCTGCTGCCGACCGCAGCCATCGACCGCGAACTGGAAACTAGCCACGCCTGAAATTGGCGCGGACAAATTCGATACCAAAACCTGGACGGATAATGCCGAAAGGACAGAGGCGAAATGACAAGCTGGAAAGAAGTGCTAAAGGACGAGATACCCGCCGAAATGGGCAATCTCATCGACATCTACGAGGCGCAGATGGAACTGCGCAAGCAAGGCAAGCTGGACGATAAAGTCTTCGCCGAATCGCGCTTGCGCAAAGGCGTCTACGGCCAGCGCTACGACAATGGACAGCGGCATGATGGCGTACAAACGCGCGAGCTGACATTCCCGTCGGCCGATATCGTCAAGGGGCCGGATACGCTCTGGGACGCGCCCGGCATGCAGCGCATCAAGATACCCTACGGCGGCCTGACCGCGCAGCAACTGGAGGTCCTCTCCGAGCTGGCCGACGAGTATTCGGGCGGCATCCTGCATATCACCACGCGGCAGGACATTCAACTGCACTATGTCCACATCGACGACACGCCCGATCTGATGCGGCGGCTGGCGGCCGTCGGCATCACCACACAAGAAGCCTGCGGCAATTCCGTGCGCAATATCACCGCCTGCAGCCTGGCCGGCGTCTGCCACGATGAGGTCTTCGACGTCAGCCCCTACGCCGACGCCATGACACAATTCCTGCTCGGGCATGACGATGTGCAAGACTTCGGCCGCAAGTTCAAAGTGGCTTTCTCCGGCTGCGCTGGCCACGCCTGCGGCCTGGTCAGGATGCACGATCTGGGCTTGCTGGCGCAAACGCGCGAGATCGACGGCGAGACCGTACGCGGCTTCACCGTCTTCGTCGGCGGCGGCTTGGGCACCGTCCCCCATCAAGCCAAAGTCCTGGCCGATTTCGTCACCGAAGAAAAGCTGCTGCCGCTGACGCAGGCGGTGGCTCGGGTCTTCGCGCGCCTCGGTGAAAAGAAGAACCGCAACCGCGCCCGCCTGAAATTCCTGGTGGCGAAATTGGGCATCGACGAGTTCCGCGAGCTGGTGCAGGAGGAACTGAAGATTGTGCCATCCGATGAGCGCCATACCGCCTACATGGGCAGCCTGGGCGACTTTGTTTACGAGCCGGCCAGAGCGGGCCTGGCGCTGAACGGCGCCGCCTTGCCCGATGGCTTCGCCGAATGGTATCGAACGAGCGTCTACCGACAGGTTCAGCCGGGCTACAGCACCATCACCCTGCATACGCCCCTGGGCGACTTTACCGCCGAGCAAGGCTTTCAGCTGGCCGACATCGCCCGGCGCTACGTGGGCGACAATATCCGGCTCTCGGTCGAGCAGAATTTTGTACTGCGCTGGGTGGCCGATGCCGATCTGCCCGCCATCTACCGTGACTTGCAAGCCATCGGCCTGGCGGATTCCGGCGCCGGCACGATCGTCGACATCACCTCCTGCCCCGGCACCGACACCTGCAAGCTCGGCATTGCTTCGTCGCGCGGTCTGACGGCCGAGCTGCGCGCGCGCCTGATCGAAAAGATCAACCTGCTGCCCGATGCCGTGCGCGATCTCAAGATCAAAGTGAGCGGCTGCTTCAATTCTTGCGGCCAGCATCACGTGGCCGATATCGGCTTCTTCGGCAACAGCCGCCGCTCCGGCAACCACAAGATGCCGCATTTCCAGGTGGTGCTGGGCGGGCAATGGCGGCAGAACGCCGGCAGCTACGGCCTGGCGGTGGGCGCGGTGCCGGCCAAATGCGTGCCGGAGGTGCTGGAAGCCTTGACCGCGCGCTACGTCGCCGAACGCGCCCAAGACGAAAACTTCCAAACCTGGGTCAAGGAGCTGGGGCGCAAGGAGATCAAAGCCATGCTGCAGCCTTTCACCAAGCTGCCCAGCTACGAGGAGAACCCGGACTTCTTCAGCGACTGGGGCGATTCGCGCGTCTACACCATCGACGATATCGGCGTGGGGGAGTGCGCCGGCGAGGTGGTCTCGCTCTTCTCCATGGAGATTTCCCGCGCCGAGTCAACCCACTTCGAGGCGCTGCTGGCGCTGGACGACGGCGACTTCGCGACCGCCGACCACAATGCCTACAAGGCCATGGTGCTGGCGGCGCGCGCCCTGGTGCGCACCAAATACCTCGATGTCGGCGACGATTACAACGTCATCGTGCAGGAGTTCCGCTCGCGCTTTTACGATACCGAGCTGATCTACGATCGCTTCGCCAAAGGTAAATTCGCCCGCTATCTCTTCAAGCGGCATGAAGCGGCGCCGGCGCGCATCAACGAGGACTACGCCCATCAGATCATTGATGAGACCCAGCTTTTCATCGAGAATGTCCACAGCGCCGAACAGCGCATCAACGGCGTCATCGTCGGCTAAAGCACAAAATTCTTGTAGGGGCGAGCCTTGGCTCGCCCGCAACCGGAGCGCGAAATCTATATGACAACCGTACCCAAACGTCTCGGCGTCAAATTCGACCTGAAACAAAGGCCCCGCTTGCAGCCGGCTGATATCATGCCCATCTTCCAGCGCTGGATCCAGGAGCACAAGGTCCCCGGCATGCTGATCGATGTAATCGACTACAAGCATGTGCCGGATGGCCCGGGCGTCGTCCTGGTCGCGGACGAAGCCGACTACGCCTACGACCTCGGCGAAGGACGACCAGGCTTGCACTACGTGCGCAAGCGCGATATGCCGGATAGCCTGCCGGCCGCGCTGCGACTGGCTTTCCAGCACGCCTTGCAAGGCGCCCGGGCGCTGGAAGCCGAAGCGCCGGGCGATCTGGTCTTTGAATACAGCTCGGCCAAGATCAGCTTCCTGGACCGCATGAGCTATCGCAACCGTCCGGAAGTCTTTGATGCCGTCCGCGCGGAAGTCGCCGAAATCGTGACCGAGATTTACGGCGCGAACGTAGCGATTTCGCGCGCCAACGACGACCCGAGGCGGCTCTTCGCGTTGCGGGCGCGGGTTACGGCTGGCGACGTCAATGTGGACGGCATCGCCCAGCGCCTGCGCGACAGCGTCGAGACCGCCTGAGCACAGCTGCGTCCGGTTACACGCCGGGGCGCAGCGCTTCCGCCGCGAAAAGCAGCGCGACTACTGGACCCAGTTCTGGTAGCCCACCATCAGGAATATGGTACAAATCTCAGCAACACGCCATCGCTAGATCGTAATCGCATTTCTCTGTGCCTCCGTGCCTCTGTGGCAATTGACCCGGCGTCGAATCTCGCCAGACAAAGCCGCCCGTGCGTCGCCAGCGGTCATCGGTTATATTCCTAGGCGTCATTTCCGCCGAGCGACGAAAGCCAGCCTATGACCGACTACAACTTCGACGAAATCATCGACCGGACGCAACATCACAGCGCCAAATGGAATGCCTTTGAGAGCGACTGCCTGCCCATGTGGGTGGCCGACATGGACTTCCGCTCGCCGCCCGCCGCCATCGACGCCATGATCGCGCGCGCCCAACACGGCGTCTTCGGCTACACCATGGACCCGCCGCGGCTCAAAGAAGTCATCGTCGAGCGCATGGAGCGGCTCTACGACTGGCATATCACGCCGGAAGACGTGCTGTTTTCGCCCGGCCTGGTGCTGGCGCTCTGCGCGACCTGCAGCGGCTTCGGCCAGCCCGGCGATACCGTGCTGATCCAGACGCCGGTCTATGGCTCATTCTTCAAAGCCGTGCGCGCCAACCTCAAGATCGCCGCCAATATCAACATGGAATATATCAGCGATGGCGGGCAAACCTTCCACTACGAAAATGACTACGATGAATTTGAGCAGGTGGCGCGCGATCCACGCGCGACCATCCACCTGCAATGCAATCCGCAGAACCCGGCCGGTTTCATCTACTCCCGCGCCGAGCTGGAGCGCATCGGCGAGATCTGCCTGCGGCACAATGTTCTCATCGTGGCGGACGAGATCCACTCCGACCTGATCCTTGAGGGCCAGCACATCCCCATCGCCACGCTCTCCGACGAATTCGCCCAGAATACCCTGACCATGATCGCGCCCAGCAAGACTTTCAACCTGGCTGGCCTGGCCTGCTCGGTCTTGATCGCTCAGAACAAGCAGATCCGCGAAACGACCGCCGCCGCACTGCAGGCCATCAGCGCCCACGTCAACATCATGGGCTACGAGGCCGCCTACGGAGCTTATACCGGGGGTGAAGACTGGCTGCGGCAAGCCCTGCTCTACCTCAAGGACAATCGCGACTACGCGCTCGACTTTATCCATACGCACATGCCGCAGATCAAGACCACACTGCCGCAATCGACCTACCTGCTCTGGATGGATATGCGCGGCCTGCCCATCGACGGCGACGTGTCGGCCTTTTGCCGCGAGACAGCCGGCGTCGCGCCCAGCCCGGGCGAATTCTTCGGCGAGGCTGGTCAGGGCTTTGTGCGCCTGAACTTCGGCTGCCCGCGCTCGACCCTGACGCAAGGCCTGGAGCGGCTGCGAGCGGCCGTTGATCAGCTGGCCGTGACCGCGTAACACAGGAGCATTTCATTGGCGCGTCCCTTTTTGATCGACACCGACGCCGGCTCCGACGACGCAGTCGCCATAGTGATGGCGCTGCGGCACAGCGATGTCGATGTGCGCGCCATCACCGTGGTCGCGGGCAATGTGCCGCTGGACCAAGGCGTGGTCAACTCGCTCTACTTCGCCGAGCTGTGTGACGCCGATGTGCCGGTTTACGCCGGCGCCGATCGCCCGCTGCTGCGTGAATATATCTCGGCCGACTGGTTCCATGGCGCCGATGGCCTGGGCGATTGGGGCGACCGCTATCGGCCGCAATACACGTCCGCCCGCGAGCAACATGCCGTGGACGCCATCGTCGATACCGCGCGCGCCACGCCCGGCATCGTACTCGTCACCCTGGGCCCGCTGACGAATATCGCCCTGGCGCTGCGCAAGGCGCCCGATATCGCCGACAAGGTATCGCGCTGCGTGATCATGGGCGGCGCCGCCTGCACCAACGGCAACGTGACCCCCGCCGCCGAATACAATATCTGGTGCGACCCCGAAGCGGCGCGCATCGTTTTCCGTTCCGGCTTGCCGGTCGAGATGGTCGGCTGGGAATTCAGCCAGGGCGAATTTGTACTCTCGCTCGCCGACATCGACGCGGTGCGCGGCATCGGCACGCCCTGGGCCGACTTCACCATCGACTGCAATATCAAGGGCATGAAAGGTTACGAGATACAGACCGGCGAAATCGGCATCTCGCTGCCCGATGGCGTGGCCATGGCCGCCGCCATTGACCCGAGCATCTGCACATCCGCAAGCCGCCACTACGTCGATGTCGAATGCGACAGCGAATTGACGCGCGGCATGACGGTCGTCGACAAACTCGACCTGAGCGACGATGTCCGCAATGCCCCCGTCTGGCGCGAGGCGCACGCGAACGCGACCAAACCGCTGATCTGCTGGGCATTGGACGCCGGCCGCTGGAAAGACCTCCTCTTCCAATTGCTGCGCTGATCCGGGCGCAACTGCACAGCCTTCACAAACGTAGAAACAGGCATAAGGCTTCTACTGGAGCGAGACGTGCTTTGCCCGACTAACACCATTTTACAAGTTGTAGACACACGCGCGACAATGCCACCGCCCACGCAAAATACTTTGTGTCTCGCTTCGGTTAGCTCCCCTCCCCTGACCTGCTGGGGGAGGGGCCGGGGGAGGGGGTTTGCTGCTTGCATTGTAAACAGGGGCGACTCTGTAAGTCGCCCGTCATAGCGCTGGAATTCAACCAAACAGATGGAGCGGAAACCATGAACAACCGGCCCGAAAAGCCCAAAAATCAGCGTGATTGGGTCGAGGAGGTGGAAGTCGCCGGACATGAATTGGTCGGCCGCGTCAAGAGCCTGGTGGCCGAGGGCAATGTCCGCCGGCTCATCATCCGCAACGCCAAGGGCGAAGCCTTAATCGAAATGCCGCTAACGCCGGCCGTGCTCGTCGGCGGCGTGGCCACCATAATCAATCCGGTGCTGGCCCTGCTGGGCGCGCTGGCGGCTTTGATCGCCCGCCTCAAATTCGAAATCGTGCGCGTCGAGACCATTGACGACGACGCCGACGTCATCGAGATCTCCGGCGATGATGTCACGAATGTCACGCCTGACGACTAAGATCCGCCGAGCCCGCGTGTAGCTCCCGGTTTGCGCGACCAATAAGTCGCCTATACTCAGCCTACCCGCGCTACCCTGACCACAACTTCCGCCTTAACAGCTGAACACCACCGGCTTCAGCTTGCCAAATTGCCGAAAAAAGTTTTGCCCCGGCAATTGCCGCGCGGCAAGACACACTTGCGGCCCCACTCCGCCCGCTCCCGCGAGACTAATTTCGGCGCGCGCGCTTTCCCGTATGCCGACGGCGAATTCTAGGCTATACTATTGCGATAAGTCAGAACTGCGTATTCGGCTGGCTGCTCCACCGGAACCACCCAGCCACATCACGAGGTCAATCATGATTGTTAGTATCCTGCAAGAAAACCTGGCCAAGAGCCTGAACATCGTCACCAAAGCTGTCGACAGCAACCCGCCCCTGCCGGTGCTGGCCAATGTGCTGCTGGAAACCGAGGACTCGCGCCTCAAGGTCTCCGCCACCAATCTCGAAATGAGCATCACCATGTGGATCGGCGCCAAAGTCGAACAGAGCGGCAGCATCACCTTGCCCGCCAGAACCTTCAGCGAGCTGGTCAGCAGTTTGTCGCGCGAGCGAGTCGACCTGCGCCTGGATGCCGCCACGCATACCGTTCATCTGCGCTGCGGCGTGCAGACCTCCAACATCCGTGGCATCGACGCCGACGAATACCCGCCCATCAATCACAACGAAAGCGCTGATCTGCACATCGACGGCGAGACCCTGCGCGAGATGATTACGCAGACCGCCTTCGCCGCCGCGCGCGAACAAAACCGCCCCATTCTGACCGGCGTTTATATGCAGCTCGACGGCCAGACCATGACCATGGCCGCGGCCGATGGCTACCGCCTGGCGGTGCGCACGACCGAGATCGGGGAGAGCTTCGCCGAAAAGCAGGACATGGTCGTGCCCTCCCGCGCCATGAGCGAGATCGCCCGCATCATCGAAGACGACCAGGAAATCGGCATCGCCCTGCCCTCCCAGCGCAACAGCATCACCGTATTCGCGCCCAACGTGCAGATTTCCTCGCAGCTGCTCGAGGGCCGCTTTCCCGATTTCGCCTCCATCATTCCGCGCGCCTTTGTCACATCAACCGTGCTCTATACCAACGATCTGCTGGTCGTCTGCCAGCGCGCCGAGATCTTCGCCCGCGACAACGCCAATAGCGCCAGCCTCAGTGTCAAGCCGGCGCAAAACCCCGGCGAACCGGCCGAAGTGCTCATCGTCGGCAAGAGCGCCGAGCGCGGCGACAGCGAAGGTATGCTGGACGCCACCGCCGAAGGCGAGCCGCTCGACATCTCGTTCAACATCCGTTATCTGATTGACGTGCTGCGCGTCATCAAGGAAGAGCGCGTCGTCTTCCAGAGCAATGGCCCCGAGAATCCCGGTGTGCTCAAGCCGGAAAACCGCGACGACTTCACCCACGTCATCATGCCCATGAGCAAGTAGCCAGCCAAGCCTACGCGACTCCGCCATCATGATCCAGCCGCCAAAGGCCCGCCGCGTCCGCCCGGATATGCCCCACTACGGCGTCATGCCCGACCAGGTTGACGCCATGCTGTCGTGGGATTGGGTCGACCGCCAGATGCACGAGGCGCGCAACTACTGGATTTGCAGCGTCTGCGCGGACGGCCGCCCGCACAGCGTGCCGGTTTGGGGCGCCTGGGTCGACGGCGTCCTCTACTTCGGCAGCGACCGGCAAGCGGTCAAGGCGCGCAATATCGCCCGCGACAGCCGTGTGGTCGTGCATCTCGGCAGCGGCGACGAAACGGTCATCTTCGAGGGGCGCGCGGCCGAAGCGCAGGTCTCCAGCGAACTTTCGCAGCGCATTGAGCAGCGTTATGTCGAAAAGTACGAACTGGACCCGGAATTGGCCGATTCAGACGACTTGCTGCTCAGCCTTAAACCCACCAAGGTGATGGCATGGCTGGAAAAGGATTACCCGGCCACCGCCACTTACTGGCTCTTTAACGGCTGACCTGCGAATTGGATGACGCCGCGCCGGCCATTGACGCGCCAGTCGGCATCGACGCGGTCCAGCGCCGCCGCCGTCTCGTCTGAAGGCAAGCCGACGATAGGGTCGCTTTTGAGCGTGCGCAGGCATAGCGCGGGCGTGTCAAGGTAACTCAGAACGTCGGACAAGGGCGTATGCGAAGGCCACAGCGTGTCGCCCACCGCCCGCCTGTAGTTGGCGTCGCCCTTGATGATTACCAGGCGCGCCTCCTTAAACGAGCTCGCCAGGTCAGGCGGCAGGTTCCAGAGGAAGCGGCTGCTGTTCCAGTACGGATGCGGCAGGAGGCGCAACTGCCCTTTCCGCCAAGCGTCTTGCAGCTCTGTCGCCAGCGCCGGGATTCGTCCGCCGCGCTCCGCCATCTCGCGCAGCATCATCCAGACATCCGCCGGCGTGGCGTCGCTGACGAAAGTCGGATGCGCTTTGAGGCAAATCACCACCCGAGGCGTCACATGGCGCAGCAGGCGCCCCGCCAGCACCAGGTCCATGGCCAATTCCGAGCCGGCGTTGTCCGCCACGATATATACCGGCGCTCCACCCTCAAAACCGGATGGCGAGTCGCGCGATTGAGAGAGATAAGCCGCCAAGCCATCGCGATCGTCCACCAGCAGATCGTCCGCGCTGATGTCCGTGCCCCTTTCGCTGGAGGGGGCATAGCTCAGGTCGATGCGATTGCCCCACAACGCGAACTCGACGGCGCGCGCCACTTCACGCTCGGGCGAATCAAGCGGTTCACAGGCGCGCTCAATCAGCTGCCAGAGCGCGTCGCTATGCAGCTCCTCGAGTTTCTTGGGCAAGAAGGGATCGCGCCCGGTCTCGCGCCAGCGCACTGCCTCAATCAGGCAGCGGTAGGCGTAGGTCTCGGCGAAGAACCACTCGGCATAATGCCAGGTTGGTTCGCCGCCAACGATTTCGCGCTGCCCCTGCAAGGCGCCCGACCAGTCGCCGATATCGCCCGCGGGCAGAAGATCAGTCTGGTCTATAGGCGCGCCCTCGGCCAAATCGCGGCGCAGCCTGCGGAGACGCCGCATCATTTCCGGTGGATAATCGGGATTGAGCGCGATCACGTCGTCGACGATCGCTGGCAGGCGCGCGCGCATGGTCTTGTTGGCGAAGGCGTTGCTGCTGTCGGTGCGGATTGGCGCCGGACGCGCAGTCGACTGGCTCATGGAATGCCTCCGGCTGAGATGAGTCGCGGGTATTGCAGCACAGCGCGGATGCTAGCCAGCGCGATAAATTGTGACGAATCTTCGCGGTTCGTCGCCCACGCTGGCCGATTGCATATGCGCCTGACGCGCCAGTTGATGCTGCCGCTTGCGCACCTGCGAGGCTTGCGGCTTGAGATTGATGTAGTCCTCGCCGGCGCGGATACGGCTGATCGCCTGCTGCGCCTCCATGATTGCGTCGCCGAAGCGATCGGGGTCGTCGCGCCCGTTCAAGCGAAAGAGATCGACCAGAAAGTTCTCCATCTGCGTCACCGTATTGGCGCGCAAGACGTAGATTGAGAGGCCGCGCTTTTCGCCATCGGTGATCAAACGCGGGCGCCGGCGATAATGCGTCTTCAGCGTGACAATCGCTTCCGCCTCGCCGAAGTCGTCCGTCAGCATCAGCGGCACCGCCAGGCGGCGAGCGGCCTGCTCCAGGCGGTTGCGCGCCACTCCATAAGCATAGACGCTGATCGTGCGCAATTCACGCCGGTTCTGCTGCGCGGCATCGTCTTTCATTTCATTGCGCGTCTTGCCATTGGCGCGGTTGCCGCGCACGACATGCGCGCTTTCGCCCGTACCGCGCCGGAGCTCCGCCGCGCCTGCGCGAGCCGGCGCCGAGCGCGACTCCGCCTCATGCAGGTAATCGCTGACGTTGATCGCGCCGGACTGGTCGCGTTCGCGCAATTCCGCCGGCAGCGGCCGATTGCGCAGGATCGCGTCTACAGCTGAGGCGACATCGGGATGCACCACCAGCCGATCGCGCGCTTGAATTTCGATCATGATATCAAAGGTGGGCGCCGTCCGCCGCTCCAGCACCACTTTCTGCGTGCCGCGCCGCCGCGCCTCATCATCCGACAGTGTCACGGACTCGATGCCGCCTATCAGGTCAGACAGCGTCGGGTTGAGCATCAGGTTTTCCAGCGTATTGCCGTGCGCCGTACCGATCAGCTGGACGCCGCGTTCGGCGATGGTTCGCGCCGCCATGGCCTCCAGTTCGCGGCCGATCTCGTCGATGACGATCACTTCCGGATTGTGATTCTCTACCGCCTCGATCATGACTTCATGCTGGCGATCCGGCTGCGAGACTTGCATGCGCCGGGCGCGGCCGACGGCTTGATGCGGGATATCGCCATCGCCGCCGATCTCGTTGGAGGTATCCACGATGACCACGCGTTTGTCGCGCGCGCGCACCCGCGCCGCCTCACGCAGCAAGGTCGTCTTGCCGACGCCGGGCGGGCCAACGATTAGCACGCTCTGCCCCGATTCAATCAGATCGGCGATGATGTCAATGGTGCCGTAGACCGCCCGCCCGATGCGCACGGTCAAGCCGACGATCTTGCCGCGGCGATTGCGTATGGCCGAAATGCGATGCAGCGACCGCTCAATGCCGGCACGGTTGTCATCATCGAATTCGCCCAATTCGGCCACCAATTGACGCAGATCCGCCTCAGTCACTTCGTCTTCGGATAGCTGATATTCGCCGTCGGTGTATCGGGCTGTTGGGAGCCGTCCCAGGTCGAGAACGATTTCCAGTAATTTGTTTGCCCTGCCGCGCTCGTCAACCGCGCTGCGTATGCGCTCGGGCAATACGCCTCTAAGAATCTCGAAATCGTCAGTTATGTGTTTATCCATGTATTCGGCAGCTGTCCTCCGCTGATATGCTCGTCGGTCGAAATCGCGATCAACTCCTCGTCGGTTCAGCCCGGGCTCGGCGAACGCGCGCCCGGCCCGGACGGCGCTTCGGCGCTGATCTTGACCATGGGCAGATTCGCCGCCGGTTTGCGGCGACCGCGCGCGCTGATGTCGACGCGCTCGAAGGAAGCCTGCCGGACGCCGGCAGTCAAATGTTTGACCATCACTGCCTGCTCCAGCAAGGGCGCGAAGCCCAGATCGAGCATGGCGTTTTCCAGCCAGCCCTGATAACCCCGAACACAAATGTAAATCGGCAGTTTGCGGCTGCGGTCAATCCGCTGCAAGGCGGCGGCCAGGATGCCCGGCGCGTCGCTCAGCACTTCCGGATGCACAAATGGCATCAGATAAACGCCGTGCTTGCCCTCGGAATAGGCCAGGTAAGCTTCGACCTGCCCGTCGCGCCGATAGACCAGGCCCTGCATATCCGATGTCGGTCCCATGACCGACTGCATGATTCGCGGTATCGTGCAACCCAACAGTGCGGCGATGCCAATCTCATCGTCTACTTTTTCCGGCGTGACCGTCAAGGGCGAGGGCGCCATGCCGTCCGCCAGGGGAGCGCGCCGCCATACAACTTGCCGGCTGTATACCGCGTAGCCCGCCTGGCGCATGGTCTCGAAAAGGCGATGCTTCAAGTCCACCTCGCCCACCAGCGTCTGCGCGCCGCTGCGGCCGGCTTGCTCAGCCATCGAATCCAGCATGTGCAGCCAAATGGTATCGCTTTCAGATTCCGCCAGCGTCGGCGCCAGGTAGACCAGGTGCGCGTTGGCTTCGCCTTGACGGTAGCGAAATTGCCCGACGACGTCTTTGTCGTCCACATGCGCCAGCAGCGTGTGCAAGCCGCGCGGAAAGACGATGTTCGATAGCAAGGCGCTGTATTGCCCGCGCGCGTCCTCAATCAGCCCGAGCTCGCTGTCCAATACGATCGCGTTCTGCTTCAGACGCAAGGTCAGAGGCAAATCAAGCAGTTTCATGGCGTGAGTGTCGTTCTGGCTCACCGTCTTGTCCTCAACTGGACCCTTGCGACAATGCGCTGCACACTTATTGTAACATTTTCGGGCGATTTTCGAAAACGCGCGAGGCCGCGGCGCCGGGTCAGCTACGGCCGGCTTTTTTGTGCCTGGAATGATTTTCCTGTCGACCTGCGCCATGCTCCTCGGTAAACTGGTAGCTGGCGCCTTGGCTCGGCATTATGGCGGAGTGACCCCTAACAAGATGCCGCTTTCCTAGTAGTATTCCCGCAAAACAAACGATACGAGAGCAAGACCCATGGACCGACTGCGCGTTGCCTTTATAGGAACCGGGAGAATCTCCGATCTGCATGCCCTCGCCTACCTGGACGACGAGCGGGCTGATATCGTCGCCGTTTGCGACCGCAGCCTGGAGCTGGCGCAGAGGCGCGGCCGGCGCTGGGGCGTCGCCGAGGATCGTATCTTCAGCGACTATCACGCGATGCTGGCGCTGCCGGATATTGACCTGGTGGAGATCCTGCTGCCGCATCACCTGCACTATCAGGCGACGCTGGATGCGGTCGCCGCCGGCAAACACGTCTCGGTGCAGAAGCCGATGGCGCTGTCGGTCGCGCAAGCCGACGATATGGTGGCCGCCGCCCACGCGGCCGGGGTCATCTTCAAAGTCTATGAGAACTTCATCTTTTATCCGCCGGTGCAGCGCGCCAAAGCATTGATCGACAAGGGCGAAATCGGCGACCCGCTGACCATCCGCATCAAGAGCAATTCCGGCGTCAGCCCCAGCGAATGGGATGTCCCCACATCGGCCCGGGCCTGGCGCTTTAATGCCGAGGAGTGTGGCGGCGGCCCCCTGGTCTTTGACGACGGGCATCACAAATTCGCCCTGGGCTGGCATTTCATGGGTATGGCCGAGGAAGTGCACGCCTGGATCGGCAGCACCGAAATCGAGCCGGGCTTGCATCTGGACGCGCCCGCCATCGTATCCTGGAAATTCCCGGGCAATCGCTATGGCTCGCTGGAAGCGGTCTACTCGCCCGAGCTGGTGCTGGATACCCAGCATTACGCCCAAGACGACCGCATCGAAATCACCGGCAGCAAAGGCGTGATCTGGGTCACGCGCGGCCACGGAAAAATGATGGATGCGCCGCCGGTCATTTTGTACAAGGATCGAGGGACGCGGACGTATTCCGACATGGCCACCGGCTGGGAGCACAGCTTCATCAATTCGACGCGCCAATTCATCGACGCCTTTTTCGCCGGCGAGCCGCCGCAGCTTACCGGCGAAGAAGGCCGCGAGGTGCTGCGCTTCGCCCTGGCCGCGCAAGAATCCGCCCGCCTTGGTCGAGCCGTCAAATTATAGGAGCCTGGCCTGGTCGCTGCGGACGGTGATGGTATCGCCTTCCATGCTGGTGATGCTGGCCAGCGCGTGTATCGGTACATCGTACTTTTCCTGTACCGCGCCGCGCCCGCCCTCAAAGGTCTTCTCGACCACGACGCCGACGCCGACCAGGTTGGCTTGCGCGCTGACGACGATACGCGCCAGCGCCAGTAAGGTCTGGCCGGTCGCCAGGAAATCGTCAATGACCAGCACATTCTCACCGGCGCGCAGAAATTCAGCCGAGACCAGCAGTAGCGTTTCGCCGCCCTTGGTATGGCTGGGCGCGGTCTCCAGGAAGACGGGACCCGACATGGTGATCGGCTTTTTCTTGCGCGCGTAGACGACCGGCACATTCATGGCGATGCCCGTCATCAGCGCCGGCGCAATGCCGGAAATCTCGGCTGTCAAAATCCGGTCAATTGGCCTGTCGGCGAAGCGCGCGGCGAAGGCTTCGCCCATGCCGGCCATCAGCTGTGGATCGAGCTGATGATTGAGCAGGCTGTCAACTTTCAGGATGCCGCCGCCCAGATTGATGCCTTCAGCGCGGATACGTTCTATCAAAGCCTGCATGGGCAATCTCCCGTATTCCCGGCCTAAGACTAGCTGTTGCCCGGCGCGCGCCGACCGGGCAAGCTAGTCCCGTCCAGGCAACTAACGCTGCGCCAGTACTCTCGTAATCTGCTCGAGGTGATCCAAGTCGTGCAAGCCTACTTGCATGAGGGCGTCGGTCATGCTGAAGCTGTCGCGTTCGGGATGCGCGCCATCGCGCTCCCACTGCTCGGGCGTCAGGGCAGCCAGCCAGGCGATGAAGCGAGCGCGCGACGCCTTTAGCGCGCTGTACGCCTCGGCCAGGTCTTCCTGCTGGTAGGCGCCTTCGATGGCCATGGCCTCGTGATCGTAAGCCGGCAGCTGCGGCTGATCCTGCGCCTGCATCATTTGAGCGCGATTGTAGAAAATCTCGTCGAAATCGCGCAGGTGGCAGACGATTTCGATGATGGACCAGCCTTCGGGTCCGTCGCGCAGCGCGCGCGCCCGCTCGTTGGATATGCCCTGCAAAATATGCCCGAGAATATCGCAGGAGCTTTGCATTGCCCCGAGGTGACGCTCGCGCACTTGCTTCCAACTGGTTTTTATGCTCGTCATTGATTATCGCCTCGCTCTTAATTCGCGCATGAGTCGTCATTGTAGTGTCTCTATTGCGCTCTTGCTATAGCGCCAGGATATGCGATCGCCCAAACCTTGACGAGGTTATCGCCGGCGGCCGACACCAGCATTGAGCCGGCCGGGTTGAAGTCCAGCGCCAGCACGGGCCGGCCATGCCCCTCTAGCACAGTCAACTCGTCCAGCGTATCCGCGTTCCAGAGCCGCACCGTGTTATCGCGGCCACCGCTCGCCAGCAGGGCGCCGTCGGGCGAGAAAGCGAGGCAGTCGACGCCGCCCGCGTGAGCTGGTATGGCGCGCGGCGCTCCCTCGCCGTCGAGACGCCACAGGCGGATCGTCATGTCCTTGCCCGCTGACGCCAGCATGGCCGATCCGGGACGCAGAGCCAAATCACGGATCCAGTCATCGTGCTTGCCCAGCGCTTCTCGCGGCATCCCGGCGGCCAAACGCCAAACTTGAATGCGCCGGTCGCGTCCCGCCGACAGCAAGCGCGCGCCGCCCGCGTCAAAAGCCAGCGACGTCACTTCATCCTCATGCCCTTCCAGCACAGTCAGCAGCGCGCCGGAAGGGGCGTCCCAGAGCCGAATGCTGCGGTCAGCCGACCCGCTGGCCAGCAGGCGGCCGTCCGGGCTGAAAGCCAGCGCCTCGACCGACCCGTTATGGCCGCGCCAGGTTGCCGACTCGACCATAGACTTGTGTGCGACGCGCCATAGTTTCACGGTCATGTCCGCGCTCGCGGAAGCCAGTCGGCTGCCATCGGGGCTAAAAGCGATGTCCTTCACCGGAGCGGAATGAGCGCTCAGCCGCCAAGTCGGCGCGCCGCCGAAGCCCTCGGCGTATACGGCGATGCCCTCACCCCCGGCGATGGCCAGCAAGTCGCCGCGCGGCGACCAGCGCGCCTGCGCAATCCAGCCGAATTGCAATTGCCCAAGGCAACCTAGCGCCGTTGCGTTTTCGGGTGTGATTCGCCGATAGGTCACGTTTACGCCTTCGCCAATCCCTTTCAGTCGCGCTGGCTTGATGGCTAGCGCTGAGGCATTATAATGCCGCGCATTCCAATACTTCGAGAGGCGCTATGAGCCGAATCGCGACCACACTCGCGCAAGTCCGACAGTTGGACAAGTACTACGAGCGGACGATACCCGGCGCCTTCCTTGACGAAAATGCCCATGTCAATGTGCAATACTACTTGCGTCTGGTCGAAAAGGGACTGGGCGCGGTCTTTCAAGAAGTAGGCCTGGGGCAAATATACGCCGCGGCTGACCCCCACGGCAATTTCGCGCTGGAGCAGCATATTCGCTATTTCGCCGAAATCCTGGTCGATGACCGGGTCGCCGTGTATCTTCGTCTGATCGAACTGTCATCCAAACGCGCCTATTTCATGGCCTTCCTTGTCAACGAGACGCGCGAGCAGCTGGCCGCCATCGTCGAGGTGGTCATGATGAATGTCGCCATGTCGCAGCGGCGCGGCGCGCCCTTCCCGGCGGCGCCTCACGCGCGGTTGGCGGCGAAGCTGGCGCGTCATGAGCGCCTGAGCTGGCCGGCGCCGGTCTGCGGTGTGATGCGCGCCTGAGGCTTCAATTGAGCAACCGGCGCTCGGCCAGCCAGCCCGCCATCAGCTCCGCGAAGACTTGATTGCCCAGCGGATTAAAGTGCAAGTCATCTTCGTAATAGAGCAGCTTGCCGTTGCTCGCCCGCTCCCGCAAATCAGCCAGCGCGTCATAACAGAGCAAATCCAATTCGGCGCAGAGGTCGAGCATGGCCAGGCGCGCGCTGACGATGCGGTCGATATCTTCGCCCATTAGCGCCGCAGTAAACTCCTGGTAGACCTCTTCGCGCGTCGGCGCCAGCACGACCGCCAGCCGACCGTCCCAGGTGGCGATCAGTTCTTGCGCCATCCGCAAGGCGCTGCGCGTAATCTCGCGCCCGGCTTGATTGGCGGCCCGCGTCATGTCCATGGCCCGCGGCTCGTAAGCCTGGCCGAATTGCAAGCGCTCGCCGGAGGGCAGCGTCACCGCGTAGCGATCTTCAAAGCTTTGCGCCACCGGATCGTCATAATTGCGGCGGCCGGTCAGGATCGTTTCTAGGACCGCGTACAATGCCGAGCGAGCGCGCAGCCCGGCCGAACCACTGGCCGCGTCAACCGAAGTCGCTTCCAGCGCTTCAAGAGCCCCCTTGGATACAAACAGCCCATAGTCGTCATTGAAGTCATTGCCGAAGAATTGCCAGATGACCAGGGGCGGGCGGTAAAACTTGCCGAAGTCCTTGAGGACCAGCCAATGGCTGTGGCTGCCGGTGACGGGCAAGCCCAGATTCACCAGGCCCAGACCGCTGGCGGCTTCAAGGCGCGACACCCAGCAATCGCTGCGCTCGGTGAAACAGAAGGTGAAAGAATCGCCCAGCACAACCGCGTCGACGAAGTAGTCGACCGGGCGATTGCGAAAGCCGACGCCCCCGCCCGGCCACAGCTCAATGGTGCTGACGTGAAACTTGAGCCGCGGCGTGCCGTACTGCGGAACATTAACCAAACCCGGCTTCAGGATGAAGTAGTGGTCCGGGTTGCGGATCCAGGCGCGCTCCCAGGACTCGGCAAAGGGCGACCCCGTGACGGCGATATTGACCATCTCTTGCAGGCGCGGCGGCAGGACCGGGCGGAAAATGCGCAAGCCGAATTCCAGCATGGCGATGATCGCCAGCAGCCAAAGCGCGATGATGCCCAGCCATTTGCCTATTCGTCCGGCTGAGCGGCGGCTATTTCCAGTCGGCATGAGCGGTCGTGAGTTAGGCGGCGGACGGCGAAACGAAATCAGCGCGTTACAACTCGCGCGGATACGAAGTCAAGACGTGGATGCCGTCTTCCGTGACTACGACATTATCTTCGATCCTCACGCCGCCGACGCCGGGAACATACACGCCCGGCTCAATCGTGAATACCATGCCCGGCTCCAGAAGCCGGTCGTTGCCGGCCACGATATTGGGCAGCTCGTGAACGCTCAAACCCAGGCCGTGCCCAAGCCGATGAATGAAAAACTCGCCCAGGCCCGCCGCCTCGATCACCGCGCGCGCGACCCGGTCGAGTTCCGCGCAAGTCACGCCTGGCCGGGCGAACTCGCGCGCGGCTCTGTTGGCGCCGTAGACGGCGTCGTACATGGCGCGCATCTGCGCGGTCGGCTCGCCATAGCAGAAGGTGCGGGTAATATCGGCCGGATAATCTTGATAAGTCGCGCCGAAGTCGATCAGAAGGAATTCGTTTTCGCCCCAGGCGCGGTCGGCCATGTTGCCATGGGGCAAGCCGGTTTTCTCGCCGGTCAGCACGATCAGGAAGGCGTGGCCATGCGAGCCGCGCTCGAGCATTTCGGCGCCCAGCCGGTCGGCGATTTGCCGCTCGGTCATACCCGGCCGCGCCCAGGCCATGGTCGCCTGTAAAGCCGCTTCGCTGATATCGACAGCCCGCTGCATCTTGGCGATTTCTTCGGGCGCTTTTCGGGCGCGCAAGTTCAGGAACAGGTCGCCCGCATCCAGGGTATTCGCCGCCGGCAGGCCCGCCCTTTCCAGCGCGCGCCACTCAAAGTAGCGCAGGGTCTGCCCGTCCAGCGCGCAGGTCGCGTCGCCGGGCAGCAGGGCGGCGACCGCCTCGCTGAATGCGCCGTCGTAACCCGACTCGTCCGTCCAGCTGAAGCGGCGCGTTTCCAATTCCGGGCGCGCTTCCAGCTTGGCCGCTTCCAGCTCCGGGATGATGAAAGACAGCCCGTCCCGGCTGTATAGACCGAGGATGGGGCGTTCGGACAGGTGGAAGTGCAGCCCGGTGAAATAGACCATATTCTCGCCCGGCACAAAAGCCGCCAGGTCCGCTTCGCTTTGATCCAGCAGCTTGTCCAGCCGCGCCTGATAGTCAATCGCCACAGTGCCCTCCATTCGCTCAGGAGCAGATGAGTAGAGTGTAGTCCAAAACCGCGTTATTCGTCCAGCAATGGCCGCTCGCGTGAGCGCCGAGGCGAAAAGCGACATCAACTGTGACGAATAGTTTCAAGCCATAATCTATCCACAGAGATCACAGAAGTAAGTCATTGAAATAAATGCCGCGCTTTGCCCCCACCCCCAAACCCCCTCCCCCAAAATGAGGGAGGGGGCTTAAATGTAGCGCATTCGTGGCTTTGCTCCCCTTCCCCCTTTATGGGGGCAAGGGGCCGGGGGATGGGGGCTTG
>CAZWCV010000056.1:0-22380 GCA_964632725.1 uncultured Anaerolineaceae bacterium
GCGTGCACCTGGTCTTCACACCCGGCATCCTGATCATGATCACCGTGCTCTGCTTTTATCTGGTCGGCGATGGCTTGCGCGACGCGCTGGACCCGCGGCGGTATCAGCAATGATGTCGAAACGCCCGCGGCTTGGCGATTCCGCTAAATTGCGCTATCATTATTGTCGATTGGCGGAAATAGCATTGAGGTTTGTATGGTGGGCTGGGAACAAGTTCTCATCATCATTGGGACAAATATCACGGTTGTTGCTGGCATATTCTTTTGGCTGCGCGCGGACATTAAACGTCTGGAAGACAAGCTGGAAGGCAAGATTGACTCTGGATTTCAGTCCATGGATGATCGCCTGCGCAAGGTGGAGAACGAACAGGCGCGGACGACGGGTTTGCTGGAAGGATTGGGGCTGTCTGGCAAGCTGCCGGCCAGCGAGTCATAGCTTAGCGAAGTTGATCAATACGTTTCATACACAAAAGGGGCGACTCACAGAGTCGCCCCTACATTTTCCAGCCGTGTTGGATTGAAGTTTAACCCTCAATCGTCCACTTGTGGATGTCAGCCGTGTAGCCGTAGAACACCCAGAAGGGCGCCGGCTCGAAGCCGCCAACGCGCTGGTTGGCCGTCTGCCAGATATTGGGCACGAATGACCAGTCGTAAGCCAGGTCCTCATGCGCGATCCGCTGAATCTCGCGGTAGATCGCGCCGCGCTCGTCCGTGCTGCAGCCCGGGACCGTACGCGCCTGGTCAATCAGGGCGTCGATTTCCGGATTGACGTAAGACGCCAGATTGTTGCCGCTGCCCGGCACGTCCTGACGGCTGTCGATCAGCGTCATGAAGTCGTTGGCGTCGGGCGCGCCACCGGTGCCGCCGCTGTTGCTCATTGAGGTGGCGTCATACATCTGGCCCAGATAGACGTCGCTGATATAGTTGGCCCATTCGACCTTCTCCAGCGTCACGTCAAAGCCGATGTCCTTGAGTTGATCCTGCGCGACCAGAACGTGCGTCTCGAACATGAGCAGAATGTCGCTGTAGGAGATCAGGAACTCCAGACGCTGGCCGTCTTTCTCGCGTACGCCGTCGCCATCGGAGTCGACCCAGCCGGCATCTTCGAGCAGTTGCATCGCGCCTTCGGGATCGTAGGGATAGGGCTCAAGGTCATGGTTGTAAGCCCAGCCGATGGCCGGATTCACGGCGCCGATCAGCCGCGTGCCGCCATCGTCGCCGCCCATAGTCGCCAGCACATCGCTCTTGTTGTAGCCCATCGCCACGGCCTTGCGCACGGCCGGATCGCTGAAGATCGGATGTGGAACCTGCTCGACTGCGTTGCCGTCTTCATCGTAAGCCGGCGAGGGATGCTCCGGATCCACCCAGTTCAGCGCAAAGAACTTGACCGACATCTGCGGGAAGATCTCCCACTGCAAGTTGCTGGTGTCGGCTATCTGCGTGAAGAGATCGCCGTGCAAGTAGGTGTAGTCGACTTCCGCCGCCTGGATCGACTGCAGCGCAACGGCCTGTTCCTTGATGTTGCGGTTGATCAGGTAGGGAATGCCGACCGCGCCGCCCCACCAATCGGGATTGGCGTGGTAGCTCTGGTAGGCATCCGGCGCCCATTCGTCCAGAATGTAGGGTCCGCCGCTGATGCCGACTGGTTCGGTTGAGACCATATTCGTCTCGAAATCGCTGAAGTCTTCAGCGAAGAGATGCGACGGCATGAAGCGGACGCCGCCCAATTGACTGAAGGCCGCGCAGTCCAGGCCGGTCAAGACCACTTCGTAAGTCTTGTCGTCGACAATTCGGACTTCCTCGACTGCTTGCACCTCGTTCTCCTGGATCGACGCGACAACATCAGACTTGATGGCGTCGATGACGAACTTGATGTCATGCGATGTGATCGGCATGCCGTCCGACCAATTCGCGTCCTCCTGAATATGGAAGGTATAGGTCAAACCGTCATCCGAAATCTCCCAATTCGTCAAGCCCGGTATCGGCGCCGAGGTCGCCGGGTCAATCTCGTAGGGCTTGGGCCAGAGCACGCTAAAGGCCTGGAATGAGGCGCCGTCGCTGCTCATGGCCGGGTTGAAGGTGCTGATGTTGCCGAAACCGCGGATGACAATCGTCTCCGCGTCCTGCGCCACCGCCAGCGCGACGGTCAACATAAGCAGCAAAATGAGTAAAATCTTGAAGTATCGCATGGGGTTCTCCCTTTACTTTGTATTGAGCAACTTGATTCGAAACTATTCGACCTCGGACTATAACACTTTTGACAACTGATTGCGAAAACTGTCGCGCCAGCGAAAGGTCGCTTCTCATCCGAATCGCCGTCGCTGGAAACTGGCAAATCACCCAAACCAGCACTTGCGCGACTAGAACAAAAGTGCTAGACTCGTCCGCATAGCGTAATCCGCGCAGAAACACTACACTTAGACAAGCCTAGACAAAGCGAGACGGCAACAATGGCGAAACGTACACAGATGGTCAAGGAAACACTGGTACACGACAGAGAGGACCACGCGGCCAGGCAAAAGGCGCTTGACGCCACGCTAACCGATATCACCAAGCGTTACGGCGATGGCACGATTTTCAATTTGGGCGCCGGCAGTCATCTGGAGGTTGAGGCGATCCCGACCGGCTCGCTGGGCATCGACATCTCGCTGGGCGTCGGCGGCGTTCCGCGCGGGCGCATCACCGAGATCTACGGCCCGGAAAGCTCGGGCAAGACCACGCTCTGCCTGCATATCGTGGCCGAAGCCCAAAAGAGCGGCGGCATCTGCGCCTTCGTGGATATGGAGCACGCGCTCGACCCGATTTACGCTGAGAAAATCGGCGTCGACATTCAGCAGCTCTACGTCTCGCAGCCGGACACGGGCGAGCAGGCGCTGGAGATCACCGAGCACTTGACGCGTTCCGGCGCGCTGGATGTCATCGTGGTGGACAGCGTGGCCGCGCTTGTGCCCCGCGCCGAGATTGAAGGCGAAATGGGAGATTCGCATGTCGGCTTGCAGGCGCGCTTGATGAGCCAGGCGCTGCGCAAACTGGCCGGCGCCATCAAGCAGTCCAACGTCTGCGTCATCTTCACCAACCAACTGCGCGAGAAAGTCGGCGTCATGTTCGGCAGCCCCGAGACCACGCCGGGCGGCCGCGCCCTGAAATTCTACGCCAGCGTGCGCATCGACATCCGCCGCATCCAGCAGATCAAACACAGCGGCGACATCGTCGGCAATCGCACCCGCGTGAAGATCAAGAAGAACAAAGTCGCCGCGCCCTTCAAGGAATGCGAGTTCGACATCATGTTCAACCAGGGCATCAGCAAGTCAGGCGAGATCATCGACATCGGCACCGAGCTGGGCATCATCGACAAGCGCGGCGCCTTCTATCGCTACGGCGATGACTTGCTGGGGCAAGGCCGCGAGAACGCCAAGCTCTTCTTGCAGAGCAACGGGGGCATGTCGGATACGATCGAGGACAAGGTGCGGCGCACTTTCGGCCTGCCGGCGATGGCGGTGGCTGGGGAGGGCGGGGGGTAGGTACATTTCGTCAGGTTTGTGTTGCGAGCGTTTCATTGCGAAATGCAGTTGCAAGATTGAAGTTGCTTGAACATGCGCAACAAATCTGCTACCATACGAGTAAGCAAGGTAGCAGGTAAGGACTTGCCTTGAAAGACCTCACCGTTCCGTACGTCTCATTCATAGTCTTGTTTGCGGCCGTAACGTCCGTCTTGTGCATCCAGCGCGGACATACGGCGCAAGATATTCTTGCTTATCTGACATTTGTGTTTATCGTGGTGTATTCAGTGCATCGCCGATAAATGCGCTTTAGTTACCATCAGGTCATAACAGTTCTGGCCATCGGATCCGGATTCGTCCTCATGTTTAATGGGACGGCTGGAGTTGAGGTGTTTCTCTACTTGTGCGGAGTAACCATCGTCGCCACTGTGGTGATTCCTAACAGGAGAGTAGATATCGGCGTTCAACTGCGAAGTTTCAGATTAAGGATCAGGTCTCTGCCAGAGTCCGAAAACGTTGACTCGCATAAATTGGAAGGGCAAGCTTCAACTGATGAGCCGATGGTGACGAATCCAAAGAATAACAAGGGCGACAACGGGTAAGCGCTATGCTTCTGATTCCCCCCGCTGCGCCAGCCACGCCTCCTCGCTGACCAGCTCGCCATTCTCCACTTCCTCGCCGGTGAAGCGCTTGTTCTTGTCGAAGTAGAGCGTGACCTCCGCCTGAAACGGGCAGCGGGCCGCGCTGGCCAGCTTGCGGCACCAGTAGGTCTTGCCGTCGTCCGCGCGCGAGAGGTCGTTCAGCGGATCCACGCGAATCCGCAGGATCTCCTGGCACATCTTGGGCTGGACGTAGAAATAGATGCCGCGGTCTTCATCGCGTCCGCCGCCGCCGAAGAGGGATTTCAGGATGTTCACGGTCGATTCCTTTCGAGTATTTCGCGCTTGGGGAATCATTTTCCATTATAGCGCGTAAGAGGCGGGCGACCTGATAGGTCGCCCCTACATGAAGCAAAGTTCAACCGGTTGGCAGCCTCAACTCCCAGGCTTCGAGGTCAGCCATGAATCGGTGCGCGGTCATATCGAGATGCACGGGCGTCACGCTGACGAAGTTGCGGTGCACCGCCCAGACATCCGTGCCCAGCTCGTCGGTGTTGGCTGTTGGCGGCTCGCCTTCGACGCGCACGACGCCCTCGCCGACTTCGACCAGGCAGTCGCGGTAGATGCGCACGCCCTGGCGCGTCAGCCGGATGCCGCGCAGCTGCTCCAGCCGCTCAACCGGCGGCACGTTGACATTGAGTATGGTGAAAGGCGGCAGGCCTTGCTTCAGCACCATCTCGGCGATGGCTGGCGCGACTTGCGCAGCGACGCGATAATCGGCGGGAGAATCGGCATCGGCTTGGGCGAGCGAGAAGGCCACAGCCGGAATGCCGCTGATGGCCGCCTCCAGCGCCGCGGTGACGGTGCCGCTGTAGGTCAGGTCTTGCGCCATATTCTCGCCGCGGTTGATGCCGGAGACGACGATGTCGGGGCGCTCGTCCACCAGGCCCAGCAGCGACAGCGCGATGCAATCAGCCGGCGAGCCGGCGACTGCGATTGCGGGTATGCCGGCGCCGATCGCGCAGCGCGAGTAGCTGATGTTTTGATGCAAGGTAATCTTGTGCCCGCTGGCGCTTTGGTTGGTGGCGGGCGCGCAGACCCGCACCTCGCCCAGGTCTTGCATCGCTTCCGCCAGGCTTAAGATACCTGGCGCGGTATAGCCGTCATCGTTGGTCACGATTATCGAAGTCATAGATTGTAGCCTTCCTGCGCAGGCAATGGATCGTTGCGGAGAGTTTCAGGTACAACTAAAGCACGGAGCGCTGTAGTCATGGCGGCGTCGGCGCGCTCAGGCGCTGCAGCTTCCCTGGCTCAACTCAAACTGATGGCTCGCGCCGGTATTGTCGTTTTCATGAGTTTCTATCACATGATTCCCCTGGTCGACGGTGACGCGAATCACGTGCAATTCGGCATAGCGCCCGGTCAGCGTCAGCGGGATTGCCAGCGCGGTTTCTTCGCCGGCTGCCAGCGCCGGCAGATACACGGTCTCGGGGTTCTGGGCCTGTTCGCTATCATCGCTAAGCAAGTGAGCTTTCGCGGCCACCCAGGGGCTGGTCTGCGAGTCGACTGCGCCGCTGTTTCGCACGATGGCGCGGACGATTGTTGGCTGCCCGCAGACCGGCGGATCCGGCTCGAGTTCGAGGCTTGTCACGATGAGGTTGACGCCGTCTTGAGGGGCTTGGGGCGCGCCGGTCTCGATCGGCACTCCCCCGAGATCGTCCGTCGCCGACACCAGGCTGGCGTCGACCCAGGCGTCGATCTCCGACCCGCGCCTGACGCGATACCAGCTGCCCGCGGAATTCACGGCGATGATCAGAACTTCGTCGTCGACCATCAGGCTGCCGATGGGCTGGCCGGAGTCCACGCCCGGCCCCGGACGCAAAGGCGCCGGGCGAATGACCGTGGCGCTCACCTGGCTCGGACCGGCGCTGATGGCTGGCGTACTGATTGCTTGCAGCGCATCTTCGGGCGCGCTCTCGCCGGTTGAGTCCGTCTCACGTTGGCCGGGCGCATCCGCCCCCGCCGGCGGCTGATCAGCGCTGGCTTGATTGGCAGTCGCCGCGATTTGACCGCGCGGGACCACCATAATGCCGACGTCTTCGCGGGCGGAACTGCCGTCGCCGCGCTCGGCGATGACGGCGATGGTGTAGTCGCCCTCGTTGCTCGTTGGCCAGTCGATGGTCAAGGGCAAGACCTCGGCGTTGGTCTCATTAGGATTGAGTTGCTCGCCCATCAAGTCTTCGTTGAGAAGGACGGCAATTCGCGCGATGTCGGGGCCGGCATTTTCGACCCGCGCCTGCACGATGACAGTCGCGCCGGTTTGGAATTTCTGGCCGGGCTGCGGCGCGGCGATATGTATCAGCGGCGGGCCGTCAAAGCTAGGCGTGGGGTCGCCGGGCGTGACATCCAGATTGCAGCCGACCAGGAACAGCAAGCACAGAAGTTGTATGGGCAAGAAGGCGGAAAGCCCCTGCTTTGCCACGCCAGACTGCATTGGATGTCTCCCGCGCGCGCCGCGCTCAAGTGCTGCAACTCTAGCAGAATTCGACCGTTTTGGCGAACCATGCTAACCGGCTATTTGCCTACAGATTCCACTTTGCGCGCCCGGCTGCCAGCGCACAATCAAGCCCGGTAGGGGTGAGCCACTGGCTCGCCCGAAGCCGAAACTCCTGGTCCGTCCCCTGGCTTGGGGTAGACTTTTGTTTCTGCGGCAGATTGTGTACCATTAAATCGTAGCAAGTGCAGGGAGCAGGCATGGAAGCGATCGCGCTATTGCGGGACAAACGCATCATCCTGGGTGTCTGCGGCAGCATCGCGTCCTATAAAGCGGTGGACCTCGCCAGCAAGTTGACCCAGGCCGGCGCGCAAGTCGACGTGGTGATGACAGCGGCGGCGCGGCGCTTTGTCAGTCCGCTGACTTTTCAAGCGGTTAGCGGCCGCCCGGTCTACAGCGATATGTGGTCCAGCGAGTCTGCCGGCGCATTGCCCAGCCATATCGCCCATATCGGCCTGGCGGAAGCGGCGGAATTGCTGGTCGTCGCGCCGGCCACTGCCAATACCCTGGCCAAGCTGGCGCTTGGACTCTCTGATGATTTGCTGTCGGTCACGGCGCTGGCGATCTCATGCCCGCTGCTGATCGCCCCGGCCATGGACGGCAATATGTACGATAGCCCGGCCCTGCAAGACAACTGTGAGACGCTGCGGCGGCGGGGCGCTCACCTGATTGAACCGGCGGCGGGACGTTTCGCCAGCGGCTTGTCCGGCATTGGCCGCTTGCCCGAGACGGAAGACCTGCTCGGTCACATCCGCCGCGTCATCGGACGCGATGGCGAGTTGGCGAGCCATAAATTGGTGGTCACCGCCGGCGGCACGCGCGAACCGATCGACCCGGTGCGCTTCATCACCAACCGCTCGACCGGCAAACAGGGTTACGCCATCGCGCAAGCGGCTCTTGACGCCGGCGCCGAGGTCGCGCTCATTTCGTCGGCGGCGGGGCTGCCCGCTCCCGTCGGCGCGACGCTGGTCACGGTGGACTCGGCTGAGTCCATGCGGGAAGCTGTTCTTGACAACGTCGCCGATTCCTCCGCGCTGATAATGGCGGCGGCGGTGGCTGATTATCGCCCGCGGAGGGTGTCGGAACAGAAGATCAAGAAAGCGGACGACAACTTGAATCTGCCGCTAACGCGAACGGCGGATATCTTGATGGCGGTGAAGGCGCAACGCGCGCGGACCGGTTATCCCATGCTTGTGGTCGGCTTTGCCGCGGAGAGCGAAAACCTGGTGGAAAACGCCAGCGACAAGTTACAGAGCAAAGGGCTGGATCTCCTGATCGCCAACGACATCACGGCGACGGACGCTGGCTTCGCCGCCGATACCAATCGCGTGGTCGTACTCGACATGGACGGCGGATTGCATCACATCGATCGCGCGAGCAAAGCCGAGATCGGCGCATACATCATCGAGCGCGTCGGCGGCCTGCTGGACTAGCTCGCCAGAAGCAAGCAAGTCATGCATTCTTCGTCGCAAGAAGCTACGCCTTTACCACAGAGGAAAACGAGGATACACAGAGGGCACAGAGAGATCTGAATTGTTTGATACCGCCTCGATTCCGGCGGCAATCCAATCTATGAAACGTCTCGCTGCTTTAAGATCGCTTCATCGCATTACTCGACGCACTCTCTCAATTTCGGTATTTTCGGTGGTGATTCTTTTGCGTGGCTTACCCAACGCTACTACTTTTTCTGTTGAGTCTCCAACGTTTGCAGCGCGCTCAGGGCCCGGCAGTGGGCGATGTAGGCGGACAAGGTCTGCTGGCAGCCGATCCGATAATAGGGGATGAGCCAGGGTACGCCGGCGCTCGCGAAGCCGTCTTGCGAATACGTCACGCGCGTCCCGTCGTCGGTCTCCTCAAAGCGCAGACGGATCTTCGTGCTGCCCGCCCAGGTCGGGTCGCGCCAGGTGTAGGCCAGTTCCGCCGGCGGATTCCAAAGCGTGATTGAACCGATGCGGTATTCGCCCCCGTCGGCGAAGGTTTCGTAGTAGCGCCCGCCCAACTCGCCTTCAAAGCGGATGTGCAGCGGGCGCGTCGTCTCCGGCGCGAAGCTGTAGGGGAAGACGCCCCGGCGCGGCCACCAGACGTCCATCTGCTGAACGAATGCGTCGAAGGCTTGCTCCGGCGGGAGGGGGATGGCGGCTTCAAGGCTTACATCGGGCATTTGCGCCTTACCTTCGCTTGACGCGGCAATACACAGACATCTGCGCCGCTGTCAATCATAGCCAGTTCATGTATCTCGTTACCGCCAAGGCGTAGATTGACCGGCACGAACGGGCGGGGATGCTCATCATCCACAACGTCCGGATTTGTGATGTATGGCACGATTAATCCGTCAGTCATCTGCATTTAACTATTTTGAAAGCGCTTCAAACTGTTCAATTGTTTCGGATGACGCGCGTATGGGCCCGATATTCCTGAATACGCGCCCAGGCTCCGCCAGCAGTTCCTCCCATACCGACGACTCTTCATTGAGGTCACTCTGTAGCAAGCATATAGCTTCAAGTTTCTCTTGCCGGCTAAACCGCTGCAATTCCTTGACTAACTCAGGCGCGATAATTATTGTCCTCCCCGCTATTGCGCTTACGATTCTACCACAACTTAAGCCCGCTCAAGGGCGCGACCGCTTGCTAGGTCGAGACTATCTCGGTTACACTGCAAGTGCCGAAACCAGACGGAAACCGACACCATGTTTGAAGACGTGCAGCAAGTCACCGAAGCCTTGTGCGGCCAGCAGTATATCCCCACCGACGAAATCTCGACCGTCGTCTTTCTTGCGGACAAGTTGGGCAAGCCCCTGCTGACCGAGGGGCCGGCCGGCGTCGGCAAGACCGAGCTGGCCAAAGCCTGGTCCGGCGCCGCCGCCAGGCCGCTCATCCGCCTGCAATGTTACGAAGGGTTGGACGAGAACAAGGCGCTCTACGAATGGGAGTACGCCAAGCAGATGCTGTATACGCAACTGCTGCGCGATAAGCTGAGCGACTTGCTGGCTTCCGCCGAGACCCTGCGCCAGGCGGCCGATCGCCTGGGCGACGAGGACGATGTTTTCTTCAGCGAGCGCTTTCTGCTGGCGCGTCCGCTGCTGGCGGCCCTGCTCAGCGAAGAGCCGGTCGTGCTGCTGATCGACGAGATCGACCGCGCCGATGCCGAATTTGAAGCTTTCCTGCTGGAGATACTCAGCGATTTCCAGGTCTCGATTCCCGAGCTGGGCACGGTGCAAGCCCGGCATCATCCCACGGTCGTGCTGACCAGCAATAATACCCGCGAGCTCTCGGAAGCGCTCAAGCGGCGCTGCCTCTACCTCTTCGTCGATTACCCCACGCATGAAGCCGAGCTCAACATCGTCAAGATGCGCGTGCCGGAGTTGAGCGACAAACTGGCGCGCCAGACCGTCGATGTAGTGCAGGGCATGCGCCGCATGGACTTGAAGAAGAACCCCAGCGTTTCGGAGACAATCGACTGGGCCAAGGCGCTGGTCATGCTGAACGCCGACAGCATCGATGAGAAAACGCTGGAGACCACGCTGACGGTTCTGCTCAAACACGAGAGCGATGTGCAGAAGGCGCGCCGCCAGATCATGCGCGGGGGAGACGACGACCGCTATCACGGGCGCGGGCGCGGCGGCCGCTCGGAGTGGAATTAGACGACGGCGCCGCCACGATTCGGGCATGCCAGCGGCTTGCCCCTTGGCGGCAATCAGACGCTGACATCCGCGCTCGGTTCAACTAGAATGGCGCCACTGAAACCATAATCCCGCGAGCGCATTTTGAGCCTGTCCAGCGCAACCATCGACCGTTCCCGCGACCTCGCCATGCAGTTGCTGCGGGCGCCGCTGTGCCTGTACAAGCTGGGCTGGGGGCCGGCGCTGGATTGGCTGCCGCTGCTAATTCTGACCACCAGGGGGCGCAAAAGCGGTCTGGCGCGGCATGTGGTGGTCGAGTACCGGCGGCACGGCAGCAAGTACTACATCGTCTCCGGTTGGGGCGCGGATACGGACTGGTATCGCAATATCCAGAGGGACAACCGCGTCACGATTCAGCACGGCGCGCATATCGCGGACGCGCGGGCGCAGCAGGTGGATGACCCGGCGGAAGCCCTGCGCGCGCTGTATATGTTCAGCCGCAACTCCTGGATTTACGAGTCGCTCTTCGCGCGCATGTCGTCGGCGCGGGCGGCCGATTTGAATACGCTGGCCGAGGTGGTCGAGGAATTCACCGTCTTGCGACTCGAGCCGACCGGCGAAGAGCAGGCGCTGCCGGCCGTCGAGCTCTACAGCGAACAGGTCCGGCAAGTGGCGCTATTCGTCGTGCTGGCAGTCGGCTTGCGACTGCTGCTGGCGGTCCTGCGTTCCGGCAAGGGCAGCGGCAAGAATGGCGACGTCTAAGGCTGCTGCGGGCTCGGATTGCTCCTGCCCGTCAACATCGGATAGTTTATGTATGGCCAGTCGAATACCGAAAATGCCGAATACAGGCAACTGGCCCGGCGCCAAGGCAATTCCATTAGTGGGCCGATTCACTTAAAGAGCAAGTGCATGCCAAGGAGTGCGCAAAAAGTAGCTCCCCTTCCCTGATGATTCGCTGACGACAGGACAGTTTTTTCTACCCCATCCCCGACGCTTTCCCAATGCATTAGGGAAAGGTGACTTTACAAAGAAGACCAGAATTTATCCCGAACAATCACAGAAAACATAAAATATCATCATGTTCTTTCAACGCGCTCCCCCTCCCTGACCCGTCGGATGCCCGCCATAGAGATGGCGGGACAGGGGCCGGGGGGTGGGGTAAAATCAGTCGGCGGCGGCTTTCAAAACCTGTCCTGTCGTCAGTGATGATTCGTGGAAGGGGCCGGGGGATGGGGTAGAAATAGCTCGCTGATATCAGGCAGTAGCGGACGAGCCTTAGACCTCGAACTCGACGCCTTGCGCCAGCGGCAATTCATCCGAAAAGTTGATGGTGTTGGTTTGCCGGCGCATATAGGCTTTCCAGGCATCAGAACCCGACTCGCGCCCGCCGCCCGTCTCTTTCTCTCCGCCAAACGCGCCGCCGATTTCCGCGCCGCTGGTGCCGATGTTGACATTGGCGATGCCACAGTCGGAGCCGGCATGCGACAGAAAGGCTTCCGAACTGCGCAGATCGCCAGTGAAGATGGCGCTGGACAACCCCTGCGGTACGGCGTTGTGCATGGCGATGGCTTCGTCGAGCGTTTCGTAGTCCATGATGTAGAGGACAGGCGCGAAGGTTTCGTCGCAGACCAGGGGCGTCTGCCGTGGCATACGGATGATGGTGGGCTCGACGAAGTTTGCGCCGATATCGGGACGGCGCCCGCCGCCGCACAAGACTTGCCCGCCCTCGGATTTCGCGCGCTCGACAGCGGCCAGCATCGTAGTGACCGCGTCATCGTTGATGAGCGGCCCCATCAGCACGCCTTCCGCCATCGGGTCGCCGATTGACACCGAGTCGTAGGCGCGGACGAGGCGCTCGCAAAGTTCGTCGACGATCGACTGCTGGACGATCAAGCGGCGCGTGCTGGTGCAGCGCTGGCCGGCTGTGCCAACGGCGCCGAAGACGATGGCGCGGGTCGCCAGGTCCAGGTCGGCGTCGGCGCTGACGATTACGCCATTGTTGCCGCCCAGCTCAAGGATGCTGCGTCCCAGCCGAGCGGCGACGCGCTGCGCCACATGCCTGCCCACGCGGATCGAGCCGGTGAAGCTGATTAGCGGCAGGCGCTGGTCGTTAATCAGGCGCTCGCCTATTATTTCGTCCTCGCCAATGACCAGGTTGAAGACGCCGGCGACGCCGTGCCGCGCCATGACGCGGTTGCAGATCTGCTGCACGGCGATGGCGGTGAGCGGCGTCGCGCGCGAGGGCTTCCAGATCATGGTGTCGCCGCAGACGGCCGCGATGGCCGCGTTCCAGGACCAGACGGCCACCGGAAAATTGAAGGCCGTGATGACGCCAATCGGGCCCAGCGGATGCCACTGCTCGTACATGCGATGGCCGGGCCGCTCGGAGTGCATCGTCAGGCCGTATAACTGCCGCGACAAGCCGACGGCGAAATCGCAGATGTCGATCATCTCCTGGACTTCGCCCAGGCCCTCGCTGCGGATCTTGCCGTTCTCCAGCGTGACCAGCTCGCCCAGTGGTTCTTTGTATTCGCGCAGGACATTGCCGAGTTCGCGTATAACATCGCCGCGCCGGGGCGCCGGCAACATGCGCCAGGCGGCGAAACCCTGGCGCGCTGCCTTGACCGCCGCCTCGTAGCCGGCCGCGCTGGCTTGTACAACCGTCGCGATGGTTTCGTTCGTAGCTGGATTCAGGGAATGCAGCGCTGCGCCGGCCTGGTCTTCCACCCAGTCGCCCCCGGCGCAGACGCCCGCGTTGATTGCGTCAATGCCGAGCGCCTTCAGAATTTCCGTCATCGTTAGTACTCCTCGCTGCTAGGCCGGTGTTGGCGTTATCCTGGCGCCTTCAGGTAGACGGGCCGGACATCGGCTGCCGGGAAGGGATTGGCGTCCTGGCTTGCGCGCAGGCGGCGCCAGGCGATTTCGGCCAGGTGGCCGGCGCGGCGCAAGCGGTCGGCGGCGGGCGGCAGGTCAATTTGCGCGCCATTTTCTTGCGCCGCGCTGATGGCCTCTAATCCGGCGCTCGAGATTTCTCCGCTGATGGTGACGGGCGGCTGGCTAGCCTCAAGCAGTTCGTCCCAGCTGCTGATTTCAGCCGGCCGGCGCAGGACCCAGGAGTCACCGCCGGGAGCGTATTTGGCCCAGATGACGCGGCTGCGCCCGGCCGGCGCAGTGGCGATGAGCGGCCGCTCGTAGCGCGACGCGTTATGCGCTTCCAGCACGATCTCCAGGGTCGTCAGCGGTACCAGCGGCAAATCGTTGACCGCCGCCATGCCCTTGGCCAGCGCCACGCCGATGCGTACGCCGGTGTAGGAGCCGGGCCCAACCGCGACGGCCAGCGCCTGGAGGTCCGCCGCGCCTGCGCCGGCTTGCCGCAAAAGTTGCTCAATCATGGGCGCCAGCAAGGCGCTGTGCTGTCGGCCCGCCGCCAACGACCATTCGGCCCGCAGCGCTTGCCCGTCATGCAGGGCGATGCTGAGGATTTGCGTTGCGGTGTCGATTGCCAAGAGCATAGGCGTTTCGTTACTGAATTATCCGGCAGCCGCCAGGTCGCGCTGCAGGGCATCGAGGAGCGCCGCATAACGCGATCCCCGCGCCCGAAAAACGAGCTCGCGACGCTCGTCGTCGACCAGCTCGAAATCGATCCAAAGGTGCGCTGGCGGCAGCAGCTCGCGGATGCGCTCGGGCCACTCCATGATGACGATATACTCGCTATCGAGCAAGTCGTCCAATCCTAGCGTGTCGGCTTCGCCGCTGCCTCTGATGCGATACAGATCGGCGTGCGCCAGCCGCCCCTGGTCTTTGACGCGCCGGTGCTGATGCACAAGATTGTAGGTCGGGCTGCTCAAAGCCGGAATTGCGCCCCAGCCCTTGCCGATGCCGCGGCTGAAGACAGTCTTGCCCGCGCCCAGCGTACCAGACAGGCAGACGACATCGCCGGGCTTCAGCCGCCGTCCCAGCGCCGCGCCGATGGCTTCCGTGCGCTGTGGCGCGCTGCCAAGTAGTCGAATTGGGCGCGATTCGCGCATAACAGCTGACTGCAAGCCGGTCGCCTCCCGAATCTCCGCTCAACCGGGAATTCTCTGACTCTGGGATTATACTCTGTCGCCGCCGATTGTTGACGGCGCCTTTCTCTGCACATTGCGAGGGATGCGGCAGCGAAGATCTTCGAGCAAGCTCGCTTTTGCGCGCGGCGCGATTGGGCTATACTCGCCCTATGAGTGACAGAATTTCAATTGCGCCTTAGGGTGCTATGAATCAGCGAGATCGGCAGCAAGCGCTGGACGAATCCCTGCGCCGCCTGGGCCTGGTGGTGGAAGGCGTTATGACCAGCGTAGTCGTCAGTGAAGACGGCTTCCCGATCGCCGCTTTTTCGCCGCGTTCAGACCGTGAGAGCGCCGAGGATCCCTTGAACGCGGCACAGGTGGCGGCGGTCTCCGCGCGCTTGTCCGGGCAGGCCGAGCGTACGCTGGACCGGCTGGCGCAAGGCGATATGGGTCGCCTGGTGCTGGAAGGCGAAAGCGGAACGCTGCTCAATTGCCCGGCCGGTGATGTGACGCTGGCGCTGGTTATTGAGCCGGGCGCGAGCATGGGGCATGTCTTGTTCGCCGCGCGGAAAGCAGCCTCGGAAATCGAGTCGATCCTCGCAAACAGCTAGCGCGCATTGCAGTCCGCTAGTCTACCTCGGCGAAGGCCGGGTGAAAGCGGACCTGTCCACGGACTTCGCCCGGCACTGATCCCTGCAAAAGCGCCACCATGAAGTGTTCGTGCCGTCCGCCCGGCTCGACATAATCCGAGCTGAAGCCGAGCGGCTGGGCCGGCACATAACCGAATCGCGGATAATACTTGGGGCTGCCCACCAAAAAGACCAATTCGTGCTCCGCCTCTTTCAGCGCCCGCAATCCGGCGCTAACCAAGGCCGAGCCGATGCCCTGGCGCTGCCGCGCGGGTGAGACGGCGATGGGTCCCAACGCGGGAAAGTGGCGGACGCGGTCGCCGTCGCTGACCGAGACCAAGCTGTAGGCGGCGTGACCGACAATCTCGCCTTCAATTTCGGCCACCTGCGACAAGATCAGCGCATCTTCAGCGCGCAGCCGATTGACCAGCAGCGCATGCGCCTCCCCGCCAAAAGCCGCCGCTTCAATGGCGTGGATAAGCTCAACGTCGTCCGGTCGCTCAAGGCGGATGTTTATCTGCATGGCAAGCCCTTTGCTCGTATACAGCGGCTCAATTTGCTAGCCGGCTTGTTTGCCATTCTACCGGGCATTGGGCAAAATAGCCGCTGCCCGAAAAATGAACTACTTCCGCCCGGCAAGGACAAGCGAATGACCGAGCCCAAATTCCTCTACCTCACCACCACCGGCCACCGCAGCGGCAAGCCGCACCAGATCGAGATCTGGTACGTCGAACACGACGGCCGCTACTACATTATCTCGGAGAAGCGCGAGGCGGCGCACTGGGTGCGGAATATCCGCGCCGACGCGGCCCTGCGCTTTCGCCTGGGCGATACGATGACGGACGACGCGGGCGCGGAACTGACTGAAGGCCGGGGGTCTTTCCCGGCGGACGACGAACTGGTCGCCGCGGTGAAAGCCAAGATGGAGGCCAAACACGGTTGGAGCAAGGGCCTGGTGGTCGAGATCGCGCCTTGCGAATAAGTTGACATCCGCAAGCTCAGTTTGCCGGCTCGAGCCAGCGCGTTTCGGCGTCGCCATCGGCGATCCAGCCGCGATTGCCGTCGCTGAGTTGGGCGCGCCACCAACGAAAGGCTTCGCGACAAACCGGACCGCCGACCAGCGCGAGCATGGCGCCCGGCGCTGGCTCGAATATGACGGTGGCGGCGGTCTCGGGCGCGGCGTAGACTTTTGCGCCGCTATGCCCGACCAATGCCTTGGAGCCGACCTGCAAATCGGTAGGCAACATGCCCGGGCAACTGACGTCAATCGTGAAGCTCGCTGGCGAGTCCGGCGCATTTTCGCTCAGATAAAATATGCTGGCGGCGTAATTGCCGCGCTCCTGGCTGCCGACCCAGACATCGTACAAGCCGGACAAGGCGTAGTCGAAGTTTGTAGCCGGTTCTCCGCCGGAGCCGCCGGCGCTGCAATGCCAGCGACCATCAGCGCCGTTGATCAGCAGCGTCATGGCGGCCGGGCTGTACACAGCAAAACGCAGATCGGCCATATCTTCGCTGAGATAGACGCTGTAATCCGGCGCTTCCGAGACGTAGCCGCGGCAAGCCGGGTCCTCGAGATAATCCGCGGCATTGCTGCGTCCGCCGCCCAGCAACTGGACAGCGTAGGGCGAAGGCTGGAAACCGCGCGCAAGCGTGATCTCGCCGTAGAGCGGGTCGCGGGCCGGATCGGGCCCGGTAGCCGTCGTCGGCAGCGCTTCGGGCCCCGTTTCAGCCAGGTAGAAGACGGCATCGTCAAAGGTCTCGGCGGCGTAACTGCCAATCCAGACTTGATAGCGGCCCGGCGCGGCTTTGTAGTAGACCAGGGCCGGGTTCAGGCCGTTGGCGTCGTCGTTGCAGGACCAACTGCCGTTGGGCAGGTTGATGATCAGCGTCGTGTCTTCCGCGCTGGCGATGAGGAAGGTGACGCGCTCGAAGCCCGCCGCCAAGTCCACGACGACATCCGGATCAGCGGCGGCGTAGCCCAGGCAATTGTCGCCGAGCGCCAGCGGCTTTACCGCGATATCGCCCCCGCTGACCACGTCGATCGTGAGCGGGCCTGGTTGGAAGCCCGGCGCCGCTCCGTGCAGCCCATAGCGCGCTTCGCCGCCGGGATTGAGCCCCTCCTGCGCGAGGCTGGCTGGAGCGAGACTCAGTATGGCGAGGGTAAAAAAGATCGCGCTGCGGAACAGACACGGCATCGTGCATCCTCGGGCATGTTTGCATCGGTCACGGGTGAGCCAGATTGCTGCTTAAATTATAGTGGTTTTGCTGGAACCAGATGCCGCTGCCGCGCTGGAACCATAAATCCCCCTCGCTGTGAGGGGGATTCGGCGATGTGGTTGGTTGCTGGCGAGCGGTTGTCAGCTTGCCTAAAGCCCCAATTCTCTTACAAGTGAGGCGACACTGAGTTCGTCGACTGCCGGCGTGTTTTCGCTGGACGCCAGCGCCGGACTGTCTTCATCGTCGCTCCGCCACTCGCAGTCGCCCTCGCCTTGGGAGAGCCAGGCGGAAACCCAGCCTTCGATCCTTTCGACGCCGTTTTCGCCCGTGTCCGCCTCGGCTTGCGAAAAGCGGACTTTGTACCAGGACTCGGTGCGGGCAATGGCGGGGACGCCGGTTTGTTTGGGCAAGACGGTGATCTTTACGCCCCAGGGCTCCTCGCGCAGGTTTAGATTATGGACCGAGGAGGCAGTGCAATTGTTCAAGGCAATGGCGGAGCTGAGGTCGTCGGTGGTTGAGTCAATGAACTTTTGCGCCAGAGTGTCGCGAGAGTGAGACGAGCTTGAGCCTTTGACCAGCACCACTTGCCCGGCGCGGTTCATGGCGGCGCAGGTGTAGCCGTCGCGGACGACGCTGTCAATATCGATCAGGCGGCGCGGCATAGTTGTGGCGTCAATAAAGACGATAGCGCCGGCTTGCGGGAAGCAGACCTCGAATCTTTGGCTGGTATGACCCCAGACATCCACGACGTCCAGAATGCCGCGGTCAACGACGGCTTGAATCCCGACTGCATAGTGATCATAGCGCTGGAACAGGATGCCGCTGTTCAAGCCCAGTTCGGCGCTGACCATGATGTTGCCCAGGGGTAGTTTGGTGACTTGGACCTCGGGCTTATAATAGTCGCCATCGAACGTGACGTCTCCAGATTGGCCTGCACCTGACTTGCCGGAGCTGGACAATGGTTTGCATGACCAACCGGTTGAATAAACCGGACCAACGCTCATGTTGGAAATGCCTGTTCGCGAAATGCACTTTGCGATGGCGGATTCCCGGCTGCCGCCGAAGACGGTGCCGTATTTGCCGAAACTGACCGTACCGCTGCTTGGGGGCGAGCAGCTGCTGTTCCTGTATATGGGATGCGAGCCACTCATATAGTCGCCTGACCTATTGACATAGAAAGGGTACCTGAGGAGTTTGCAGCTGCCTTGCGCCTGCGCGCCGGGCGCTGCGGCAAGCAGCAGCGTAATCAGCGCCGCCAGCAGGAGCAATAAGCTGAGGCGCTCGGGATCAATACGGGCGCCGACCTTGCGCATGAGCCGCTTCTGGAAGTATGTGATCAAATCTCCTGGCAGGTCCAAAGGATGAACGGATCGCAAGGCAGTGGGAAGCGCGCGACGCTCCGGTCTATGGCTCGGCTGCGGCGCCTGGCCGGAGCCCGTGTTATGGACTCGATCGACTGACATATAGCGGCTCACTTGTCGTCGCTCCTTTCCTGGACGGAGGCTTGAACAGCCTGGTAAAGAATCGCTGAGTCTTCTTCGGCCGCACCGAGGCTACGTCCAGCTCCTGTTGCGGTAGACGCCATTATTCCGTCGGATTTCCGACCGTTCAAACGAGCGGAAGGGCGCAAAAGAGCGCTTTGTGGCCGCCGTAACGCGGTTAATGAGCCGGAGCAATCGACGCCGGCGCGCGCCCGCGGCAAATCGCGCGAGCAACCGTAAGGCCAGTTAATATGCGGCTTGTATCATGGTAATAGTTATGAGATTCAGCCGGTTGGTTCGCTTGCGCCGGGTATTGATCGGGCGAATGACGCCGCCGACTCCGGCGCAGGGATGGGGGCAAGAACGGCTGTCAGGCATAAGCTGGTCGTCGGTTTGGCGTCGGTTTACAACCGGAAAGTTTGAGTCGAGCGCGCGCTCTGCGGAAGTAAAGGGCCCGGGGCGGACGCATGACAGATAGCACACGACGCGAACCGGGGGATGCTGGCGGCTACCGCTCGCAGCAAATAGATTTGTTTGCCGTGACAGTTGAAATCGTTTACTATCGGAGGTAGCGCCCCTTCCGAGTTGGGTAGCAAGGTCCGCGACCATGCAAAAACGAATGATCGAATTCGTCCGCGCCCTGCGCGCTGCCGGCGTCCGCGTATCCCTGGCCGAGAGCCAGGACGCCATGTTCGCCGTCGACCACAGCGGCTTGCGCGACCAGGCGACCTTCAAGAACTCGATGAAGGCGACCCTGGTCAAAAACCAGCGCGACCAGCCCGTCTTTGACTATTTCTTCCCGCTCTTTTTCAAGAACAACAAGCCGCCTCTGCAGAACGTCCTGGAACAGCTGTCGCCGGAACAAGAGCAGCTTTTGCAAGAGGCGCTGCAGTCGCTGATGGGGGAACTTGACGCCTTGCGCGATCTGATGCAGCGCCTGCTGGAAGGGCGGGAGTTCAGCGAGGACGAGCTGCGGCAGTTGGGCGAGTCTTCGGGTTTGGCGCTGGGCGACGAGATGTATATGCGCAACTGGTTCGAGCGGCGTATGAACCGGCAGGCAGGTTTGACCCAGCTTGAGCGTATGCTCGACGATTTGCTGGAAGAATTGGCGCTGATGGGAATGAGCGACGAAGCGCTGGCGCAACTGGAGGAGATGCTGCGGGAAAACTTGCAGGGCTTGTCAAAGCAGATCTCGCAGCATGTTGGCTCCACGCTGGCGGAGCAGATGGCCGAGCAGGAACCGCGCGAACGCCCTGATTTGCTCGATGTGCCCCTGCAACGGCTCAGCAGCGGCGACATCGAGGATGTGCGCGACGAGGTGCGGCGGCTGGCGGCCCGGCTGCGCACGCGCGCGGCGCTGCGACAGAAACGCGCCAAATCCGGGCAATTCGACCCGCGCAAAACCATCCGCAAGAATATGCGCTACGGCGGCGTGCCGATGGATGTGCAATTCCGCAAGCGCCACAAGAAACCCAGCCTGATCCTTATCTGCGACTTGAGCACGTCCATGCGCTACGCGGTCGAATTTCTGCTTACGCTGGTCTATGAATTGAGCGACCAGGTGCGGCGTACGCACAGCTTCATCTTCATTCACGATCTGGTCGACGTCAGCACAACCCTGGCCGAGCTGCCGCCGCGCGCAGCCGTTGCCCGCATCATGGCGGAAAACCCGCCCGGCTATTACAGCACCGATCTGGGCCACAGCCTCGCCAGCTTCCAAAGGGAACACATGCACGTGATCGACAGCCGCAGCACGGTCATCTTCTTTGGCGACGGGCGCAACAACTACAATGACCCGCGCCTCGACATCGCGCGAGACATGCAGCGCATGGGCCGGCGGCTGATCTGGTTTTGCCCCGAACCGCGCAGACAATGGGGCAGTGGCGACAGCGATATGTGGGAATACAGTATGTATGCCGACCGCGTCTTTATGGTCAACAATCTGCGTCAATTGGCTGACGCCGTTGATCGCATCCTGGCGGAGGGTTAGCCCTGGCGCTGTGATATACTTGAAGGCACGGGCAAGCCTACAGTCCACCACAAGCTCATGACTGAACAATCGACAGTCCAGACCCTGGAAGACATCCGCAGGCTTCGTCCGCAGATTATGGAGTTGGCTCGCAGGCATCGCGCTAATAAGGTGTCAGTCTTCGGCTCCTGCGTACGCGGCGAAATGCGCGCCGAAAGCGATATCGACTTCCTGGTTGACTTCGACGAGGAATATTCGCTGCTTGATATTGCGGGCATGCTGAATGGATTGGAAGACTTGCTGGGGCGCAAGGTTGATGTCGTGCCTCGCAGCGCGCTGCGCGAGGAATTGAAACCTTTTGTTCTCAAGGAAGCGCAGCCATTGTGACGAGGCTTCAGAGTCATTACTGTAAAGACATTCTCGACCGCATCAAGCGAATAGAATCGTATACAGCCGCTGGCCGCGAAGCATTCTTGCGGTCCGAGCAAAAGCAAGATGCGGTCATTTTCTGCTTTACGATCATAGGCGAAGCGATAAAGCAATTACATGACGATCTGTTGGCTCAGCAACCGCAAATAAACTGGCGCGATTATGCTCGCTTCCGCGATTTCCTGATACATCAGTACCACAATACCGAAGTGGAAGTCGCCTGGAAGGCGTCACAAGAAGACCTGCCTGCACTGAAAACAGCTGTCACCGCCATGCTCGCCACGCTGGACGAAGGCGAATCAGGCGCTTGAACTCAGCGCGCCATTGCTCGTGTTATACTGTAAGGCGAATCCGCGATAACGAGCGAGGCGCCTTGCATGGCTGAGGCAACCACGATTCGCACATTGGAAGACATCCGCAGGCTTCGTCCGCAAATCATGGACTTGGCTCGCCAACATCGCGCGCGCCAGGTATCGGTCTTTGGCTCCTGCGCCCGCGGGGAGATGCGCGCGGACAGCGATATTGATTTCCTGGTTGACTTCGAGGAGGAGTACACCCTGCTTGATATCGCCGGCATGATCAACGGGCTGGAAGACTTGCTTAGTAGAAAAGTAGATGTCATCGATCGCCCAAGCCTGCGGAAAGAACTGTGGGAAACCGTAATGAAGGAAGCCCAAGCATTATGAGCTTAGAGCAGCGTTTACTTTGCCAGGATATCCTGGAGCGAATCGAGCGTATTGATAGCACTATTGTAAACGGGCGCGAGGCTTTTGAGCAATCACATGTGTTACGGGACGCGGTCATTCTCAACTTCATCGTGATTGGTGAAGCAGCCAAGAATTTGGACGCGTCGTTGACCCAACTGCATCCGCACATACAGTGGAAACGTGTTGCTGGCTTTCGAGATATTCTTGTTCACCAGTATCGAAGAACTCGGTTGGAACTGGTCTGGCGGACTGCCCAAGAAGACCTGCCAGCACTGAAAACAGCCGTCACCGCGATGCTCGCCACGCTGTCCGAAGGCGAATCAGGCTCTTGAAATCGGCGCGCCCCTGCGCGTGCTATACTAAAGGGCGAATCCGCGATAACGAGCGAGGCGCCTTGCATGGCTGAGGCAACCACGATTCGCACATTGGAAGACATCCGCAGGCTTCGTCCGCAAATCATGGACTTGGCTCGCCAACATCGCGCGCGCCAGGTATCGGTCTTTGGCTCCTGCGCCCGCGGGGAGATGCGCGCGGACAGCGACATCGATTTCCTGGTTGACTTCGAGGAAGAGTACACGCTGCTTGATATTGCGGGCATGCTGAATGGATTGGAAGACTTGCTGGGGCGCAA
>CAZWCV010000057.1:0-2018 GCA_964632725.1 uncultured Anaerolineaceae bacterium
TAAAGGAAAAGTTTCTTGACATGAGATTTGCATGACTTACTTTGTTCTACTGAGAACACAGAGGAGAGTCCTTTATTGAATGGACATCGCAAGCTCTGCGCCCCCATTGTCTGTATTGACTGAAGCTCACCCAATTCCCAGACACAATCACTTCACAAGACGCAGGGGCGACTTATCAAGTCGCCCGCGAGCACATCCCGCCAGCAGGACGGGCGACCGGGTTGGTCGCCCCTACACCTTCCAAAAGTCGCTCATTCGTCCGCCTCATCGCCGCCGAAGAGGCCCATGTAATAGTCGGCGTCGGCCTGAGAGGGAGTGGGTTTTTCGTCCTCGTCAAAGGGGTCGCTTGGCTCGCCTCCGCGCTGCAATTCCTGCGCGAATGCTTGCGCGGTCAGGTGACGCATGCGCCGGGCGCGAGCATGGCTGACCACCTCGCGGTCGGACGACACCAGGGTCCAGCCCTTGAGGTCGCGGGTAGCGGCAATGCGCCGTTTGAGCAGGGCATCGGCGTTGCTGTGCTCGGACGAGGCGAAGATGACCGTCACCGAGCTGCTCGACAATGACGACTGTCCACCGGGCAAGCCGCCGTCGAAAATCACTGTGCATTTGGTCTTCTTGCGCGCCACGAAACCCTTGAGTTTGATTACCAGTTCGGCTTCGTCATTGGGGTCGTCGATGTCGATGCCGGGCAGCGCCCCGATCAGATTGTGGCCGTCGATCAGATAAGGCATGGCCGGCGCTTCATCAGTCGCTCGCCCCGCCCGCGAAGACGGGCAAGCCCATTGTAAAGATGCTGCCGACGCCTTCGCGGCTCTCGACCTGCAAGTAGCCGCTATGCGCTTCACAGATGGCTTTGGCAACGTAAAGCCCCTGCCCCAGCCGGCGCGGCGCGGCGTCCCGGTCGGCGTGGCCGCCGCGATAGAAGCGCTCGAAGATATGCGGCAGGTCGGCCGGGCTGATTCCGCTGCCGTTGTCGCTGACGCTGATGACGGCGTAGCCTAAGCCGTTGCGAATCTCGCGGCGCGCCGCCAGCGCCACATAACCACCCTCCTGATTGTAATCGGCGCCATTGCGCGCGAGATGCCCCAAAGCCCATTGCAGACGAGTGTCATCGCCGCGCACTTGCACGCCCGCGAATTCACGCGCCATTACCAGCAGGTCAATGCCGCGGCTTCTGATATCGGCGCCGATGCCGTTGACCACCGACCAGACGACGCTCTCCGCCGACAGCGGTTCACGGCGCACTTCGAAGCTGCCGGCCTTCATGCGGCCGATATCGTGCAGCTCCAGCGCCAGTTGATCCAGGATATCGACATTGTTGAGCAGCTTCTCCAGCAGCCGTTGATTGACGGCGCTGTCTTCCGGCTGCCCGCTGAGCAATTCGGCCGCCAGCTTGATGACGCTGACCGGGCGCTCCATTTCGCCGGCGATATGGCGCACGAAGCCGTCTTTGAGCCGCTCGGCCAGCGCGTCGTAAGTGACATCGCGCAAGATGATGACGGTGCCTATACGTTGCCCGTTCTCGTCGCCGACCGCGATCAACTGCGCCCGCGCGATGCGGTTGTTGAGCGGCATCTCGTCCGACTCTCCCAGCGGCGTCAGCTCGGCGCGGGTCTCCCGCACATGGCTGTAGCGCTCAAAGAGCGTTCCCAGCGCGCTGTCCCAGAAGGCCTTCTTGCCGCCCAGCATGGCTTCCGCGGCCCCGTTCATCATGGTGACTTTGCCGTTAGGGGCCTGGGTGATGATGCCTTCGTCCAGACTGCCCAGCACCATTTTTAGCCGCTCCAGCTCGCTGGCGCGGCGGCTGTGATCGGTTTGCAGCTGCTGGTAACGGCGCTGCAGGCTCTCGTGCTGCGCGGCTTGCTGCCCGGCCAGAAGGCGCTGCCGTCTCACCTCATCTTCCAGTTGCCGCCGGCGGTTCAGCCCGCGATAGAGCCGGCGAAACAGCGACTCGCTGGCGCTGCCGAAGCGGTGTACTTCACCCAGGCCCGCGTTGAGTTCTCCATTCGTCTGGCTCG
>CAZWCV010000057.1:2028-16651 GCA_964632725.1 uncultured Anaerolineaceae bacterium
TTCAATCCCGGCGCGCGCAACAACTCAAAGCGCAAGCCGCGCGGCGCTCTACCGCTTGATTATAGTCAAGGTCAGAAGCTCCCGCAGACTGCAGCGGGCGCAGATTGCAAGCGCCGGCAGATGGGCTATCATCGTAAGAGAACTGGAGTCGGACGCGTAGCGCGAGCAGCGATCGATGCAGAATGTCGCCCCAACACGCAGCCTGACCCGGCGCTCCCGCGATCTGCAGGTCGCGGCGGCGCTGGTGTTTCTGCTGGGCGCCGCGCTGGTCGTGGCCGGCATCGCCCTGCACGTCTTCGGCTTGGTGGCGCCATTCAATCGCGGCTACAACATTTATGACGCGACGCGCAAGGCGCTGCTGCTGATCGGCGCCGCTTTCAGTCTGGCGTCGCTGCTATTGGCGCTGCGGGCGGTCACCTGGCGCACGGACAATAACACCGCCTACGAATTGGGCGAGCAGCTGGCGGCGCAGCTGGATCACCGTTATGTCTTCATCCGTAACATCAGCAAGCGCACGACCGGCTACGTTGACGCTGTGCTCATTAGCGCTCACGGCGTGCTGGCGCTGCGCATCACGCGGCGGAAAGGCGAGTACTTCAATGAAGGCGGCCAGTGGCTGCGCCGGCGGCGCAAAGGCAAATGGCGCCCCATGCGCTGGAACCCCACACGGGAAGCTGTCGCCGCCGCCACCAAGATTAGAGCGCATCTGCAAGATTACGAATTGAGGCATATTCCGCTTTTCGCCGCGGTCGTCTTCATGCGCGACGCGCCCGATGTACGGCTGAAGCTGCGGGAGCCGGATGTGCCCGTGCTCCACGCCAGCCAGCTCATCGCCGGGCTGCAAGACAGCTATTTCGACGACGAGCGGCTGCCGGCGCGCACCGTGCAAGAAATCGTCAACCTGCTATACCACTAGGAGCCAGCCTTGACCGCTACCCTGCACCTGGCGCCCGTCGGACGCGACAAAACTGAGCAAGCCATCGCGCTGCTGCGCCAACTGACGCGTGAACGCCGCGGCGCGCTGCCCAAGATCTGGGTCCTGCTGGCGACGCGCCGGCAAGAACTCAGCTTCCGCCAACGCCTTATCGAAGCGGACAGCAGCCAGAGCGTCTACTTCAATATAGAGTTCTTCAACTTTTATTCGCTGAACGCGCGCCTGCTCAAGATCGCCGGCGTACCCGTACGACGGCTGGACCGGCTGACGCGGCACAGTCTGCTGCGCCAGTTGCTGGCGGAGATGCTGGCGCAAGGCGAATTGAGCTTTTTCCATCGCATCGCCGACACGCGCGGTTTCGTCTCGGTTATGGCTGATCTCATCGACGAGCTCAAGCAGAGCCGCGTCGACGTCGATGACTTCGCGGCAGCGGCGCGCAGCCAGAAAGACCATGAGATCGCCGCCATCTACCGGCGCTATCAAGACAGCTTGCGGCAAAGCGAACTGGCCGATGTCGAAGGCGAGGGCTGGCTGGCGCTGGCCAAGCTGAAGGAGAGCGGCGACATCATCGGCGCTGTCGACCTGCTGCTGGTCGACGGCTACGATCAGTTCACGCCCGTGCAGGCGCAGCTGCTGGCGGAGCTGTCGCGCGCCGGCGGGCAAGTCCATATCACGCTGACAGCGATCGCGGGCGATGAGGCCGGGCGCCTGCCCCAGCGCAGCCAGCTGGCGCGGCAACGCCTGGAGAACGCATTCGCGGCCGCCGGCGTCGGACTGAAGCAGCGAAGGGTCGACGCGGCCAGCGACAATCGTCACCCGGACTTGCGGCATTTGAGCGCCATGATCTTTCGCGACCCGACACAAAGGCGCAGCGGCGAGGCCATTCAGCTGATCGCCCTGCCCAACCAGGCCGCCGAAGTCAAAGCCGTCCTGCGCGCCGTCAAGCGCCTGCTGCTCAAGGGCGCGCGCGCCGATGACATCCTGATCGCCCTGCGCGATTGGGAGCGTTACGCCAGCTACTTCGAGTCCGGCCGCGAAGAATATGATCTGCCGCTGCTGCTGCACTACGCAAGCGCCTTGAATCGCGCGCCAGTGATCGCCGCCTTGATCGATCTGCTGAGGCTGGCGCCGCGCTTCCGCCGCCGCGATCTGCTGGATGTTTTGCGCTCGCCCTACGTTGATTCGGGCTTGTCGACGGAGCAGATTGATCTCCTCGACCGTATCAGCCTGGAGCAGAAATTCCTGGGCGGGGAAGAAGCCGACTGGCTGGAAATCATCACCCTGACTCAGCGGCGCGGGGAAGACGCCCGGGACGAAGCTGACTGGACTGCCTTAAGCGCCGAGCAAGCGGAAGGATTATCGGCGCGGCTGTCGACTTTCATGCGGGCGGTCAGCGCGCCAGAGACAGCCGCCCTGCCCGCGTATATTGGCTGGCTGGCGGGTCTACTCGGTCCCGACCCGCAAACGGACGCGGAATCGGCAAGCGGCGCCTACTCGCTAAATGTCACAATGCGGGCCTGGGCGCACGATCGCGACAACCCCGCCATCGTCCAGCGCGACATCAGCGCGATCAAGGGCTTGAAGACCATCCTGCGCGATTTACTCGCCAGCGACGCCGTGCTGCGAACGACGTATCAGCAGCATCAGCCGCTGGCATGGCAAGAGTTCCGCGCCGACTTGATCCACGCCTTGCAGACGCAATCGGATCAGCGGCCCGGGCCGACGCGCCGGGGTCAAGTCCTGGTGACCACCGCCAGCGAAGCGCGCGGCTTGCCCCATGACCATGTTTTCATCCCCGGCCTGGCGGAGGGCGTCTTCCCGGCCGAAGCCAGCGAAGATCCGCTCTACCTGGATTCCGAACGCGAGCGCCTTCAAGCGCGCGGCATCCCGCTGGAAACGCGCGCCCAGCGCATCGACGACCGCGGGCTGTTCTACGAACTCATCAGCTTGCCGCGGCGCAGCCTGACCCTGTCGCGGCCCACCTACCAGGCTGGCCGTCCCTGGCTCGAGAGCCATCTCTGGCGGGCGGTCAAGGGCGTCTTCGATAAGCTGCCGCTGGAAACGCGGCCGGTCGGCGCCGTCATCAAGCCGGCTGAGGCCGCCAATAGCGCCGAGCTGATGCTGGCGCTGGCCGACCAGCTCAACAAGCCGGACGCGTCGGAAAGCGAAGCTGCGCTGCGAGCGCGAAACTGGCTGCTGGCGGACGGGCAACGCGCGGCCATTTGGCGCCGCCTGAAATCGCACCGCAGCATCGAGCTTGAACGCTTGTCCAACGCGCCCTTCAATAACTACAGTGGCGTGTTGTCGCGGCCACAGCTGCTTGAGAGGGTAGCGCTGCTACTTGGCGATGACCGGATTTGGAGCGCCTCGCAACTTAACGACTTCGGCCACTGTCCTTTCCGGTTTTTCGCCAAACGGATTCTGGGACTGTCGCAGACTGCCGAGCCAGAGCCTGGCGCTGACCAGTTGCATCTGGGCGCGCTCAACCACAGAATCCTGGAAGAGACTTACCGACGAGTCCGTTCTCGTCAGCTTGAGTTGCGTGAAGACAATCAGGAAATCGCGCTATCGCTCTTGACCGCTGTCGCCGAAGACATCTTGCCGCGCGCTCCTGAACTCCTGAATTTCCGCCAGACATCAACCTGGACTGAAGAGAGCGAAATTCATTTGAAGCGGTTGAAAGCCTTCATCAAGCGAGATTTCTCGCCGGATAGCCCTCTCAATCTTGGCGATACACGCTTTGTGTATCGACAGGAAGAAGCCGTCGAGGATGTGAGAATAAGGCTGGGCGGCGGCGTCAGGCCACTACGTGTGACCGCGCTGATTGACCGGATCGACAGCGTTGATGGAAGTCTCGTGGTGGTCGATTACAAGACTGGCAGCAGGCCGATACTGCGGAGCGAAATAGAAATCGGCCGCGACCTTCAGATTGTCATTTACATACTCGCGCTGATAGGCAGTTTCGAAGAAGTGGGCGCGGAAGAGGATGTAGCGGGCGGCATGTTTTGGCATCTTCGCAATCTCAAAGTCAGCGGCGCCCTGGCGACCGACGACGAAGACGACGAGCGTCTGCTGAAGGTTGCCAAATCGAAAATTGCGAGCAGCCTCGAAATGGCGCGCGCCGGCCAATTCCCCGTAAAGGCTGAAGCGCTCGAAAACGGCAAATGCGCGCGCTACTGCGAGTTCTCGCGCTTGTGCCGCCGGGGGATCACCGGACGCTACAAGACCCTGCCGCCTGCCGAACTGGCGGAGGAGCGCTAGATGCAATTCACCCGCGAGCAGCACGACGCCATCCAAATCCAGGACAAGAATCTGCTGGTGGTTGCGGGCGCCGGCTCGGGCAAAACCCGCGTGCTGGTGGAGCGCTATATTCAGCTGCTGGCGAACAATCCCGACTGGCCCATCGGCGCGCTGGTGGCCATCACCTTCACGCGCGCGGCCGCCCATGAAATGCGCCAGCGCCTGCGCCAGGAATTAGAGCAGCGGACAGGCGAGCACTGGGCGCGCCACCTGGCGCAGCTGGACAGCGCGCGCATCGACACCATTCACGGGCTCTGCGCCGACCTGTTGCGCGCCAACGCGGCCCAAGCCGGCGTCGATCCCCAATTCGAGGTCCTGGACGAAACCGAATCCGCCATCATGCTGGACGAGGTCGTAGCTGATGAGCTGGCGGCGCTGGAACCGCCGGCCACGCCGCTCTTCGCCATCTACGACGCCTGGCGCATCGAAGGCGAATTGAAACGGATGAGCCTGGTCAACGGCGACTATCCGGCGCTTGAGCTGGACGCCGAATCGCTCTTCCAGCTCTGGACGGCGCAGTGGGCGGACATCGTGCACGCTGAGCTTCAGCGCTTGCTTGATTCGGAGGCGGCCGCCGCAGTCGAGGCCATCGACTACTTGCCGGTCAATGACAAGCTGGCGGACTTGGTGATCATGTATCTTGAGCAGTTGCGGCTCCTGGCGGCAGAAGACTTTCACGCGGAATCAATACTTGAAATCTTTCAGACGCTGCGAAGAGACGGGGCGGCGCGAAACAAGGGCACCGTAAATGCATGGGGCAGCAAAGAAGCAAAAGCCACAGTGTTGCAAAAGATCAAGGGACTGCACGACCGCGTCAAAGCGGCGCTGGTCACAATCGGCGAACCGCCGGACGAACTGGACCGGCAGACCGCTGAGGCGCTGCCGCTGTGGCATTCGTTGCTGAGCCGCGTCCGCCATGCCTACAATCTGCGCAAAGAAAGCGACGCCCGCCTGGACTTCGACGATCTCGAGCGCCTGGCCGCCGACTTGCTGGGCGACCGGGCCGTGCAGGAGCGCTACCGCGGCGCCGAATTCAAGCATCTGCTCGTGGACGAATTCCAGGACACCAACGCGGCGCAGTGGCGGATAATTCAGTCGCTGGCCGATGTGAATCGCGGCGGGACGCTCTTCGCGGTTGGCGACCCCAAGCAGAGCATCTATCAATTTCGCGGCGCCGATGTCAGCGTCTTCAACCGCGTGCGCGCGCATATCGGCCAAAAGGAAGCCTGTCGTGAGCTGCCCCTGTCGACCTCCTTCCGCAGTCATAGCGCGCTGGTAGATCAATTGAATGCCCTGTTCGCGCGCATTTTGGTCCCAGACGCAGACAGCCCGGCCAGCGACTACGAGGTCGCCTTTGACCAGCCGATGGCCGCCTTCCGCACGGACTCGCCGGCCGCGCCCGCCATCGAGCTGGTGCTGCTCGACTCCGGCATGTACGACGTTTCTGGCGAGTACGCGCGCGCCGATTATATGCGCCGCTGGGAAGCCTGGCAGATCGCCGGCCGAGTCAAAGCCATGATCGCTGAAGAGCGTCCAATTTTCGACAAAGAAAGCGGCCGCTGGCGGGGCATCGACTATCGCGACATCGCCATCCTCTTCCAGTCGATGTCAAACGTTACGCTCTACGAAGAGGTCTTCAAGTCGCGAGGGATTCCCTACCTGACCGTGGCCGGGCGCGGCTATTACGACCGGCAGGAAGTCTGGGACATGCTGGACTTGCTGCGCTGCTTGCACAACCCGGCCGATGATCTCTCGCTGGCGTCGACGCTGCGCTCGCCGCTTTTCGCCTTCAGCGACGATCAGCTCCTCGCCCTGCGTCTGATCCCGGGGGGCGAAGACGAATCGACCGGCCCGCTGCCGCTGTGGCGGGCGCTGCAAATCGCCGTGGACGCGCATGTCCCGGGTCTGGATGACTCCGACCGCCCTGCGCTGCAATTTGCGCTGGATGTCCTGACCGAGCTGCGCCGGCTTTCGGGCCGGGTCACAATTTCCGAGCTGCTGCGGCTGGCGCTGGAAAAGACCAACTACCTGGCCATCTTGACCGGCCTGCCGGACGGCGATCGGCGGCGCGGCAACATCGAGAAACTGCAGCAGCTGGCGGAAGCCAGCGGCAAGATCACGCTGGGCAAGTTCACCCAATACCTGGATGATTTGACAGCCCGCGAAGCGCGCGAAGGCGAGGCGCTGCTAGACGCGGGCAAGGCCCTGCAGCTGATGACCGTGCACGCCAGCAAAGGCCTGGAATTTCCGCTGGTCATCCTGGCGGACGCCGCCTGGGATCGCGGCAGCGGGGGCGCGCCGCTGCTGCTGGCGGACCCCGAACACGGGCTGAGCTGCCAAATCTACGATGCCGCGACCAATGAATACCGGAAGGGTTTCGCCCACCGGCGCAATGCCATGATGCAATCGCTCAAAGAAGCCGCCGAGCGCAAGCGCCTGCTCTACGTAGCGGCAACCCGCGCGCAAGATTATCTGCTCATCAGCGGGCAAGTCACGCTGACCAAAGATGACAAATGGTCGGCGCGGGGCTGGCTGCGGCAATTGCTTGAGGCGCTGGAGCTTGAAGAAATAGAGCGCCACGCCCAGCAGACTCGCCACTTCGCCGATCAGCCGCTGTCGGTCCTGATGCCGCACGCGCCCCCGCCCCCCGACCAGTTCTATCCGGCGGGGGATGTCGCCGAAGATTTATGGGACTTCGTGGCCGATAGCGGCGACTATCCGCCGCTTCAGCCGCCGCTGCTGCAGCCCTTGCCGGCCGCGCCCGCGCCCGCCTTGAGCCACATTACGGTCACGCAGCTGGCGCAGCTGGGCGAATTCCGCCACGGCTTGAGCGAGCGGCAACGACAACTTGGCGGTCGACGCTTTCGCGCTGACGCGCTGCAGGGTCTGCCGCCGGATTCAGGCGCGGCGCTTGGCGCTGTGGATCGGGCCTCGCCGCGTGTGATCGGCGAGATCGTACACGAGTTGCTTGCTTACGGCGGCTTCGCGCAGGAAAAGCCCGGCAGCGATGAAATGATCCGCTCGGTCGCCTGGGAAAAGGGACTGACGCATCCGGCCCTGACGGCGCCGATCCTGCGAGAAGTTCTTAGCCTGCTGGAGAACTACGCTCATAGCGATGTCCGCCGCTGGATCCGCAAAGCCCGCGAGCAGAAGCGCGCCGTCCATACCGAGCTGCCCTTCCTCTTCCGCAGCGACCAACGCGTGATCCATGGCGTCATAGACGTGCTGCTGCAGCTGCCAAACGGCGCGTGGCTCATTATCGACTACAAAACCAGCCAGGTCATCGGCGCCGCCTACGAAGCGCACGCGCGGCGTTATCTGCTCCAGCTGGGCGTCTACGCCGAGGCAGTTCGCGAGCAACTGGCGTTAAGCCGCCCGCCGCAGACTTGCGTCCACTATATTCGCGGCGGCCGCACGGTTGAGCTGGCGAGCGCAGATTGCCGGGCTGAGCTCTCCGAGCTGGAGGCGACCATCGGCGAACTGGCGGCGCTGGATGATTAGCCGGCTGCGCAGCCTGCTGTCAACCGGGGCGAGGCGGCCCATGCGTAATCCGCTGCTGGGATATGAGCTGGCCAAGGCGCAAAGACGCCGCGCAGGCGCCGGCATCGCGCTGCAACTGACTGCGCTGATTTTGCTGCTGGCGCTTGCCGCCGCGCTCTATGCCGCCGCCTTCAATGTTGGCGACGCCGGTTATTTGTCCGCCCGGCTCTGGGAGAGCTTGTACTTCCCGGCGCTGGCGCTGCAAATAGTCACCTTCATTCTCGCGCTCGCCCTCGGCGCGGCAGCTATCGACGCCGAGCGCAGCCGTAAAACCTGGGACAAATTGCGCGCTACCGAAGCCGGCGCCAGCCTGGCTTTGCGCGCCCGCTGGCTTGGCATCCTGTACCGGCTGCGCGCGCCAATCGCCGTCATACTACTCTTGCGGCTGCTGCTGGCGCTGGCGGCGCTTATTGAGCTAAGCGCTTTCGGCGGGCACTACCTAAACATGCTGAGCGCCGGGGCCTCGCCGCCGCTGGGCGACTGGCGGGCCGGCTTGCTGCTGATTGCCCTAAGCCTTACGCTCAGCCTGGCGCAGCCGCTGGCCATGATTGGCTCGGCCGCGGCGCTGGGTCTGTTTTTGTCGGCCACGGTCGTGGAGCGCGTCTACGGGGCGGCGCTGCAAATCGCGCTGGTCGCGCTGCTGGCGGCCTTTGTTTTGCTAGCCTCCGCCGGCGCCGGCGCCATTCTGGCTGGCCGGCTTATCATGTCGGACGCGGCGCAGTTTGCGGTCATCCTGGTTTACAGCAGCTACGGGGATTGGGGTTTGCTGCTGGCGCAACTCGGCAGCCTGGGCGCCCTTTGGCGGGTTGTGCCGGCGGGCGCATTCATCGGTCCGGCGATGACGGCGCTGCTGCTGCTGCAAGCGCTTTTCGCCGACGGCTTGATGTCGCTGGCGGAGCGGGTCTCGGAGCGGCGGGGGTAGCCCGCCGTTAGTGAGTCAGAATTACTCTCGCTCCTCGTCAGCCGGGAGAAACCTGCGATAGTTTCCACTTTTTATGTCGTAGAGCAGAAACACACTCATCGCAACTGACCCAATAAACAGGAGCACCAAAAATCCTAGAAGCAAGGCGAGGATATCCGAGTTCATTAGCCTGTCTCCTCCATACTCCTTCTATAACGAATGTACCCGATATACACTTGTAATACAACCGTCACGAGCGTCACTGGCGCCGCCAATATGCCCACAAAGAAAAACTTCGTATCTGTATTGAACTCCATGTCAATGACGTTTGCGTCCACATATATGAGCGTCAAGAGAATTATGCTTCCGATTCCGAGAAGAATCAGCAGCAGTCGTATGAAAAAGAAGGTTAGCGGACGCGCGGACCGATCGATATCGGTTTGCGAAAGGTCAATGCCCGTTGCTGTTATCTATCCCAACGAGATGAGCAGCAACTCAATGCCGCTGAGCAAATCAAAAGGTGAAACATCCACATTCTGCAACGCCGCAATAAGGATGCCGAGGCCAATTGGCAAAAGAGGCAATAAAATGCTCAGACAAATCCACGTGACCACATGAATTGTCAGATTGCTATAGATTCGGTTCAAAGTCCCTCCATCCTGACAACGAGTCCTCTGGACTTAGCCGCAGCCCACCATACAGAATGATACTATACGGCACAAGTACAAAAGGTAAGAAAAACATCCTGGATTCACCTATGCCCCTCGACAGCCGCGACTACAAAAACATGACCGACTATTTGCAGCATCTGTATCAGTGCGCGCCCTACACGCGCGCCGGCATCAAGCACCCGGTGACGGTGTATTTCCCGGCCGATTGGCAGATTCACGACCCGGACAGCTTGCTGGATAATACGCCGCCCACGCCGGAAGCGCGCGACTTCGCCGCCTACGATTACAGCTATCTGCACGATCTGCAGAACAGCAAGCCCGGGCTGCACAACGGGCTGACCTTCACGCTGAAGTCCATCCGCGAAAAGCCGCTAATGCTGCGCGGAGCGCTCGGGCGTTACTACGATATGCTGGCTACCTGCGCCGCGCTGGAGCATGAATTGCGCGACGCCGCAGCGCAGGGCTGGATGCGGGCGCCGACTCGCGCAACATACCACCGCGGCGTTCAGCCGGCCGAGTCGCTGCGGCGCGGCCTCAAGCGCAGCGCGGCCATCGGCATTGGCGCGCAGACTGTCTTCAACGACGACGGCGAGTACAAGGCGCTGCTGGCGCGGCGCTCAGCCGCCACCGCCGTCGACAGCGGCTTGTATCACGTGCTGCCGGCGATGATGTTCGGGCCCACAACCGCCGGCTACAGCGACCCCCGCGAGTGGAGCGTGAAGCATCAGGTGCTGCGCGAAGTGCTGGAAGAGCTATTCGCCATGCCCGAGCAGCACAGCCCCGCGCGCTGGGACTTTTTCTACGACCATCCGGCGCTGCGCTTCCTTTTGAGCTTGCTGGATTCGGGCGCCGCCCAGCTCTGCGCCAGCGGCATCATCCTTAACCTCCTGACTTTGCGGCCGGAAATCAGCGTGCTGCTGCTGATCCACGACCCGGCCTGGTATCGGCGCGTCACGGCGCCCGACAGCGATATGCCGCTGATGACCGCCGACGAAACGCTGCGCGGAAGTGTGGTCGCCGCGCCCATCGTGGACGACGAAACCTTTCTGTCCCACTTCCCGACCGACCTGCATCTGATGATGCCGGCGCAAGCGACTGCGACCCTTTGGCTGGGCATCGATCTCGCCCGCCGGCTGATCGAGGGCGCGCCCGCAGTCGCCAAAACGCCTGTGCCTTAATCCGCCCGAATGCGCTAGAATGCGCCCAACCGACAGATTCGTTGCCCTAGCGCGGCAAGGAGACAACTATGCCACAACCCGGAGAGATGGCGCCCGATTTTGAACTGCTCAATCAGCATGGCCAGGCAGTCAAGCTCAGTGATTTTCGCGGCCAAAAAGTCTTGCTCTTCGCCTACCCCAGAGCCGGCACCTCGGGCTGCACCGTGCAAGCCTGCGGCTTCCGCGATAACTTCGCCAAGATTGAAAGCGTTGATGCCGTTGTGCTGGGGCTGAGCCCGGATGAACCGGCGGCGCTGGCCCAGTGGATCGACGAGGAATCGCTGCCATACGACCTGCTTTCCGACCCCGACCATCAGGTGCTGGAAGCCTGGGGCGCCTGGGGCGAACGATCCATGTACGGCAAGAAGTACATGGGCGTGATCCGCTCGCACTGGATCATCGGCGAAGACGGCAAATTGCTCGACGCGCAGCTCAAAGTCAGCCCCAGGAAAAGCATCGAAAAGGCGCTGAAATTCCTGGCGCAAGCCTAAAACGCGACTGTCTGACGATTAGCCCACCATTGCCCTTCGCCTCAACGCCCGCGCGCGCAGCCCCCGCCGCTTCTGGTATGATGACGGTGATAGTCGACTATTGATGAGCTGGGCAATCCTCTATGAAGGCTCAAATGGCGCGGGCCCTGCTCTTGTGCCTGCTGCTCACTGCCTGCCGCCGAGGCGACGCGGCGCAAGATATCGCCGCCGCGCGGCAGCAGCCGACCTACGACATCGTATACGTGACGCTGACGCCCATGCCGACTCGGGTGCCGACCCTCGTTCGCTTCCCGCCCACGGCCACGCCGGACACTGCCCCCGCGCCTGAGGGCACACCCATCACTGCCGAGAATTGCGCGGCCGCGCTGACTGAGCGCTACAGCGCCGCCAGCGACTCATGCCTGGCCGGGCCTACTGGTTACTTCTGCAATGGCGGACTGTCGCCCCTGGTGGAACCGCCCACCGACGCGCTGAGTGGAGACGCCGCCCTGGTCGAAGCGGACCAGATCGACCGCCTGCACAGCCGTCCGCTTTCAGCCGCCAAAGGCGGGGGTCTGCTCTGGCTGCGGCTCGAGAAAGACATCTTGATGGACGCGCTGATCGTGGGCAACTTGAATATCAGCAACCGCGTCTCCACCGAGACCGGCCTGGCGCGCTGGCGTTCCATCACCATCGAGAGCGGTCCCGCGGTGGCCGACTGCCATACCCTGCCGCCGGTCGGCGCGCTGGTGGTGCAGGGCTTGTACGGCCAGGGCGCCCGCGTCTTCATCAACGGCGTCGCCACTGAAATCAACGGCACGCTGATCGCGCTGACGCAAGCCGATCAGACTAAGTTCATCGCCATCGAGGGACAGGTGGTGCTGGTCGCCTTCGGGCAGACTGCCCGGCTGAATGTCGGCGAACAGCTGAATCTGCGCTATTCGCCGGGCGATTGGACCAAACCGGCGCAGTTGCCGGGCCGGCCGGTCTTGCTGGAATATGAATTGATAGAGCACCTGCCGATCCTGCTCTTCGACCGTCCCGTGCCCATCCCGCAGCCGGGTTACGCGCAGACGCAAGGCGGCGTCAATATGCGCGTCGCGCCCGATATCAATTCACGTCTGCTCTTTCAAGTACCGGCGGGCGAGACGATGGGTATCCTCGGCATCAGCAGCGACCGCGAGTGGCTGCACATCCGTTTCGGCAACGGCGAAACCGGCTGGATGAGCGCCGAATTGCTGGCGGGCCGGCAAGGACCGATTCACAAGGTCTACGATCTGACGCCGGAACCGCCGCAGCGCTACGGCGTATACGGCAGCCGCGCCACAGTCAACGTGCCGCGCGGCGGCAACCTGCGCGAGGCGCCCGATACCGCCTTTCGCGTCAAGCGCACCCTGCCATCGGGCATGGAAGTCAAGCTGCTGGCGCGCAGCCCCTACAGCCCCTGGGTGCAGGTGGACGCCGACGGCGATATCGGCTGGATGGCGCTCTTTACGCTGGAGACGGAAGCCGTGATCAGCTCCCTGCCGATTGATTACGATGTGCCGCTGCCGCCGCGCGCTACGCCGACCCCCTCGTTCAGCTACGGCGGCGGGCACGCCTACCCGGATCCTGCCGGCGGCTACTAGGGCGCTTCTACCCGAATCGTGGCGACGGCGACGGCGCCGTGCGCAGCGCCCGCTGCGTCGAACGCGGCGCAATCAACCAGCCAGATGTCGTCGCAGACGGCCAGCTCTATGATCACGTTGTAGTCGCCTGCCGCCAGGTCCGCGGGCAGACGCGCTTGGTAATGGTCGGCTGCGTAACCGTCGGGCCCCCACCAATCGCTGGTCGGGCGACCGGCGGCATGCGGCTTTTGCGCCAGCAGCAACGACTCTTCATCGGTGGACAAGCGCAAGAAGCTGGCGTAATTGGCTGTCGGGCGCTCAAGCGCGTACCAGTAGGCCGTGAAGGTCAGACGATCACCCGGCCTGAAGACATCGGCGTTCAAGTCATAGCCCAGCAGCTGTATGTTTTCGTCAAGCGCGGAAGGGCGCTGCACCTGCGCCGGCAACGCTTGGCCCGGCGGCGACTTGATCCAGGCGATGCCTTCGCGGAAGGTGATTAGCAGGCTCAAGAGCGCCACCGCCCCGCCCAGCAGGACGCCGATCATGCTCGACCGCGAGAGCGCGGGCGTCGACCAGTAGGGTCGCGGCGTGAGCTGCCTATCGCGCAAACGCCAGACGATGACCACGGCCAAAAGCAGGGCCAGGCCGGCAGCCAGCCCGCTGATCTGCCCGGCCGTTTCGCTCTGCCCGAAAATGATCTCCGGCGCCGTCCGCCACTCGGGCGCGTAAAGCAGCGGAATGGTCGTCACAATAGGCAGCGCGACAATTATCGCAATGAGGCTGATTTTATAGCGGCTGTTCAGGCGATCCAGCCATAGCCCGTTCATGCTCGCCATGATCGCCAGGCAGGCGGCGGCCGGCCCCAGCAAGCGCGCGGGCGCGCCCAACACTTTTAATGGCGAGCCGTTCCAGAAGCCGGTTGCGGCCGGCTGCATCAAGAAAACCAGCAGCAGAGCAAGCGCGCTGAAGACTGCTGTGCCCAGGAAGGCGTTCGGGTGGCGCGTGCGGTAGCCGCCGATGTAAAGCCGCAGCGCCGCCAAAGCGCCCAGGGCCGCCAGCGCCCACTGCGCCAAGCCCAGAATCGGCAATTCGCTGCGGGCATTGAGCGCGCCGGCATCCTGGATCGGCGGCGCGGAAAGAAGATCTTCCAGGGTCAGGAATCTTGGCGAAAGTTCCGGCGCGGCAGACTCACCCGCCGGCCAAATCGGCTGCCAGAGCGCCGCGACGCCAAAGATGCCCAGCAGCATCGCCAGCCCGGCCAAAGCGCCGCTGCTCGCGCGCATCTGGCTGGCTTCGCGATTGAAGCGCTGAATCAGCGTCTCGGCGCCGAGCCAGGCGCAGGCGCTGCCGGTTAAGGCCAGCGCCGTGGCCGAGCCTGTGCTGAGCATTAGAGCTTGCAGCAGGCAGACCAGCAGCAAACTAAAGGGTTCAGGTTTGTCGCGCAGGGCGTCCAGGCGCCACAGCAGCAGCGGAAAAAGCGCCAGGGCCAGCAGCTCGCCAAATGCGCCGCGAACGTAAGGCGCGTCATGCATCAGGTAGGGGCTATAGACGTAGACGAGCCCGGCGATCAAAGCGCCCAGCCGTCCGCTGCGCCGCTTGCAGAAGAGGTACATGCCGCCGCTGGATAGCGAGAAACACACCATCAGCGCAGCCGGCAGACCCGGATCCTGCATCAAAGGCAGCGCCAGGAAAAGCGTCAGCAGCAGGCAAAGGAGCAGTCCCGGGTCAACTGCCTGGCGAAATGAGCTTCGGTTCATCGTCTGCGATTTCGCGCCTCTTAGACCGAGGACATATCCATGACGTGGCGTCTGGTGACTCAGCGCATCAGTATACCCTGCGCGCTAGACCCCTTCAATTTGTGATCGCCGCGAGTCGGGCGCTTTGTGTGGTTGCGGCGAATCAAAAATGACCTACCAAGTAGGTCATGCAACATATGAGAGGACGTTGTAGGGGCGATTCTGTGAATCGCCCGACGTAATTACA
>CAZWCV010000057.1:16661-22204 GCA_964632725.1 uncultured Anaerolineaceae bacterium
CAATCGACTTGATTTCGGTTTCTCATTACTTACCTGGAACTGCTTTTGTGGTAAGAGCAATATTCTGCGCGACAGGCGGCAAGGCATGCCGACTCGTCACTTTCACGGTATCTTTAGTAGGGGCAGCTTAAACGCAGAGGACCGACTGATGGCAGACGAGCGTGCGCAAGACCAATCCAGCTACCGGCGGCGAATCAATGCCTGGGCCATGTACGACTGGGCCAATTCGGCCTTCGCCACCACCATCCTCGCCAGTCTGCTGCCCATCTACTACAGCACGGTGGCCGGCAGCAATCTGCCCAGCGAAGCCACCGCCACCGCCTACTGGTCGCTGACCATCAGCTTCTCCCTGTTTGTGCTGGCCATCCTGTCGCCCATCCTGGGAACTGTCTCTGATGTCATGCGCGCCAAGAAGCGCTTCCTGTCAATTTTTATCGGCGCCGGCGTGGTGGGCACGGGCCTGTTGATTTTCGTCAGCACGGGCGATTGGCTGCTGGCGTCGCTCTTCTTTGTGCTGGGCCGTATCGGCTTCGGCGGTTCCATCGTCTTTTACGACGCGCTGCTGCCCCATGTGGCGCGCGAGCAAGACCGCGACTGGGTGTCAACGCGCGGCTATGCGCTGGGTTATCTCGGCGGCGGCATCTTGCTGGCCATCAACGTGGCCATGTTCTTCTTCATCCCGGATAGCCTGTTCGAGAATGCCGGCATTCGCCTGTCCTTCCTTAGCGTGGCCATCTGGTGGCTGGTGTTTTCGCTGCCAATCTTGCGCCGCGTGCCCGAGCCGCCTTCGCTCTCCGTTACCTTGAAGCGCGGCGAAAATGTGCTGGGCGTCAGCTTGCGGCGGCTGCGGCAGACTCTGCGCAACATCCGGCAATATCGCGAACTCTTCAAGTACCTGGTCGCCTTCCTCGTCTACAACGACGCCATCGGCACCATCATCGCCGTGGCGGCCATCTACGGCGCCGAGCTGGGATTCGGGCTGGAAGAATTGGTGCTGGCCATCTTGATGGTGCAATTCGCCGGCATCCCCTTCAGCATCATTTTCGGGCGCCTGCCCGCGCATAATGACGCGCGAGCGCCCTTCTACCTGGCCTTCATTCTGATTAACGCCATCGCCCTGCCCATCCTCGGCATCGCGCTGGTGAACGCCTTGCCCGCCAACGTGACTGGCGCCGCGCCAGCGCCATACGTCACGCAGGGCGAACACGTCGGCGAAGGCGTATACGCGTTACCGGGCGATGACTTCTCGACGACCGGCGATTGGCAGACTGAAATCGTCGCTGGTGACGCGCTGGTTGGCGACGGATTCATGGGCGGCCTGACCGCCCTGTTGACCGGCGTTCCCGAGGATTTGCGCTTCGCCGTCAGCGACGATCCGGGCGCGGCGCAAACCTTCACCTTCAACGGGAGCGCGCTGAAGCTCAGCTTCCGGCTGTCGCCCGAGGGCGGCACAATCGGCTTCATGCTGGATGGCCAAACCCTGACCGATGAGGACGGCGCGCCGCTGTTGATCGACGCGTCAGGCGAGACGCCCCGTTATGGCGAGACCGCGACCATCGATATCGCCGAGAGCGGCTTGCATACGCTGGAAATCGTGAACGCGGGCGAGCCCGGCAAGTTAATCGCCGTCTCGCAGATTGAAGTGCTGCCGCCGGCCCGCCAGAGCAGCCTGCCCACCATCGCGCTGATCATCCTCGGCTTTGAAGCCGTGGCGCTGGCGCTGGCGCGGCTGCTGCGCTCGCGCTTTATCGGCTTGTCCCATTGGCTCGATACCCGCCGCAGCATCTTGCTCTCGCTGCTGGTCTACAGTATCGTCGCCTGCTGGGGCTTCCTGCTGGACGCCACGCTGGAATTCTGGATGCTGGCGCTGATGGTGGCCATGGTGCAAGGCGGCAGCCAGGCGCTAAGCCGCAGCTTGTACGCCAGCCTCTGCCCGACCGCCAAAAGCGGCGAGTTCTTCGGCTTCTACGCCATCATGGAGAAATTCGCCTCCATCATCGGCCCGCTGATCTTCGCATTCGCCGGCATCGCCCTGGGCAGCAGCCGACCCGCCATCTTGAGCTTGATTCTGCTATTCTTGCTGGGCGGCTACCTGCTCAGCCGCGTCGATATCGCTGCGGGCCAGCGGGTGGCGCGCGAAGAAGACGCCGAGCACGGCATTGTCAGCCAGTGAGTCGTCTCCATACGTCGGCTGATATAATGGAATCGGACGGACATAACGAGAAGCGAGCGGATGACAATGCCCAACATTGGCCAGGCAGCGCCGGACTTTGAATTGCTGAATCAGGACGGAGACCGCGTGCGGCTCAGCGACTACCGCGGCCGGCGCGTGATCATCTTCGCCTTCCCCAAAGCCAACACCATGGGCTGCAATAATCAGGCCTGCTCCTTCCGCGATGTCTTCCCGCAGATCGAAGCGCGCAACGCCGTCGTGCTCGGCGTCAGCTCGGACAGCGTCGAGACCCTGGCCGCCTGGAAGCAGCGCCAACAGCTGCAATACGACTTGCTCTCCGACCCCGACCACCGGATGCTGGACGCCTGGGACGCCTGGGGCTTCCGGCTTTTCTCCATCATCAAGCTGCCTATCTCGGCCACGCGCTCCTATTGGGTCATTGACGAAGACGGCGTCCTGGTCGATCAGCAGATCGGCGTGCGGCCGGGCGAGAGCGTCGACAAAGCGCTGGCGGCGGTCGAGCGGCTGGCGGCTGGCTAGCGCGCTAACCGGAAATAGGCACTACCCCCTGGCGACAACACGAGTATCATTGCGCCCGTTAGCGGCTCAACAGCATTGGAACACGACCATGAAACTTCTCCTCATCGGCTTTGGCGTGGTGGGCCAGGGACTGGCCAAAATCTTGCAATGCAAAGCGGCGCAGTTGGCGCGCGAGCACGGCTTTTCCGCCACGATCCTTGGCGTCGTCACCGGCAGCAAGGGCTCGCTCTTCTGCGCGGACGGCCTGAGCATTGCCGAACTGTTGGCTGCGGCGCAGGCGGGCAGCTTCGACTCTTATCCCGAGCGGGCGGGATTGCGCCGCGGCTTGTCCTCGGGCGAGATGATCGCCGTTGGAGGCGCGGATGCCCTGGTCGAGATGAGCCCGACCAATTTGGACAGCGCGCAGCCGGCGCTCGCCATCTGTCATCATGCGCTGGACGCCGGATTGCACTTGGTGTTGGCCAATAAGGGACCGGTTGCGCTGGACTACGCCAATCTGCGCGCGAAAGCTCAAGCGGGCGGCCTGCAGTTGCGTTACGAAGCCACGGTGATGGCGGGCACGCCGACCATGCAGCTGGCGGAAGAAGCGCTGGCCGGCTGCGAGATTCGATCAGCGCGCGGCATCCTGAACGGCACGACCAACTATATGCTGACGCAGATGGAAGGCGGCCTGTCCTACGCCGACGCGCTGGCGCAGGCGCAAGCCCTGGGATATGCCGAGACCGACCCCAGCGGCGATGTCGAAGGCTGGGACGCGGCCGGCAAAGTCCTGATTCTGTCCAAGGCCCTCTTCGGCAGCGGCCTGGCTATGGCCGACCTGGACGTCAGCGGGATAACGCAGATCAGCGAGGACGACATGGCTGCCGCCGCAGCAGCCGGCGAGCGCTACAAACTGATCGCGACTGCGACGCCCGACGGCGGCTCCGTCAAGGCGCTGCGCCTGCCGCTAAGCGATCCGCTGGCAAGCGTATCCGGCGCGACAAACGCCATCACGCTCGAGACGGATCTGCTGGGCGCTGTCACACTGATTGGCGCGGGCGCGGGCCAGCTGGAAACCGGCAGCGCCATCGTTTCCGACCTGCTGGCGATCCAGCGATGCGCCGGCGGGACGGCGCTGCAAGGCGAAACTGTCGCCTGAATTGTTCGTAAACAAGATAAGCGCGGCCGACACGCCTTTGATATTCGATTTATACCTATGCTATACTGGCTGCAATCCGCAGCCGGAACGCCTAGCTCAGTAAGGGGATAATCCTAAGATGCCATCCATTTTACAGAAGGTCCAAACACTGTTCAGCGCCAATATGCACGGCATGATTGACCGCGCGCTGGAAACTAATTCGCTCAAGGTAATGGACGAATACATTCGCCAGGTCGAGCGTAACCTCGACGCGCTGGATGACTCGGCGGCGACCGTTGGTGGCTCGGTGCGCACGCTCAAGCGCAAATACGAAGAGTTTTCCAATCAATCCGACAAGTTGGACCGCGACATAGACACCTTGATTCTGCGCGGCAAGAACGACCTCGCCGCCGCCGCCCAGGCCGAAATGAATACCAAGCAGGAATTGGCGCAGGAATACTACGAGCAATGGCAAGCCCAGGAGGAGCAGTACCAAGGCATGCTCAATATGCGCTTGAAGCTGGAGAGCCGCCTGACCACGGTTAAGCAGGAACGCGAAAAGATGCGCTCGCTGATGGAACTGGCCGAAACCAAGAAGGTCATGACCAAGACGCTAAAGGCGATGGACAAGCTCGATACCTCCGGCGACCAGGAAATCGACAACCTGCTGGATTCCATCTATGCCAAGATCGACGAAGAAGACGCGCGCGCCGAATTGGCCAGCCGCAAGCTCTCCGACCAGATCGAAGATACCGTCGGCATCGGCCAGGTTGAGCTGCAGCTGGAAGAGCGCCGCCAGCGCCTCCTGGGCGACCGCTGATCGCCTGCTTTCGCCTTTGATATTTGCCGCAGGAGCTAAAAGTTGCTATGTCAGTCGACCGTGAGGCTCGCCAGAAAGTCATCGGCGCGCTTTTCGCCAATGCGCTGCTGCGTTGGGAAACCCTGGTCACGCTCATGGTTACGGCCATCCTTTTCATCTTTGTGCAGGATGTCAGCCTGCCCTTTATGGAGTGGCAGCCCTGGTACTGGTTGGTGCTGGGCGGCTTGGCCGAGACGGTGCTGGTGGCTTCGACGCTGAGCGACCCGGAAGCGACCGAGCAAGCCCTGGCGGAAGATTTCGAGCGCGAATACGATCTGCGCAATATCCGCAACCGCGTCTCGCGCGAACGGCTGCGCGACGCCTTCGAGTATCGGCGCAATATGCTCAAGCTGGTGGATGCCGCTCGCGGCGCCATGCGTACGCGCCAGCGCAACCTCATCAGCGGCATCAACGACTGGATCGCCCACATGTACAGCCTGGCGAACCGCATCGACTATTTCGAGAACAACGACCTGGCCGCGCGCGACTTGCAGCAGGTGCCGCGCAAGATCGAGCGCGTAAAGTCGCGCATCGCCACGGAGAAACACGAAGCCACCCGCCGCGACCTGGCGCAGCAGCTCAAATTGCTGCAAATGTCCTTGCTGGGCACGAAAGACACCAACAGCATCCGCGGGCAGCGGCTGGGCGTCGAAATCAAAGACGAGATCGACAAGCTGCAAGACACCATCGACGCCATGGACGAGGTGCATTTGCACGGCCAGAATCTGGGCTTCGACTTTAACGACTCGCTCTATCTCGACAAAGCGGACGCCATCGATCAGGCTGAGCAGGAATCCCGCGATCGCCTGGGCGCGGCCGGTGGCGCAGCGCCGGAAGACAGCGACATCCTCGCC
>CAZWCV010000058.1:0-21207 GCA_964632725.1 uncultured Anaerolineaceae bacterium
CCTGCACCTCTACAGCGGGCACGAAGCCAGCGGCGTCGGCTCGATGGCGGCGCTGCGGGTGACCGACCACGTCATCACCGCTTATCGCGACCATGGCATCGCGCTCATCCTGGGCATGGACCCCAAGGCCGTCATGGCCGAGATGATGGGCAAGACAACCGGCAGCAGCGGCGGCAAGGGCGGCTCCATGCACCTGGCCTCAAAAGACCACAACTTCTGGGGCGGCTACGCCATCGTCGGCGGGCACTTGCCCCTGGCGGCCGGAATCGCGCTGGAAGCGCGCTATCACGGCAAAGACGATGTCACCATGACCTATGTCGGCGACGGCGCCACCAACAACGGCTACTTTCACGAGTCGCTGAATATGAGCGCCATCTGGGACCTGCCGGTGGTCTGGATCATCGAGAACAACGGCTACGCCATGGGCACCGAGGTCGATCGCGCCAGTGGTCAGGTCGAGCTGCACCGCAAAGCCGAGGCTTACGGCATCAAGAGCTTCGGGCGCGTCGACGCCCAGAATGCGCTGGATGTCTACGCCGTCGCCTCCAAGGCGGTGGAATACGCGCGTCAGAACGGCCCGGTCGTCATCGAGCATGTCACCTATCGCTATCGCGGGCACGGCGTCTCGGACAAGCAATACGACGCCCGCGAAGATATGTCGGCCGAATTGAAAGAGTGGATGGCCACGCGCGAGCCAATCAAAATCCTGCGCGACTGCATCGAAAGCCTATACGGCGATGTTGCCGATACGCTGGCCGGCCACGAAGCCGATGCCGCGCGCATCGTCGCGGAAGCCGTGACCTTCGCCGAAGCCAGCGAATTGCCCAGCACTTATGAATACTTGATGCGGAATACTTACGTGGCTTCCGACCTGGTGCACAAGACGGCTAAATCCATCGGCGCCGGTATTGATTGATGCTGGCCATCTGCAAGCGCAACGATAAAGCAAGGCTTGTCCCTTAGCACGAGTGGTACAAAAGAAGGAAAGTGCAACAGGAGTCTACGGAATCCGCCAGGAATTAGCTCCCCTTCCCTGATGCTTTGGGGAAGATGCCCGGTGATGGGCTAGAAAAAGCGCGTGAGAGCGACCCGGTACCGGAGAATATCTATTGGCGCGATTCTGTGAAGCGTCCGCAACGTAAACAACAAAGAAAGCAGGAACAATGCCAGCAAGAAATGTCGCCATGCGGGAAGCCATCCGCCGGGCCTTGCGTGAAGAAATGCACCGCGACGAGAATGTCTTCGTCATGGGCGAAGAGGTGGCTTACTGGCAAGGTACGCACCGCGTCACGCGCGGCTTCCTGGAGGAATTCGGCGAGCGGCGCGTCCGCGATACGCCCATCAGCGAGATGGCCATCGGCGGCGTGGCGGTGGGCGCGGCCATGGCCGGTTTGCGTCCGGTGGCCGAATTCATGACCATCAACTTCGCTTTCCTGGCTTTGGACGCCATCGCCAACCACGCCGCCAAAGTGCGATATTTCTTCGATGGCATGTTTACGGCGCCTCTGGTTTATCGCGCGGCCAGCGGCTGGGGCAACCAGGCAACCGCCTCGCACTCGCACGCGCCCGAACCTATTTTCGCGCATTTCCCCGGCCTCTACGTCGGCTGCCCATCCAACTCGATGGACGCCTACGGCATGCTCAAAGCATCAATCCGCGATGACAATCCCGTGCTCTTCACCGAGAGCATCGCGCTCTACCCCAAGCCGGGCCCAATGCCCGATGAAGAACAGGACGACTTTCTAATCCCCATCGGCAAGGGCGATATCAAGCGCGAGGGCGGCGATGTCACGCTGGTTGCTTACGCGCGCGGCGTCGACTGGGCGCTGCAAGCGGCGCGCCAGCTTGAGCGCGATGGCGTGGAAGCGGAAGTGGTCGACCTGCGCTGGCTGCGACCACTGGACATGGCCCTGGTCTACGAGAGCTTCAAGAAGACCAATCGCTGCGTCATCGTGGAAGAGTCTCTGCCCATGTACAGTTTCGGGAGCGAGATCGCCGCGCTCTTGCAAGAAAATATGTTTGACTACATGGACGCGCCCATAAAGCGGGTGGCGGCCGAGGACGTGCCCCTGCCCTATTCCAAAGAAATCGAGCTGCTGGCCCTGCCGGACGCGCAAAAGGTCGTAAATGCGGTGAAGGAGATTATCTAAATGGCGCATGAAGTCAAACTCACCACGGACGGCCTGCTAATCAACTGGCTCAAACAGGTCGGCGACGCCGTCAGCGCGAGCGATATTATCGCCGAATTTGAAGCCGACAAAGCCACGGTGGAGATCGAAGCGGGCAGCGCCGGTCAACTGCTGGAACTGCGCGCCGAACCCGGCGACGAACTGGGAGAAGGCACGATAATCGCCGTGATCGGCGCCGAGGGCGATTCCACCGCGGCGGGAGAAAGCGCGACTCTGGAAGCGAAATCAGCACGCGAAGCGGCGCCGGCCGCCCCGACAAACGGCCAGACCATGACCGACGACGGCCGCATCAAGGCTTCGCCGCTGGCGCGCCGCATCGCGGCCGACAAAGGCATCGACCTGGGCCAGGTTCACGGCACGGGACCCGGCGGGCGTATCGTCAAAAGCGACGTCGAGAGTTTCAGCGCGCGGCCGCAACTGCCGCCGCTGCCGACTGCGCCGCCGGCCGCCACAGCCGGCCAGGCGACCTGGGGCAAGCTGCCGGAACAGGATGTCGAAATCATCCCCCTGTCACGGATGCGGCGCGCCATCGCCGACGGCACCGTGCGCAGCATGAGCAATACACCCCACTTCTACGTCACGGTCGAAACCGACGTCGAGCCGCTGCTGGCGCTGCGAGCCGAAATCAACAGCGCCCTGGCCGCGCGCGGCGTCAAAGTCAGCGTCAACGACATGCTCATCAAGGCGCTGGCGCTGACGCTGCGGGCCTTTCCCAACCTGAACACGCACTACTACGGCGACCGCTTCGTGCGGCACGAGCGCGTGAACATCGGCATCGCCGTCGCCCTGCCGGAGAACGGCCTGGTCAATGTGGTCTGCCACGACGCCGACACGGTAGCGCTCAGTGAGATGGCCGAGAGCAACAAAGCCATGTACGAGCGCGCCCGCAGCGGCCGCATCAAACCCGACGATATCCGCGGCGCCACCTTCACCATCAGCAATATGGGGCCCTTCAACATCAAGGACTTCACCGCCATCATCAGCGCGCCGGAAGCGGGCATCCTGGCGGTGTCCTCAGCGCAGCGCGTGCCGGTCGTGCAGGCGGACGGTTCGCTAGGCGTTGGCGCGCGCATGAATATGACGCTGAGCGTCGATCACCGCGTCAGCAACGGCGCCGAGGGCGCGCAATTCATGAATCACCTGCGCGAACTGATCGAGAATCCGCTGCGCTTGCTGGATTTGAGCGGGGTGTAGAAAAGCGAGCGCCATGGTCAAGTTCCGAACGATAGAACGTGACCATATATTCCTGCGCCGCGCAGAAGCAAGCGCCTGTTTTCATCACGGATTAAACCATTCCGCTACCCTTACAGCATGCAGCGGCATAGAATTATTGCTTGAGTTTCTCGTGTCACAGCTACATGAAGACCTTTCCCGCAAGAGCCGGCGAAAGGCAAACACGTTACTCAAGCAGGTCGAAGACGAAGAGCGCAGAAATAGCGCGAAGATTGCCTATTGGGGATTGGGCAGATGGGTAGATTTATACAGGAGACGCAGCATATTCGCCGCGCTGAGCCGGCAATTCGATTTCAATTTCAAGTCGCTGAACGAGCAGTCCTTAGACGATGCAAATGAAATCTGGAATAGATGTAAACATGATCCTTATTTGGCGACCCGCGACAATGCACTGCGCACAGTAGAGCTGCTGACCGAGTGCCTCGCTGAAACCGAGCTCAATCTCGAAATCAACGAACAGTTGCAGTTGACGGTCGGCGCATTCAGCGCGCATTGGCTGCGCCAGTGGGAAGAGCCCTTGGTACGCTGGGTGGCGACAAATCAGGATTCGCCGGAAACGAGGATCCTGCTCTGTTTGGCGCCGTATTTGGACTTGCTCATCCGCCTGATCGACGACGATCGCCTGACCTATGAATTCAAGACCCCGCTGATGGTGGCGGTAAACTATGTCTTTAGCACACTCGACTTGATACCTGAAGACCAAGACAAGCCGCAAGTCAGTGGACTGGTGGATGACGGAACAGTGCTGGCGCTCACCCTACATTGGTTAACCCAGAAGGATCAATTCGACAAGCAAATTCTTTTCAGCCATTGGCCTGGGGGAGAAGGCCTTCTCGAAGAGATTGAAGAATTGAAGCGACACATTTGGGAGTGGCAAGCAGATCTTTTCCCCGATGCCCAAAGGCAGTTCGGCTCAAAACTCGTTTGGAAGGTATTGCAAAGAATTGCCGACGACGGTCCGGAGGCGCTCTGGCAAAACTACTGGCAAGAAGAATACCGGACCGGCGCTTAGCAACCGCCGCCCAGCTATGCCCCGCCGTTTGCTATTCATCGCCTCGCTTCACCATCCCAAGGAACTGGCGGATGACATCCGAGCCGCGTCTCAAAGCGACCCGCCGCCCCTCTTCCCCCGCAGCATGGAACTCTACGCCTGGGCGCGCGCATTCCGCAACGCCGGCTACGACATCGACGTCTTCTGGCGCAACCTGCCCGGCTTCGGGCGGCGAGACATCGCCCGCCTGAACAACGAAGTCTTCCGCGCCGGTCTGACCCCACGCAAACTCCTGGCCGGCCTGCTGCGCCGCATCCCGCCGCGACTTCAACCTGATCTGCAGCGCCGCAATCACCTGCTGCTGGAGCAGGCGCGGCGCTATCGGCCCGACCTCGTCTGGCTGTCCGGCGGCAACCGCGAGATTCTGCCCGCCACGCTGGAACAGCTCAAGCGCGAGCACAATTGCAAAGTCCTCTTCGTGCACGGCGACTCGCCCATCGTATTCTCCAGCCAAAACGAGCGGGCGGCCGCGCCCCTGTACGACCTGGTGCTGGTCAACGACCGCTACCATGGCGCGCAATGGCGGGAGCTGGGCGCAGGGCAGGTGGCGCATCTGCCCTATTCGTCGATCGACCCCGACTTCCACAAGCCGCCCGACAGCGACAAGCCGCGCGAAACCTTCTGCGATATCGGCTTTGTCGGCACGCTCGTGCCCGACCACTTGTACAGCGAGCGGGTGGCGGCGCTGGCGAGCCTGCGCGACTTTGACCTGGGCATCTGGAGCGTGCATGATGTGCCCGCCGCGCTGCAGCCCTTCCACCGCGGCTACGCCCTGGGCGAGAGCATGCTGCGCGTCCTGTCCGCGGTCAAGATTTGCCTCAACACCCACGGCGACACCATGCGCTACGGCGTCAACCTGCGCCTTTTTGAATGCGCCGCTCTGGGCGTCTTCCAAATCGTCGATGACCGGCCCGGCGTGGCCGAGCAGTTCAGCATCGGCGAGCACCTGGTCACTTTCAGCGATCACGCCGACTTGCGGGAAAAGGCGCGCTACTACCTGGCGCACAATGAAGAGCGCGAGCGCATGGCGGCGGCGGCGCGGCAACATGCCCTGGCGCATCACCGGGTGGAGCAGCGCCTCGCGCGCGTGCTGGAGCTGCTGGGGGAGGTGCGATACCCCCTAGTTATTGAGGGGGAATGACAGTTCCAGGTCCGCTAGGATTTAGTGCATCAGAAGAGAATCCCAGGATCAAGTGACATGATATTCATTCCAGCAATTGTCGCCGGAGTTGCAGCAATAGCTAAGCCGGTGCTTGTCGCCGCAGGTATAGGCGCAGTTGTTGGCGCCGGTACTGGCGCTGTTGGAGGGGCCGTGACGAGTTACCAAGATCATGGTGAGTTGAACAGACAAGTTGCTCAAGACGCTGCGTACGGCGCGTTTCGAGGAGGCGCAGATGGGGCGCTTTTCGGCGGCGTTTTTGGAGTAGGCGGCATCATTCTTGCTCCAATTGTCCCGATAGCGAGCAGCGCGGTTCAGCCCATAATTGGCGTTGTGGATGATTTGGCATTGCCAGCAATTGATGTAGTCGGGAAAGTGGGAAAGCCTGCACTTGATGTTGTCGACGACATCGCGGGGCAAACTATAGGTAAAGTCGCAACCGGCGTATCGAAAACAGTCGACGACTTGACCCACACTATGGGCGCGCCATCAAAACTTGTGAACTCGGCGAATCATGCCAAGAACTTCAAGCATTTGGCCGACGACGTATGCAAAAACAGCTGTCAGTACGTGATGTACGACAAGGCCAACAACGTCTATAAGATCGGCGTTACTAAGGATCCGGCAACACGCCTCGCCGCTGTACAGCGCGACGTCAACAGCAAGTTGAACTATGTCAGTATATCGTCCGTGGACGATGCGTACGGCGTAGAGAGCTCTTTACACCGACACCTAGCCAGCAAGAACGTTACCCATCCGGGTCATGTCAAGGGTAAGGAGTGGTTTAGCGAATTGAATCCACTTGACCTGGCCATGGCAATGAGCCGATAATTGATCTCAACAGGGGCTCATTTGAGTCCCTGATAAATTCTACGGAAGTCAAAATGCCCAACATCTCCTCCACCCTCGACAGCCACATCCTGCGTATCCAGCTCACCCGGCCGCAGAAAAAGAACGCCCTCACCCCGGCCATGTACGACACCCTGCGCGCAGCCATTGAGCGCGCCGACGCCGACCCCGCCATCCGCGCCATCACCCTCACCGGCAGCGGCGACAGCTTCTGCGCCGGCAATGACCTGAATAGCTTCCTCAGCGAGCCCGGCTCGGACTCCGCCGCCCGCTTCATCCACGCCATCGCGGCGGCTCAGGCGCCCGTCGTGGCCGCGGTCAACGGCGTGGCCGTCGGCGTGGGCGTGACCATGCTGCTGCACTGCGACCTGGTCTATGCCGCCGCGGACGCCAAATTCAACTTCGCCTTCATCGACCTCGGCCTGCTACCCGAAGCCGGCTCGACCTACCTGCTGCCGCGCATGCTCGGTTACGGACGCGCGGCCGAGCTGCTGATGCTGGGCGAAGCATTCAGCGCGGAAAGGGCGCGAGACTGCGGGATCGTCAACGCCGTGGTCGCGGCTGAGGAACTGGAGCGGCTGGCCTGGTCCAAAGCCGAGCAGCTGGCGTCCAAACCGCCCGAAGCCTTGCGCCAGACCAAGATGCTGCTGCGCCGCGGGGGTCGGCAGGCAGTCGAGGAGACGATGCGCCTGGAACTGGAAATGATCGGCGAGCGGCTGGCCTCGGATGAAGTGCGCGGCATCATGCAGGCCTTCTTCGAGCGGCGAGCCGAGAAACGCTAACGCAAGTCAGACCATCCGGTCTCGACAGCGGCTGCTTTTGCCGGCGCGTCCCGGGCATTCCACTCTCAACCACCCTAATGCGGCCGCTCCCCGCCTGTGGTAGTCTCTTTAGCAGGCGCGCGGAAATCATTCTCAGCGACATGCGTGTGGAATTGGGGGCAATGAAACAGATACTCAAGCGGCTGATCATGGCCATATTGACTGGCGCCATTATCGGGGCGGTTGCCGGCTTGGCCCTCAGCGGCTTTGACTTGAGCGCCCTGCTTGACGGCGCCTTCATCGGCGCGGCAATCGGCGCTTTTTTTGGACTGCGCACGCAAGTGATTCGCCGGTCAGCGTCCGGTGCCGGCGCCTCGCACCGGGCGGACAAGCGCGACACAAATTAAGGAGCCGGAAGCAGCGACATGACCCGACTCATCGTTTACGCCTTGGTCGGCGCGAGCGCTGGCGCGCTGGCATTCTTCCTGGCCGCCGAAGGGCTAGCGGAAGGCGCGGTCGCCGGCGCGCTGCTCGGCGCTAGCCTGGGCGTACTGGTGGCCATGCGCCGCGGCGCGGGCCAGTCGACCGCTTCCTTCGAATACGAAGCGGCCGGCATCCACGACGACAACCTCATCACAACAGCGCGCCGCAACCTGGTCCGCGAGGCCTATCGCGATTCTTTCGGCGAGCAGTTCCTCGAAGACAAGATTGAAAATCTGGACAGACGCGACCAAGCCGGGCAAAGGGCTCGGCGAGAAAGACACTGAGCCATGCCTGACCTTCAGCGGAAGCGCCTGAATCAAATGACGCTAATGATCATTGCGCTCTCGCTTGTCGTTGCGCCAGGCCTGGGCGCCAATTGGTTTTGGGCGCCGCTCTTGGGTTTGCTAGGCCTCTTTTTGCTCAAACGCTTGGGGCCAACCTGGGACGCGCAGAACACACACGAGACCGACATGCGGGCGGATGGCTACCTGCTGGGTCGCTCGCCGCGGGCGGACATGGAACGCCGCTGGAGCCGGCTGGGCAGCCCGCGCGGTCGACTGCTGGCCGGCGCTGATCCGCAATCCGAACTGGCTGAGCAGGTTCAGCGCCTGGAATATAAAAGAGGCGTCAGCGATTATCACAGCAGGCTGGCGCCACAAGACCGCGCGCAAGCCTATGACTTGCAGCTAGCCGAAAAGCGCAAGCGCAAACCCAAACGCAAGCGCCTCGGCTAAATGTCTATTCGCCGTAGACCAGCGTGTCCGGATAGAAACCGAACCAGCCGAACCAGTATGCCAGGTGTCCGGCAATGCGCTCGCGGCGCTCGCCATCGTCCGCAATAAGCGCGCCTTCGGTGATTTGCCAGTGGCGGCCATCGTCGCTTGCCAGCGTCATGCTGTCGTCGCCGGCGCTGAACACCAGCCCGTCGCTCTCGTAGGCGCGGACCGCGGCGCCACCCGGTTCAAAGAAGTCGCGCTCGGGAGTCGCCTCGGCGATGATCACGAGCTCCGTCTGCCCGACGCGGTCGCTGATGATTCGCTCGGGGATGATGGTCGCCAAGGGGTAGGCTTTGGCCTGGCCCTGCAAGCGCAGCGCGAATACCATGTCCTTGTTCTCGATCACGGCGGTATCTTGCTGCCAGGACGGGAACATCAGGTCAGCGCTGTTGAAGTAGTCGCTGTAGGCGGCGCCATTTGTGTAGTTGCGCAGGAAGCCGGTATCCAGGCTTAACACGCTGGTTTCCGGATGCGCCTCCAGCCAGCTGGCCCAATCGGTGACCACCACCGGCAGCACATCCAGCGCGACGCCGCTCGTCGTCAGCGGGCCGAAGGCCGGTTCGCCGGTGATGGCGTTCCAGACCGTATCGGTATTGCGATCGTACATCAGTTTGTTCGAGCGCATCAGCATACCAGTGGAGCCGAATTCCAGCACCGTATCCCCCAGTTCAACGCGCTCGCCAGCGACAGACGTGTAGGCCAGGTCGGGGATACTGACGTCGTAAAGCACACCGGCGCCGCAGAGGGTGCAGTAAGCCAGCATCACCGGTTTGCCGTCCACGCGGCCGCGCGGGCCGACGCTCAGCGCCTCGCCGCCCGTCTCGAGATCCGGCAATTCCGGCGCGGGGTCGTCAAGCCAGACCACGTCCGCGCTTCGCAGCCAGCCCGAGCGCGGGCAATCGGCTGAGCGGCCGTAGATCAGCAGCCAGTCGTCGCCTGAGCGCGCGCGCACTTCGAAGGGCGTGGGCGCGCGGAAGTCGCAGACCTGCTCGCCGCCGGGTTCCGCGAATAGCGGCGCGTGGCCGATGACATCGTTGAACATCTCGTGCCAATTCAGCAGGCGCAAGGGATAGGCGCGGCTGTCGCCATCGAAGCTGAGACCGAAGACCAGTTCATCGGCGGCCGGATAGCTGCAATCGTCATCGCGGCAGAAGTCCACGTGCGCGAAACCTTCGTCGATGGCCTCTTTCGGCGTGATTTGCCGCGCGTTGACCAGCGAAGGAATGCCATCGACGGTGACCCCGCCCCAAACCGGCTCGACCAAATTGATCGCGGCAGTCTCGGCGACGCCGGGCTTGAAGAATCGCGTGAACTCGGGATCGACGAAGCTCGCCAGCAGCTGGCCCTTGAATTCGTCGTAAAACGGCGGCAGCGGGATGTCGTTGGCGCCGGCCCACTCGAAGTAACCGCGCCAGCCCATATTCTCGCCCGTCAGCGCATTGAGCGTTTCGATGACGGCCCGGTTGATCTCGGCGCTGCGCCCGAAATAGGCGATGTCGATCAGCGGCGCCAGATAGAGCCGGTCGCCGGACGCGGCTACCGCATCGTAAACCGCCACATCAATGAGCCGCCCACGCGTCGCGTCAGAGGCGGCGCCTAACATCTGAATCATCGTCTTGCGATAGTTAGCGGTGTCAAAATCAAGCGCGCCAGCAGACTGCGCGAGCAGCAAACAGAGCGCCAGTACCAGTCCCGCGACGCGTTTCATGGCAGTGCCTCCCTCATTATCAGACCTGTAGTCCGCAGAATAATGCGCAAATCTTATGAAAGTATTGTCCTCTTTAAGTCAGCGCAGTCGAGAACTGAAGCGGCGACCTCAGTTTCGCACGCGGATTTGACCAAGCACCACCGTGTCATTTTCGGCGCCTTCTACATTGGTCAGCACATCATAGCGGATGGCGAAGGGCAACTCATACCAACCGGTCAAGACACTGTATTCGCCCTCCGCAAGCTGGCTCGTATCCAATATCAGCGTCTCCGTCAATTCACTGCCGCCGGCGATCTCGCCAAAGGAGTGATCGTCGGGGCGGTCGCGCACGGGCAGGCCCTCCTCATCCAGGATGTGTACGAAGCGCACATCGTTGCTGCTGCGGTCCGCTTCAAAGCGCCACCACAGACGTATGGCGACTTCGTCTTCGAATTGCTTGGGCAGGTAATAGCCCGCCAGCACGATGCCGTCGGCGATGCGGATGGGGTCATAGATCGCGCCGTTGGTCAGGATGCGCGTGTCGACGCTGTCGACGTCGACAGACTGGCAGTAAAGCAGCTCGGTATCGATACGCTCGGGGCAAGGCGGATCGAGCGCGATGCGAAAGGTGTGATAGCCGCTGCGCGCCATCGGCAGCGGGATGGACACGGGTATGCGACCGCTGACCTGCAGCGTTTCCAGCGGCGTGCCGTTTAACGACAGGTGTACGCGGCGGTTGGCCGCTTCCAGGTTGGCGCTGTATTCCATCCAGCCCGGCTGCTGCTTGTAGATGTACGTGACATGCGTCTGCCCCTCCCAACGGGTTGAATGCAGCTTGGCCGTCTGCTCCGGCGTGAAGGGCGTGTCGAAGACTGCATAACGCTGGTCTTCGTAGAAGGGCTCGCCCAACCATTGTCGCGCCCGCTGCAAGTGGTCCATTTGCGCGCTCCTGGCGGCCTGCGCCTTGTTGAAGATGACCACATCGGCGTTGGCATTGCTCAGCAGCGACGGCCGGAAACTGGCCAGCAGCTCCAGACGGGCCGTATCCGCGCGCCCGCTGTCGTCATGGCTGGCGATCAGCGGCTTGCCGTGCGCGGTTTGCAACAGCAGCGCTTCTTTCGCCGCCAGCGCATTGTCGTAGGGCGCGTTGTAGATTGCGCGTATGTCCCGCCGCTCGCGCAATGCGTAGATCGCCTGCGGTATCTCAGCCGGCAGCGTGGGGAAGGCTGGCGACAGCCGGTAGTCTTCAACAAGCAGCAAACAGAGCCCGATGGCCAGGGCCGCCCGCGCATACCGCTGGCGCCGCTGGACGAAGCGACCGGCCCAAAATGCCGCCGCGCCAAAACCGACCAGCATGGCGAAAGCGAGGGCGAAAAGCAACATGAATCGCTCGGGGATCCGCGCCAATTCGAAAAGCGGCAAGTTCATCAGGAAGGCGTAAGGCAAGGGCACGACCGCTTCATAGCCGGCGACGAAAGCCGATATCGCCTGGCCCCCGATCTTCAGCACCGGGCCCAGCGCCAGCGTCCAGGCCGCCAGCGCTGCCAGCAGCCACCAACGCGCTTCCCGCCGCCACAGGATGCCGATTAGCGCCAGCAGACCGCCCAGAACACCGATATAGCCGGCGCCGTCTCCCGTATTTGCAAAGGCGGACCCGGTCGGTTGCGCGGCCAGCCTGCGCCAAAAGGGATTGCCGTCAGCGGGCGACAGCAAGCCGGTCGCGTCAACGCTGTCACGCACATAGCCGGCCCCAATACTTGCAGTCGAGCGCTGATAAGCCTCCGACATGACCGGCGAAAGAAATAACAGCAGCGCAGCGCAGCCGGCCAAGGCCACGGCGATCAAGCGCGCCGCGCCAACGTAATCTCGCTTGTACAGCCGCGCCACGAAAAACAACGCGGTCAAGGGCGCCAGCATATAGAGCGTCTGCAAGCTGTGGCCCAGCGCCGCCAGGAAAAAAAAGAGCGCCGCGCCGAGAAAGCGCTGTGAGCCGCCCGAATCGGCATAATCAAAAAGCAGCAGAATGAACAGCGGCGCCGGCCATTGCGCCAGCAGCCCGGCATGACCCGCCGCCAGATGACCTTGCATGGCCGGGAATATCATGAAGACCAGGCCCGCCAATATCGCTGGAAACTCATGCCGCGGCGGCAGCCAGCGCCGCGCCAGCAGCAGCATCGACATGCCGTTGAGAATGAGGGTCAGCAGCATGCCCAGGTTGTAGGCAGCGGCGAGGGGCATGAACAAGGCGAAGAACCACATGGGAAAAAACTGCAGCGGATTGGCCCACAGGCGAAAGAGCGTATACCCTTCCGGATAACCAAGCAGCGTCTGCCCGATGATATCGTCGCCATTTTGCAGCGCCGTCTTGAACCACCAGATATGACGCGCCATCTTGTAGGCGTCGCCGGATTCCTGGCCCAGATAGCGGCTGGAAAAAGACTCGAGCGCGGGCGCAGTCAGATACAGCGCGACCAGCAGGAATACGAGCAGCGGCAGCAAAAGCCGGTGTCGGTCTTGCCTAATCAATGCGCTCCCTCGGCTAGCCCAGTCTCATTCAACTTACGCCGCAAAGCATCAAATCTCCCAGTAAAGCGCGACCCGCCCTCGCCGCGCTCACTCGAGCGGCTCGACAGACAGCAGCAAGCCGGAATGAGCCGCGCGATAAATGCGATAGGGCGCCTCATGCTGGAAACCCAAGAATACCGCTTTGCTCACCTGCAAGCTGGCGCCCTCAATGCGAATCAGATAGCTGTCGGCCTGCCGCCCGCGGCGCAGCACACGTTCGACCTCGCCGGCCAAAACCTCGACATTGCCGGGCCGCAGGTCGCCGCCGACGCGCATGTAGCCGCGCCCCATCGCGCCGACGATCAGGGCGTTGATCAGGATCAGCGCCGCGCCGGCCCAGCCCAGAATTGGATTTCCGCTCCGCTGCCCCGCGAAAATGAGTATTGTCGCCACGATAACCAGACTGACGAAAAGCAGCAGCGCGACAGCCAGTTGGCGCCGGCGCGACGACCGCAAGCGCGCCGCCTGCGCCGGACTGAGCGCGCCGCGGCGGTTCGCCTCAAGATCAGACTGGCTGAACGCCAGAGCCGCCATCAGCGCGCTGGTCATGTCTGGGCGGAGGCGGGGTCAGCCGCTTCTTCTTCGTCGGCAGGCGCTTGACTTGCCGCGCGTTCCGGCGTCGACTCGATGTAAAGCGAACGGCTGGGGAAGGCAAAGTCGATGCCGAGCGACTCCACAATCGCCATGATCTCCAGGAAGATGGCTTCTTTCTTGGCCGTGAATTTGCGGAAATCCGGCAGCAGCACCTGGCAAATCACGCGGACATCCAGGGAACTGGAGTTGAAATCGACGAAATGCACCATGACCGACTCCGGGTCAATATCGTCGGTGTTCTCCAACAGCTCGCGGATGCGCCGCACCACATCGCGCATTTGTTGGGTCGATGTGCTGTAGGTGAAAGTCAAGGTGACATCAAGGCGGCGTTTCTCCATACGCGACAGGTTCACGACCACGGCGTCAGTCAAGGCGTTGTTAGGCACGGTGATCAGCGCCTGGTCCAGCTGACGCACGCGCGTTGAGCGCACGCCGACATTTTCGACTATGCCGGTGATATCGGGCGTTCTGATGAAGTCTCCCACTTTGAAGGGATTGTCCGAAACGATCGCCGCAAAGCCAAACATATTGCTGACGGTATTTTGCGACGCCAGCGAAATACCGATGCCAACCACACCCAGCGACGCGATCAGCGCGGCGACGTCAAAGTTCAGCTCTTGCAGAACGAAGATGGCGCCCAGCGCGATAATCAGCCATTTAAGCAAAGTATTGAGGAAGGGCAAGAGGCGCTCCGGTATTGCCCAGCCGGTTACCCGCGCCAAGGCCTCCGGCTGTAACGAGAATACTTCAAACCAGCGCGCCAATGCGTAAAAGAGGGCCGCGATCATTAGCGCGCGCCCGACAGTGGTCGCCAGGTCTTCCACCGGCGCGTCAAAGCTAAACAGAAAGGTGACCAGGATTAGTGACAACCCGACCACGCCGATTCGCAACGGCGAAACGCTCGCTTCCAGAAGCTTGTCGTCGATGTCGGCGCTCGACCGCCCAACTAGCGCGCGCATGGGACGAAGCAAGATCGCCGTCATTAGCGCTCGCAGTATGAGTATGATTAGCAGCGCGACAGCAAAGGGGAAGATGTCAATTATGATGTGCTGGAGGAATTCCGGCCAGCCTTGCAACAAGGGCAGCAAATCAATCTGATCCATCTGGTTTTAACGCCTTTGCCCGCGCGCTTCGCTATATTTCTCATTCTACGCTGACGGCGATGTTTTGCAAGTGAAAGCAGCGCGCCGCCAAGGGCTGAGCGCTTCCCGCAGTAATCCATGATTCGCCTGAGGAGTGAGTCTATACCTGGAAGCCGTTGCGGTAGTCAACCACTTTGCGCTCGTAGTCGTCGACATAACGCCGCAGCTTGTTTTCAAGCTCATCCCATTCGTCGCTGAGAAAAAGTCGGCGCAGTATATCGGAGCTTTCGGTGACGAATTCGATCTTGCGGCGCGGGTGGTCTCCGTAGGCGATATGCCACACCATGTGCATGTATACGCCCAATTTCTGTATCGCCGGCACGAAACTGCTGAGCATGTAGCGATAGTATTGGTCTTGTTTGTCGTGTTTGATATTATAGAATAAGATTAGTTTGTATCTCGGTCTGATATGCTGAAATGATGCCATGATTGGTTGACCGCAGTTGGAATTTGATCTCGCCCAACTCTATCACAGAATCCCCCGTCTTGGTATGGCGCTTGTTCCAGTACACGATCGCCGCTAGCGCCCCTGCAAACGCCGATGCGCAGGCAGCGCGGATATAGGAATGCCCCTTATGCAGGACCTACAGAGGGCAATCGAGGAACTGCGACAGCGAGCCCGCGCGACCGTTGACCCGCAAATGCTCGGCGAAATGGAACAGGAAGCTCGCGACCTGCTGATGGAGGCGAAGAATACGCCCCTGGAGCAGGTCGCGCAAGACTTGTTCGCCGAGATCGCCGGCAGCCAGACCAGTCAGGCGCGCCCCAATACCGCCGCGCTGCGCGGGCTGGTCCGCCGCGCGCGCATCCGCATCGAAATCGCCGGCGATGACGACGACATCGACGAAGCTATTGATATCCTTTCCGACGCCCTGCGCATGGACCCCGGCTATCAAGACGCCATCAGTCTGCTGCAGCAAGCGGGCGCCCACAGCGCGCAAGCCAGGCAGCGCGTGCAAGACATATTCGCGCGCCACAATGTACGCTCCGCGCCCGCGAGCGACGCCGCCGAGCGCTCCGCGCCGCCTTCACGCGCCGCAGCCGCCGCTGAACCGCCGCCAGCGCCCGCGCTTGGCCGTTCAAGCGACTACCCGCCGCTTGAGACGCCGCCAAGAGACCGGACGGAACCGGCCGCGGCCGGCCGCGCTGTGCCCGCGTCCACGGCCATAGATGAACTCTTGAAGTCCCTCACAGAAAGCTATTATTCCGGCGAATATCAGCAGACGATTGATGTCGCCAACCGTATTTTGGCGATCCAGGCCAACAACCCCACCGCGCTCGAATACCGCGAAAAGTCGGAAGACAATCTCATCCGCGGCATCGTGCCGGATCACCGCATTCCCTTTGAGGCGCGCGTCGCCTACAACCGCGCCAATTCGCTGGTGCGCGCCGGCAACTACGAGCAGGCCTCGGGCTTGTACCGCGAAGCCCGCGAACTGGCCGAGCGCGACGGCATCCTCACCTGGAAAGACGTCGAGCAGGCGCTTCTGGATATTCAGGATTTGGCCTTGGCGCGCGAGCTGATGGCCGATGGCGACCGGCTGATGGCCAATGACAACTGGACCGAGGCCCTGCGCAAATATGAAGGCGCGCTGCGCGTCGTGCCCAATGACCCGCAAGCCGAAGAACGGCTGGAGATGCTGCGGCGCATCCAGCGCGACTACGACCAGATCGCCGTCAACGTGAATACCATCGGCGGCGCGCTGGAAGACCAGGTGGCGCAGGTCGCCGGCGTCAGCTCCTTGTTGTCGCACGCGCGCCAACTACTGCCAAACAGCCAGCGCCTGGCGCAAATGCAGAAGGAGATGGACAACAAGCTGGCCGGCATCCGCAGCCAGGTCAGCGACCAGGCGCAGATGTCCCTGAACCACGCCAGCAACTCGACCACACTGGACGAACGCATCTTGCTGATGAACGCGGCCATCAAGCTGATGGAGCTCGGCCTGGAGCTGGACCCGACCGATAGCACCTTCTCCGAGTTGCTGATGCGCTCGCGCAACCAGCAGGCCGATATCGCGCGCGCGCAGCAGGCGATCCGCCGGGCGCAAGCCCTGGTTTCGCAGAACTTTGATGCTGAGCTGGCGCAAGCGCGCCAGATGCTGGCGGAAATGGTGGGCGACTACGCCCAGGACGAGCGCTATCGCGCCACGGTGAATGACTTGTTTACGCGCTATTTGGAGCGCGCCGAAGAGGCGCTGCAAGAGGGCAATAATCGCGAAGCCCAAACCTGGCTTGATACCCTGCGCGAAGACCCCTTCCGCATCCTTGGGCGCCGCGCCGACATCTCCCGCATTGACGGCGTCATCCGCAGGCGCCGAAACCGCGGGCGTCTGGTGGCTCTCTTCATTCTGTTCATCCTGGTCGCCATCGGCGGCACAGTCGCCGCCATGAATCGCCAGCAACTGGAGGCGATCTTCTTCCCGACGGCAACTTTCACGCCCACGTTTACCGCCACGCCGACCATCACGCCGACGCCAACCGCCACCTTCACGCCCTCCCATACACCTACCGACACCCTGACGCCTACCGAGACGGGAACGCCCACCGATACCCTGACGCCGACCCCCACCTATACGGCGACCGAGACAGCCACGCTCACGCGCACCGCCACCATCACGCCGACAGCCAGCGATACGCCCACCGCCACCATCACGCCCACCGAGACGCCTACGCCTCAGGAGCTCTGCCGCGCGGTTGTGCTCAATCTCAATTCCATCAACGTGCGCGCCCGGCCAACAACACGGACGGGCACGCCGATCGTGGGCTATTTGCCGACCGGAACGGTGGTGTCCATTCTGAGGCAAGAGCGCGAAGACCGGAATCCAGTCGGCGAAATCTGGTATTTTGTCAATGTCGCGGTCGACGACGGCTCAATATCGGGCTGGATCCGCAATGATACGGTCGTACCTGACCGCGCCAAACCCTGCCCCGCTTTTCAATAGTCGGATTCACGGTCGGGCTCTTCCCGGCCGTGGATTGCCCGCCGTTTACCAGGCTGTATAGCCGCCGTCCACAACCAGGTTGCTGCCAGTAGTGTAATTGGCGGCCGGCGAGGCCAGGTAGTAAATCGCCGCGGCCACATCTTCGGGCGCGCCGACCCGTTTCTGCGGCGTCATTTCCAGCCAGGTCGGGTACCAGTCCATATTGGCCATGCCTTCGGCGGTCATGTCCGTGCCGATATAACCCGGTGAAACACAATTGACGCGCACGCCCCGGTCAGCCCATTCGCCGGCAAGCGACTTGGTGAGCAGAATGACGCCGGCTTTGGCCGCATTGTAGTGCGCTTGCGGCTGCGGCGTATTCGATATCATGCCGGACATGGAGGCCAGATTGACGATGGCGCCGCCGCCCCGCTCCAGCATGTGCCGCCCGATAGCGCGGCAGCACCAGAAAACGCCGTTGAGGTTGATCGCCATCATATTGAGCCAGTCTTCATCGCTGCATTCTTCAGCGGGCACGGCCTGGGCGATGCCGGCGTTGCAGACCAGGATGTCAATCTGCGGGAAAGCCGCCAGCGCGCTTGCCGCCATGCGCTCCACACTGTCGGAGCGGCGCACGTCCACTTCAATGAACAGCGACTTGCGCCCCATGCGCTCGATTTCGGCGGCGGCGGCCCGGCCGTTCTCCGCGATAAACTCGGCGATGATGACATCGGCGCCGGCTGCGGCCAATCGGCGCGCCGTCGCCAAACCAATGCCGCGTCCCGCGCCAGTGATCAGCGCGGTTTGTCCAGTAAGTTCAAAGTCCGAATTGGTCATCGCAGTCCTCGTCGCATCTTGCCCGTCAAACTCAAGCAGCGACAATACCACAGCGTCCGCGCGCTTGGCAAGTTAAGCCGGCGTCAAGCCCTCGCAACCGTCTTGGTCCGTTTTCCACAGCCAGGTCGCGGTCGCTTGCAAGTCGCGGCTTGGCTCACATGAAAGTATTAACCCGATCCAATTCGCTAGCAGCAGGGGCGGGTCGCTGAGCCGCCCGTCGGAGAACTTACCTAAACCAAGCGGCGTTTCAGCGAATCGCCCCTACGATATTCACTCTGAGGACGGTCCCGAAGACGAGGCGCAAAGGAAGCGCGGCGCGGGCGCTAACCGCCGATGTGGTACATCTCGACTTTCTTGCGGCGGTCTCGGACGTCGTCGGTCAGCGAGCTGCGAATCTCAGAATAGCGGTCGATGCGAGCGCCCCAGGTTGCGCGGATGATCGCCTCCAGTTCCTCGTCGCTCGCCCCGGCGCGCATGGGGTCGCGCAAGCTCCTGCCCTCGGTCGCGAAGAGACAGGTGAAAATCTCGCCTTCCGGGGACAGGCGCATACGCGTGCACGAGCCGCAAAAGGGCTGCGTCACCGAGCTGATCAAGCCGATCTCGCCCTCGCCGTCGGCGTAACGATAGCGCCGCGCCACCTCGCCGAAATAATTGCCGGCGGCCGGCGCCAGCGGCATGGCGGCGTGGATGCGCTCGACGATTTCGGCGGACGGGACCACCTCGTCCATCTTCCAGCCGTTTCGGTTGCCCACATCCATGTACTCGATGAAGCGCAGAATATGGCCGCGCGCCTTGAAGAATCGCGCCAGGTCAACCAGCGTATGATCGTTGAGCCCGCGCTGGACCACGGCGTTGATTTTCAGCGGCGTATAACCCGCGGATTCGGCCGCGGCGATGCCCGCCAGCACCTTGTCAACACCGGAGCGCCCCCCGTTCATGACGCGGAAGATCTCATCATCCAGCGTATCCAGGCTGATGGTCAGACGCTTCAGGCCGGCGGCTTTAAGCGCGTCCAGCTTCTGCGGCAGCAAATAGGCGTTGGTGGTCATGGCCAGGTCGTCCACGCCGTCGACAGCGCTGAGCATGGCGACCAGCGCTTCAATGTCCTGGCGCAGCAATGGCTCGCCGCCCGTCAGCCGGATCTTCACCGCGCCCAGACGAACAATGATGCGCGTCAGCCGCGTGATCTCTTCAAAGGTCAGCAACTGCGGTTTGGGCAGGAATTGATAGCGCTCGCCGAAGACAGCGGCCGGCATGCAGTAGGGACAGCGGAAATTGCAGCGGTCCGTGACCGAAATCCGCAGGTCGCGCAAAGGTCTGTCAAATTGGTCGGTGACGCTCATAGTCGGGCATCATCCTTCTGGTAGACGAATCAATGTAACAAGCCGGCGCGCAAATGACAAGCCTGCCTGCTACGCGGACACACAGACGGTAGGGGCGGCTCGCTGAGCCACCCGCCGGCAATTTTGCCAGCCCGCTCATATCGCTCTTGGGCTAGTTTTCGGGCGTTTCAGCGAAACGCCCCTACAGTTTTCGATTATTGAGTATCTGTCCATTTTTCAGCGACGGTTTCGCATTGCTTGCTTTGTTCGATTACTGTTCATCTTAAGTATAGCCGAACAACATTGGAATGGAATAAACTGGGCCGCACCGTCTATGGCTGAACTGGACAAGCGATGACCAGCGCCCGATGCAATGCCTGTGGATCGATAGCGGCCGCCCTGGATTGGCGCTGCCGCAGCTGCGAGGGCTCGCTTGATCTGGTCGACTTGCCGCCCTTTGACCCCGCGGCCATTAACGCGAGGGACTTCTCGCTCTGGCGCTACGCGGCCATGCTGCCGGTGGCGCGGCGCTTCAGCCTGGGCGAAGGCATGACGCCCCTGGCGCCCGCCTTGATCGATGGCATTCCTTTCCACGCCAAGCTGGAGTATCTCAACCCCAGCGGGTCCTTCAAAGATCGCGGATTCGCCGTCATGCTCAACCACCTGGCCGCCCTCGGCGCCGCGGACGTGATCGACAATTCCTCAGGCAACGCCGGCGCCTCTCTGGCCGCCTATGCCGGCGCGGCCGGGCTGGCAGCCACTGTCTATGTGCCGGCGGCCACTGCAGTCGCCAGCAAAAAACGGCTGATCCGCGCTTTCGGCGGCGCCATTGTCGAGTCGCGCGACTACCTGGCCGATGTCTACGCCGCGGCCGAGAGCGCCACCTACGCCAGCCACGCCTGGAACCCCTGGTTCGCGCTGGGGCAGCAGACCGCCGCCTGGGAAACCTGGGAGCAGCTGGGCCGGCGCGCGCCTGACGCGGTCGTCACGCCGGTCGGGCATGGCGGGCTTTTCCTAGGCTACTACCGCGGCTTCCGCGCGCTGCTGGACGCCGGGCTGATTGATGCACTGCCACGCATGATCGCCGTGCAATCGGCCGGCGTCGACCCCATCGTTCGCGGCTGGGAAGCGCGAGCGCAGCAACCGCCTCCGATGACGCCCGCCCACAGCGTGGCCGATGGCATCCTGGTCGACCAGCCTGCACGCGGCGAGCAAATCCTGGCGGCGCTCTACAACAGCGACGGCTTAGCCCTGCGCGTCGACAACGAAGCGATTCTGCGCGCGCAGCGAGCCATGCATGCCGCCGGCTTCATGATCGAAACGACCAGCGCCGTGACGACCGCCGCCCTGCCGCGGATTCGCGCGCACTTCAGCGAATCCGCCGAGCTCGTGCTGGCCTTCACCGGCAGCGGCCTCAAAGCTATTGGCGAAAGACTCTAACCACCCGGTTTACATGACAATTCGTACCAGTTTTTCGACAATCTCTGTGTCCTCAGTAATTGCGAGTAAGTCATGCAAATGCTTACCACAGAGTACACAGAGGATACACAGAGGACACCGAGTAAAGCCTTTCATTGATTGTATGCCAGCGACATTGTTCAAATGACGGATAATGGCATTGAATGCGAGTATATAGAA